>JAJDTE010000166.1:0-3440 GCA_022827325.1 Gammaproteobacteria bacterium | reverse complement strand
GTCCCGCGGAATCACCCGGTCCAGACCCAGAAGGTCACCCATCGCGCTGTCCTCGTACCAGCGCCGGTACAGCCGCCACTCGCTGCCCGGATCAATCAGCCGGTAGCACACCTGCACCTTCAGAATGTCCAGCCACCGCGTCCCCTTCCGGCTCGGCGGCAAATGCTCACCCCAGTACCCGTCCAGGTCCAGAAAATCCCACAGCCACAGGGCCAGCCAGCACGCCCCCCACTGGCGCGAACGGTGCAACTCCAGCCTGCCCACATCCACACGGACCACGGCGCATGACATCTCCGGCGCTTCCCGGTCCTCCGGGAACAGCGCCATCTGCTGCAGGCCCTGGTCCTCGGACAGCACATCGATGGTGCGGCACCACGCCGCCTTCTGGGTGTCGTTGATCTCGCCGAGATACAGAACCTGACGCTGCACCACCCGGCCGCCTCCCACCCGTGCATTCTCCACAATGCTCCAGTACCGGTGGTGCACCCCGTCCTTCCAGCGGCTCTTGCTGCGCACGAACAAGACCTCTATGGTCTCTGCCTGACTTCTCCGGATCAAGGCAAAAGTCGGCACTACAGGGCAAATTCAGGGGGACGGGCCAATCAATTCAAGGGAGTACATCTCAATCATCCCCAAAATCAGGCCAGATTCCGGGCGAATCGCGAAAGTCGGGATAGTACAGACCGACATCCCCCTGAAGCATGACAAGGAATCCTTCCCGCCGTGAACTGATGGCCCGGCGGCAAAATTACGCCTGTCCCGAATCACCCCCAGTCATATCCGCCCGAAGGCTCTCAGCCACCCGCGCCGCGGCCTCCTTTACTGACTCAGGTGGTGATCGGTGGGGTAACCGACAAACGACAGGTGTTGCCGGGGTGTTGGGCCACACCGGTCACCTGGTGGAATATCCGGCAATCATGCCCCGGGTGGATCATGGATACATGTGCCTGAGAATGGCTCGGCTGGCCACGTTACCGGGAGGCAGGCGTTCCGGCGTTCATCGCCAAGGCTTGTTTCAGTACCTTTCGGCACGAGTCGACTTGCGCAGCCAGGCCGCGGCCTGAGCAGACATTGATCACCACGGATCGACGAACGCTGCCAGGCGGCGGGGATGCGCTCGTGCGGACCGTGGAATCAGGAGACGAAATGTACAGTTGGGGGGCGAAACGGTACGTCGTTCATGTCGACCTGACCTCTTGTTCAAGTCCTGGAACCAGCGCCGCGCCAACAACAGCCGACCAACCGGATGAAAACCCTTTCAGGGATCCTTGTCAGGTGAGTGTCAGGTGAAGTGATATGGGTATTGATCCGGGTGTGCTATCCTTGGCGGGAATTCCTGCTGTTTCAACAACCTGCCTGACGAGGTGACCTGAAATGCCAATTCCCCCGCCACTGGTCGAGCTGAAAATAGACAGAAAGGAGTCCGGGTTCTATGAAGGATTCAGTCAGACGGTCGCATTGCCGGCCAAGGTGCTGATTGCCCTGATTGTGATCTGGGCGGCGATGGACCCGGAACGGGCGGGACAGGTGCTCAGTGACATACAGAACTGGTCGCTGGAGCATTTCAATGCCTTTTACATCTATGCCGTTGCCTTTTACGTGGGCGTCTGCCTGTTTGTGGCGCTGTTTCCGCCTTTCGGCAGGGTCAAGCTCGGCCCGCCGGACGGGAAACCCGAATTCTCGAATTTCTCCTGGTTTTCGATGATGTTCGGAGCGGGCATCGGCATCGGGATGCTCGGCTACGCCGCGGCGGAACCGATCTGGCATCTGGGGAACAACCCGGAGATCATCAAGAGCAGGGAGGCGATCAGGGCGCTTTTCGCCGGCAGCGGCATAGCACTGCCGGAAGGCGCCGATGTGTTCGCCGAGTATCAGGCCCGGCTTGCCGCGGGCACGGTGGCGGCGATTGACGGACTGGCGGTTCCCAGGACGGAGTCGGCGGTTCGGGGCGCCTATCACTACGCGTTTCTGCACTGGGGGCTGGGGACATGGGCCACCTATTCGCTGGTGGGCATTTCGCTTGCATTCTTCAGTTACCGGCGCAATCTGCCATTGACGATACGCTCCGGACTGAGTTCCCTGTTCGGCCGGAAAATGGAAGGGCCCTGGGGGAGCGTCGTCGACATCGCCGCCGTGCTGTCGACCCTGCTGGGGATATCGCAAACCATCGGGCTTGGTCTGAACTCGTTTGCCTCGGGACTACACAACATTACCGGGGCGGAGTGGCTGATGACCACGGGGGAATCCCCGGGTCCCACTACAGGGGCCCTGTTGCTGAGTCTTGGGGTCGTGATGGTGTTGTCGACCGGTTCGGCACTGTCCGGAGTGGGAAGGGGCATCAAGTGGCTGAGCAATACCAACATGGTTCTGTCGTTCTCGTTGCTCGCGTTTTTCCTGGTTTTCGGGGCCACCATGTTCGCGTTCGAGTTGCTGGGCAAGGGGATCTTCAGTTACGTCATTCACTTGCCGGCCCTGACGCTGACCGTATGGGACCCGTCGACGGAGCTTGGCGGCTGGCAGACGGGCTGGTCCGTGTTCTTCTGGGCCTGGGCGATCGCGTTCGGCACCTTCGTGGGGATTTTCCTTGCCCGGATATCCCGGAACCGGACCATACGGGAATTCGTGCTGGGCGCCATCGTGGCGCCTTCGATCATGTGCTTCCTGTGGTTCGCCTTCGTCGGCGGCACGGCCATCGACCTGGAATTGAGCGGTGCGGCGGAAGGAAGGATATTCGGCGCGAACCTGACCTACCAGCTCTACGAGGTCATCAACATCATGCTGTCGCCGGTGCTTGCCACGGTGATGTCGGTGATGATCGTGATTCTGCTGCTGACCTACCTGGTGACTTCCGCCGACTCGGCGATTCTGGTGATCAACACCATCAATTCCGGTGGGGAGTATTCCGTGAGAACCGGACAGAAGCATATCCTGGTCTGGGGTGTGGCACTCACTGCCGTGGTGGGGGTCCTGCTGCTGGCAGGGGGGCTGAGAGCCATCCAGTCCGCAATGATCGTGGGCACGATTCCATTTACGGTGGTGCTGATACTGATGGGCGTCGGATTGCTCAAGGCGCTGGTCAGGGACCATTTGCGCAGCAGGCAATCGAATACGGCCTGAAGCCCGCCGGGCTGCAGAAGACGGGAAATCCACCCGGACCCGGAATCCATTCATTCGCCGGCCATCCGGGAAGAAGAAGCGGGGAACGGGAGGAGCCGTCAGACCACGGCCCGGGCGGGTTCCGCAGGGGACGCGGAATATTCCGCGAACGCCCCGTCCCCAGGCCGGCGTCCCGCTTCAACTGCCCGCACAGGCGGGCCGGATCCCCGTTGGCGAAGATGTCCAGAGGGGAACGATGTCCACCGGGGGCTCAAATAGCGTTTCGCATAATAAACGGATCACCCCGGCGGACCGGGCAGAACCAGGCAGGACCATTCTGCCAT
>JAJDTE010000128.1:0-7444 GCA_022827325.1 Gammaproteobacteria bacterium | reverse complement strand
CTTGCCGAGATTCACCAGGTCATAGGAGACCTCGTCATCATGGTATTCCACCTCGCCGGTCGTGATGGGGGAGGCGCGCAGAAAGGCCCTGCCAAGGGTCGTCTTGCCCGACCCGCTCTCCCCCACCAGGCCGAAAAAGGAACCCTGCGGAATATTCAGGTCAACGCTGTCCACGGCACGCAGAAACAGCTTCTTTGTGAAAAGTCCCCCGCCGATGGGAAAATGCACCGACAGGTTGCGCGCGCGGATGATGGTTTCCGGTGTCCCGGAATCATCCCGGGCGGTGTCATCCCCCGAGACCTGTGTTGCCGCCTGCCCGCTCATGCCCCCGGCTCCTGCGCGGTGGTGACGAAGCATGCCGCACGATGCCCCTCGTAGACGTCCACCATGGAGGGAACGGCCTGCTGGCACCGCGGTTCGGCCATGGAGCAGCGCGTATGGAATACACAGCCGGACGGACGCTCCAACGGACTGGGTATGTCCCCCGGCACCGGCGTCAGCGGCGCGTCGAGATTCTCGAGCTTGGGCAGGGCGTTGAGCAGGCCCCGGGTATAGGGATGTGCCGGGCGCTGGATGACGTCCCTGACCGAACCCTGCTCCGCCAGCCTGCCGAGATACATGACCGCGACGCGGTCTGCGGTCTGCGCGATCACGCCGAGGTCATGGGTGATGAAGATGATTCCCATGCCGTATTCCGCCACCAGATCCTTCATCAGGTCGATCACCTGGGCCTGGATCGTCACGTCGAGCGCCGTGGTGGGCTCATCCGCGATCAGGAGTCTTGGACTCGTCGACAGCGCCATGGCGATCATGGCACGCTGGCGCATGCCGCCGGACAGTTCGAATGCATACTGGTTGAACCGGTGTTCGGCATCGGAGATGCCGACACGCTCCAGCATCTCAACGGAAATGCGGGCGGCCTCCTGTTGGCTGATTTCCTTGTGCAGCAGGAGCTGCTCCACCATCTGGGCGCCGATGGTGATCGCCGGCGCGAAACTGGCCATGGGCTCCTGGAAAATCATGGACACGGCGCCGCCCCTGACGATCTCCATGTCCTTGGCCTTCTTCAGGGACAGGATGTCGACGGAGCCGCTGTCCAGGTTGAGCGTGATCCTGCTGCCGGGGTCGTAGACCGCGTTTTCCGGGTTGAGCTGCATCACCGACTTGGCGGTCACCGACTTGCCGGAGCCGGATTCCCCCACCAGGCCCAGTATCTCGCCCGGGTTGACTTCGAAAGAGACATCCTCCACGGCCAGAATCCGACCCTCGTCGGTGTCGAATTGCAGGGTCAGGTTTTCAACCTTGAGGAGACTCATTTCTTGGACTTGGAATACGGATCGGCGGCGTCGCGCAGTCCGTCGCCGACGAACACGAAAGCCAGCACGAAGGCGATGAAGAAAATCACCGGAATGAAATACCACTGGTAGTTCAGCAGCACGTCCGCCTTGGAAACGTTCTGCATCAGCGACCCCAGGGAGTTCACCGGGTCGGTGAGGCCAAGCCCGATAAAGCTGAGCGCGGTTTCCGAACGCACCACGTAGGGAAACGTGATCATCAGGTCGACGATGATGTAGCTGGTGAAGCTCGGCAGCAGATGCCGTCGGATGATATGGGTGGCGGACGCCCCGCTGAGCTGCGCGGCGAGGACGTATTCCTGGGCGCGCTCCGTGAGGAGATGCGTTCGAATGCGGCGCGCAAGGGTCGGCCAGCCGATCAGGCCGAGGATGGTGGCGATAAAGAAGAATCTGGTCTCGGAACTCCATTCGTCGGGCATGAACGCCGCCAGCGCCATGAACAGCGGTATCGGCGGCACCGTTCGGATGGCGTCGGTGATCATCTGCAGCACCGAGTCGATCCAGCCGCCGAAATAGCCGGCGACCCCACCGATGATGAGGGCGAGGACGAACGAGATGAGGACGCCCAGGGTGCCCACCGCCAGGGACGTGTAGATCGCGTGCAGCGTGCGTGAATAGATGTCCTTGCCGGTGCCGTCGGTGCCGAAGATGTGAATGCCGCCCTTGTCCACGCCGAACAGGTGCTTGTCCCAGGTGAACATCTGTACATTGACATCGAACGTATCCCCCGGGAGATCCCACTCGATGTCCAGCAGACTGTACTCCCAGTCCTTGACGAAGAACTGCAGGTATCGCCGCTCATCCCGGTTCTGGGTGATCACCCAGCGGAAATTCGTCTCGAAGCCCCGTTTGCGCTCGGTTGCGTAGATGAACGGGCGCCAGGAAAAGCCGTTCTCGTCCCAGAATTTGGGTATCTGCGGCGGCCCGTTCTCGTATTCCTTGTCACGGCCCGAGATATCCGGCGAATAGGGAGACAGAAACGGCGCAAACAGCCCCGTCAGAATCATGATCGTCAGCGCCCAGGCGGCCACCATCGAGGTCTTGTTGCCCTTGAACCGGGCCCGGATCAACTGGCCCTGGGAGGCCGTGAAATAGGCTTCCTTCAGCTTCTGCTGGTCCAGTTCCCTTTTTTTCCAGAACATCAGTCTCATGGCATGCCCCCGGTCAGCCGATCAGGCCCTTGCGGATCCTGGGATCCATCAGCGCCAGCAGGACGTCCGTCACGAAATTCACAATGACGATACTGGCGGTCAGCAGGAAGATGATCGCCCCGGCAAGCTGCTGGTCATTGGAACGGGCGAGGGCCTCGATCAGGAGCGCACCCGCCTCCGTCAGTGTCAAGATCAGCGCGACCACCGGCAATTCGTTGAAGATCCTGTTGAGGTCGAAGCCCAGGGAGTTGATCACCGGCCCCATGGCATGGCGCGCCGGATAACGCCAGAGCAGCCGGCGCCCGTAGATGCCACGGGCCGCAGCGGCGGTCACGTACAGCTTGCCGATTTCATCCAGCATCAGCGCGCGCACCGTCTGCATGGCAAATGCGGTGGCGGACCAGCCCAGCACGAAGATGGGAAGCCACGCGCGGGACAGGAAATCCTGGAACTTGGCGAGAGACCAGGCCGCATCCCGGTATTCCTTGGAGAACAGCCCGGTAAGGGAATCGCCGAACAGGACGGTGCTGATCAGCATGATGATCAGCGCCAGCAGGAAATTCGGCAGCGCCAGGCCGAGGTAGCTGAGGAACCGGAGCACGTTGTTGGTGACCGGGCTGGGCGTGGAGGCCGAATAGATTCCGACCGGTATGGCAATCAGGTAGGCCAGTATCAGTGCCGCGAGACAGATCCCGAGACTGATCCAGTACTTGTCACTCAGCAACTGGTTGATGTTCAGCCTGAGTATGCAGGAGTCCCCGAACTCCCCCTTGAAGAACACGTTGCCGACCCAGCTTGCCCAGCGGATCAGGAACGGCCGGTCCAGGCCGAGGCGCCGCTCCTCCGCCTCGATGTCGTCCACCGTGATCTGCTGGCCCTGGGTATTCTTGAACGCCAGGTAGCGCTCGGCGCAGTTGCCCGGCACCATCTCCATGAGGGTGAATACAATCAGGGAGACCGTCAGCAGCGTAAACAGCGCCATGAAGGCGCGGGTTAGGGTGAACTGTATGAACTGACCCATGATCTGGTTGAGGCCTGCGATAACGGCAACCCGATGTCCCGGCCTTCAAGCCGGGACACCCGGAAGAAAAAAGCCGGCCAGGATCCCGATCCTGACCGGCTTCAGATTTACCGCATGAGAGGCTTACTCGTCAAGCCACCACTGGGTCCCCCGGTACGGGTAGGTCCGGTAATATTCGTAGGAGTGGGTCTTGAAGTCGGTAAAGTTGTGCAGGTTGTTGTGATGGAAGACCGGTGCCGGCGCCCGGGCCACGCCGATGAACAGCAGATTGCCGGTCATATTCTCCACCATGCGCGCACCGAGCTGCTTGAACTCGTCGGAACCCGCCGTAGCCGACTGGAAGGCATTGACATCGGCGATGAGCTGCTTCACGTAGTCGGGCGGCTCAACGCCCTTCTCCCCGTTGGAGTCAACCCACTCCGCCCACAGCATGCCGTTGCGGACGCCGAAATAGTTCTCGAACGGCGGCACCCACAGCTCGTTGTTGCCGAGCACGATGGCCAGGGGCTGGCTTTTCCGCCACATCACCACGTCGAGCTGGTTGGCCGACTGGGCGGAACGGAACTCGTCCGGCGTGACCTCCTTCACGGTGGTCTGGATGCCGACGTCGGCCCAGTGCTGACCCGCCATCTCGACCAGCTGCCCGGCGATACCCTGGGTGGCGAACTGCAGGTTCAGGACCAGCTTTTCACCATTGGGAAGCTCCCGCATGCCATCGCCGTCCGTGTCCACCATGCCGATCTCGTCCAGCCGGGCGTTGGCACCGTCCGGGTCATACTGCGTCATGTGGGACTCCCACTTGGCGTCCACGAACTCGGGCCTGGGAGAAAAGCCGATGTACTGCGTCGGGGTGCCCTGTCCGAAGTTGACCACCTCGTTGATTTCCTCGCGGTTGAGGGCGATGGACATGGCCTCGCGGAAGCGCAGGTCACCGAACACCTTGCGCTTCTCCGGATCCGCCGACGTCACGTTGAAGCCGAAGGAAGGCAGGGTGATCTCGGGCCGGAGCTGGATCTTGTAACCACCCTTCTCCTGGTTCTCCAGCAGGATGGGGGCGGAAGGCAGCTGCAGGGACTGCGACTTGTAATCCACTTCCCCGTTCACCAGCTTCAGGATCCGGACCTCGTTGTCGTTGATGTACACCTCGTCCTGCTCGCTGATGTACGGCAGTTGGTTGCCCTGGGTGTCCACGATGTGGAAATACGGGTTGGCTACCAGGTGACGGCCTTCCGTGGTGTCGGTTGTGTAGATATGACTCTCCAGTGTCGGCATGGTGTCCGCCGGCAGGTTGCCCACCTTGTCCGGGGCATTCAGCATCGGGGTGGGCGTGTCGGTCCAGTCGGAGTTCCCGAAATAGGCCTTGATCACTTCCAGGCCGTTCTCGAACCCGGCCTCCTGGGCGAGCTTGTCGGCATCCGGGTTGATATCCGGATGGTACTGACCGAGGAAATGCTTGGGCTGGAAGCCCTGGGCGAAGGAAGTCGCGAAGTGCGCCAGCAGGCCCGGTTTCGGCGCCGGCAGGTTGAAACGCACGGTCTGGGGGTCGATGACATCGACGGTCATGGGCTCGCCCGCAACCAGCACGTAGTCCTTCGGCTTTTCGATCACCTTGGAATCCAGCGCCAGCTCGTCGTACCAGAACTTCACGTCGTCCGCGGTGAACGGAGCGCCGTCGGACCACCGGTGGCCCTTTCTGAGGAAGAACGTGAGCTGGGTGAAGTCATCGTTCCATTCCCAGTCCCTGGCTATGTTGGGCACGATGGTCTGCAGGTCATCAGAGTAGCGCACCAGGTTGACGTGACGCACGGACAGGAAGTCGGACGTGCCGGCCTCGGTTGCATTGGACAATACATCCAGGGTGCCGCCGTACTGGCCGATGGAATCGTAGGGCGCCATGACCAGGGGTTCCGCCGGCAGCCGCTCCGCCAGCGGCGGCATCTCGGGATTGCCGCGAATACGCGCGTTCAGGGCGCCGATGTCCGGATTTTCGCTGAAGCTCAGCTTGCATCCTGCCAGGGATTCGAACTCGGAAAGCTCGTATTGCTGGGGATACTTGCCTGCGGCAACCCCCTTGTCATCGGCGACGGTAACCGCCGGGCAGTTCGCCTGGGCGGCGCCGGCAAACAGGCCGAGCACCGCCAAATAGGTGATTTTGTTTCTCATGATGTGGGTCTCCTCATTCAGTGTGTATCAAGGCAACAACCGGTATCCGGCTTCAAAACGCTCAGTAGCCGGATTTGTAGTAATGTCTTGTTTCACCGGTGTTGCAGGAATTCGGGATTCCAGTTACAGCACCGGGGCCGGGCATTGTCAGATTTGTCGGCGGCATTGTCAACTTGAAACCCACTTCAGGGCCACCGACAGGCCCACTCTTCGGGTTCCCCGGAACTCCGTTCCGGGAGGGCGGCATCCCCGCCTACCCCCGCATGCGTTCCGCCTTCGGATCGTACATCGGCCTCAGGCTCGCGCTGGCCGGCACCTGGACGCCGCCGACCTCGATGGTGAATTCGCCTGACGCGATGTAGTCCTCCGTCACTCCATCCGGCTCATAGACATAGCCGAGTCCCACGGAGCCTCCCAGGGTATGCCCGTAATTGCCGGAGGTCAGGTGGCCCACCATGCAGCCGTCCCTGAGAATGGGCTCGTGGTGATACAGCATCACCTCGGGATCCCGCAACAGGAACTGGACCATGCGCTTGCCCCTCCAGGAACCGGTCTCCCGCTGCCTGGCGATGGCATCGCGGCCGATGAACGGCACCGGCTTGTCCAGATCGCACACGAAACCCAGGCCGCATTCCAGCGGCGTGTCCTCATCGCCGATGTCGTGGCCGAGGTGGACGAACTTCTTTTCGATCCGGCAGGAATCCAGGGCGTGCATCCCGGCCATCCTCAGTCCATGGGGTTTCCCGTGGCCGAGCAACCAGTCGAATCCGTGCCGCGCCATGTCCACCGGCAGGTAGATCTCCCAGCCCAGCTCGCCCACATAGGACACCCGGGCAGCCCGGCCCACCGCGGAACCCACCTCCACTTCAGCCACCGCGCCGAACGGAAAGTTCGCGGTGGAAAAATCATGCGCGATGGCGTCGCTGAGCAGCGCGCGGCTTCCCGGACCCATGATGCCGAACACCGCCCAGGCATTGGTGACGTCACTGATCATGCAGTGGGCGCCGTCGGGAATGTGGCGCTCCAGCCAGTTCATGTCCTTGCCAGCCACGGCGGCGCCGCTGACGACGAAAAACCGGTCCTCCGACAGGCGCGTCACGGTCAGGTCCGCCTCGATGCCGCCCCGGTCGTTGAGCCAGTGGGTGTAGATCATGCGCCCGGGGGGAAGGTCGACGTTGGCGCTGGAGATCTGCTGCAGCACCTTGCAGCTGTCACGCCCCTGCACCAGGTACTTGGCGAAGCTGGTCTGGTCGAACAGCACCACGCCTTCCCGGGCCGCGCGGTGCTCCGCCGCCGAGTATTCGAACCAGTTCTGCTTGCCGAAGCTGTATTCGTACTCGGGCTCGACGCCTTCAGGAGCGAACCAGTTGGGACGCTCCCAGCCCGACGACTCGCCGAAGCAGGCCCGATGCGCGATGAGCCGTTCGTGCACCGGGGAATGGCGGACATTCCGGGCCGTCTCCATCTGGCGATAGGGGTAGTGATTGTCATACAGGAGCCCCAGCGTCTCCGTCACCCGGGACTGGATGTAGTGCTGTGTTCCATGGAACCGGTGCATGCGGCGGATGTCGTTGCCCCAGAGGTCCAGCGGGGGATGGCCCTCCGTGACCCATTCGGCCAGCGCCTTGCCCAGCCCGCCGGCGCTCTGGATGCCGATGGAGTTGAGCCCGGCCGCAACAAAATAGTTGCGCACCTCCGGCGCCTCGCCGACGTGGAACTGGTCATCCGGGGTGAAGCTTTCCGGGCCGCAGAAG
>JAJDTE010000127.1:0-4496 GCA_022827325.1 Gammaproteobacteria bacterium | reverse complement strand
ACCCTTGCCGTGGCCACCGTCGCGGTGGCCGGCGTAGCTTGCGCCTGCGAGCGCCGTCCCGCCGAGGGCGGCGGCAATGGCGATGGCGGCCAGTGACTTCATTTTCAGTTTCGTGTTCATCGGTTCTCTTTCGATTCGGTTGATGATTGGGTTGATCCACCGGGTTTCGATGGGTGACGTGAATATGGACTCGAAATGTCGCAGAACCTTGCCGGGGATGCGGCGGAAATGTCGCCCGGCGTGGCGCAGCGGCTACCTGACACGGATTGATACAAATTTTTGTACAACCCTCGGGCAGGCCACAATGTCCAGGTGGGCATATCTGGCCGTGGGCGTTCCGGGAAAGAGTCAGGGTCCCGTTGCTGCACCTCCCCCATTTCAGGTAAATTTTCCGGAAATGGAGGAAACTATGGTCAACCCAAATCCATCTCCCGTCACTCAGTGGCGCAAGCGCCGTCGGCGGCAGGGCTTTGTGCGTGTCGAGGTCCAGGTCCGGAAGGAAGACGCTGCGCTCGTGCGGGAAATCGCTTCGGCGCTGGTCGATTCCGAGCGCGACTCCGAGACTCGTGCCATTCTGCGCGAGAAGATCGCCGCGCCGCACTCCGGGGGGCTCAAAGCGCTACTGGCTTCGGTGCCGCTTGAGGGGATCGATCTTGAACGGCTGCGCGATTTCGGACGTAACACTACCCCGTGATATCCTGATCCACACAAACATCATTCTGAAGTGCGGAAGGGTGCTCGCGGGAATCCGGTCTGCGCTCATCGCAGCGGAACCGATGGAATTTCCCGGCCGTTTCCGACCGAACCGCGCCAATTACCGATCCCGTTGCCGAGCGACTTGGCATGCGGAGAGAACTGGTTCGCCTGCATCATGGAATACCGCAGTGCCGGTCCGTCGGCTTTTCTGTTCTGCCCGCAGAGGTGTCAATGCGGGAACAGCTCGTGGTCGAGATTGACGATACGCGGATTTCCGCCATCATCCCCCCCTCGCAACCACTCGTACGGCCTGAGAGGCGAAACTCGGTGTGTTCGAAGGTTCACCACGAACTCCTCGTAGTAGCCCCAGCTGGCGCATGAGGTGCAAGCCCATACGTACAGCCGGTCGTGAATGATGATCATGTCGCGGAGCGAAAAGCTGAGGACCTTCGAGCAGCCTGAGGGCACGTCGTAAATCGCTCTCCAGACCCCCGTCTTTCGGTCGAGCACCAGGACGACTCCCTCTGTATCGCAATTCCATACACCGTAGACCTGAACCACCCGCCACGCCTCCCGGTCGGTGTCACCGGCATAGACGGCCCCCTCAAGCCTTGCGATGCCGTCCAGAGCCTTCAACCAATGTTTCACCGTCTCCGCCGACACAATGCGCGTCGGCAGCTCCGTTAGCCGGCGGGGGTTACCGACTTCCCTGCCGATACGCAGGTCTGACATCGCATCGTCGAAGAGCGCGCTGCCCTTCTTTCTTTCCTGCCACAGACAACTTCCATCGGCGGCAACCAGCTTCTCCATCCCCACTCCCTTCAACACACGGTCTCCCCAGACCTCGACATAGTCCCGCACCGGATTGCCTGATGCGGGATCAACCGACCATATCTCGATATAGCCAAGATAGGCGCCGCTTTGAGTGTAAATCAGCCAATGGCTCCGACCGGACACAGGATGGCGGCAGGTGTTCACGATACGTGCAATAAGATGCTCGATCCTTCCGAGGCAACGCCCGCCTTCAGCGTGGAGGAAATGCCCCGGAGGTGTTCCCTCGACTCTCTGTGACAGAATCAGCCATGGGTAGTCCTGTGCTTGCCACTTTGCCTGAGGGCGCCATTCGATCGTGGAGGGATCAATGTCGTAACAGCCCCCGCCCTCATAGGTCTGTGCTTGCGCGCCGTGGTGCGCAAGCACCAGCACGATCAGGACCAAGGCGATCGCGTGGATGGTGGAAGTAAAGACTCTGCCGGTTCGGGTTAGGGGAGCGTTTGTCATGGCCATTTGTTCATGCAGGCAAGTCGTACCCGAAATCGTCGGCAAGCGGATTGCGGCTTGCCCACCTTGCAGGACGTATAAGACCCGAACATTTCTTTGTTGCGTAAGAATCTTCTCACTTGCAAATCCCTCGATGCCCCGGGATTCCTGGCGAAGAACAGGATTTTGGTTCCATACATTCCCGCGGCCTCCCAGGTTCCTGGCGTCGGATTTTTGATGTGCCAACGCTTTTACTACCCGTGCGCGGAGGGGTTGCCGGAAGTTCCTTCGGTCCTTCGGTCCAGCCATAGGCCTGAATAGTGCATCCATATCCCCCAACATTCGCCGGGTCTGCCGGGACGATTCGTCGACTTCTCAATTCGTGTCCCTCCAGAAAATACATTTCCGGGCACCGATCGCTCGGAGCGGCTCGGGAATTTCCGAGGGCTTGCCGCCGAAGACCCTGACGCCGTGTTCCTCGGAACAGGTAACGGCGTAAGGCCGCCCCGTTGGTACCTCGATCGCGATGCCTCCCTGTTCATAGGGGCAATTGTGGGGTCTGCAGCCCCAGGCGACCAGGATACCGTCCACCGTCCGGGTGTCACCGGGGACGGCGACATACGTGTTACGAACCAGTTCATGCAGATCTTCAGGGGGCATGATCGAACCAAAGCGACGCCGTTCCGAAGATTCGTCGAGAATGCGTGCCGGGTGGGTGCCGATCCACCTGGTGACATCGGCATCGGCCCCTGCA
Organism: Gammaproteobacteria bacterium; assembly: GCA_022827325.1. GTDB lineage: Bacteria > Pseudomonadota > Gammaproteobacteria > Arenicellales > Poriferihabitantaceae > VYFG01. The sequence continues at coordinate 1,786 of JAJDTE010000127.1, read as the reverse complement.
ATCTCCGCCCCGGAATCGTCGCGAGCAACCTCGATCTCCTCCGTTCCTTCACCGTCGAACCGAAAGGTGACATGCGAAAGATCCGGCCGGCTCACTGCTATAGTGTCAATCTCAATTGCGTCGTGCGAGACACGCATGGCAAGTGTCCCCAGGGCGCAGGTTTCAGACGCTTCTGTAGCCCACGGATATCCTATCTCGGGCACGACGACGAACTGATGCCATCCCGTGCAGGCGTTGCTGATCTCCAGTCGCAGGAGTACGACAACATCCGTGTCGGGTCGCCATGGGATGGCCGTCTCGACAGCCAGACGCCAGTTCCCGGTACCCGGCACCGACCAGCCGGAATACCAGTTATCTTCCCAGCCGTCCGAAACCAGTTCCTGGAGATCGTCGTCACGGTCGACGATCCGTAACGAGGAATATCTGGTGAAGAAGGAATTCGTGTCCGCCCGGGCCAAGGGCACGGCGATCAGGACGCTGATCACGAGCAACAGCACAACAGTACCGGCCATTCCGGCCGCTTTTTGTGAACGATCGGTGTGGCGGGTCATGGAGCGGACGGACTGCGATTCCCGCCCTTTGCAGCATCATGCATTGAAGGAATTTCGGGCAAGGGTGGAGCGTTAGCCCATTAAACCGGAACTTCAATCTCAAGGAATGCTGAAAACCTTGTATACCAATGGGATTGTAGGGAATCGGGATGTCATGCCTATGGCAACTCCGGGGTCGGGGTTGACGACGAGGGCCACGACCCGACCCGGAATGGCGACCAGTATGCTTACCGGTGCGGCATGGCCTTTTCCTGTCGTTCGCAGTTCATGGATTATCCGTGTTGATGCACGTAACTGTATGGAAATCCCATTTGTGAATCGAACACGAGTGGTCTCAATTCGGGGCGGTCGCCGATTGTCTTTGCCGAGCGCAAGAGTCACGAAAGTCAGTTCGCCGAAAGGCTCGGCCCTTTTACCGCAAGATGCTGCTGCTTACCGGTGGATTGGGTGTGCGTCAGGGCCGCGAGATCATGGAGCGTATCGCCTCATTTCCCGAGACCGAGGAACGGGTTCTGGTTGCAACCGATCGATATATTGGAGAGGGATACGACGTTGCCCGCCTGGACACGCTCTTTCTTTCAATGCAGATATTCTGGAAGGGAACGCTGGCGCAGTATGTGAGTCGCTTGCACCGACTGCAACCGGAATAACGTGAAGTGCTGCCCTATGACTACGTCGATGATGCCATCCCCCGGATTCGGCGCATGAGCGAAAAACGGATTCTGGGTTTCCGGAACCTCGGCTATTCAGTCGAGCTTTTCGATAGCCACTGATTTGCCAGTTACCACAAATCCTGAATTCTCTTCCGTCGCTGTCGATGGCGCATGCTCCAAAGGTGCGGCATAATGAACGGGAACCGATTGCACCCATGCCAGAAGAGTCCGACACAGGCACAACAGGGTCACATGAAGAAAATTCAGGACATCGAGAGGCTGGAGCGCGAGTACGCCGTTACGTTGTGGTGTCCCGGGGTTGATCGGATCGGAGGGTGAAGTGGCGGCCGATGTAGACGTACTTTTGCTGAAATCTCCAATGGGAGGATCTGCAGCAGCGTCCCTGGCGAAGCAGGCGATGGAGATCATGGACACGCTGGACCGGGTGCCGGCATGACAGGGAACGCGACCAAGGAAACAACGGACCCGGTCCGGGATTTTTCCTGACCATTTACGATGACATCCGAAACCGCCGAGGCACAGGCCTGGGTCCAGCAACTGGTGATGGAGCACGGTGAATAC
>JAJDTE010000009.1:0-21348 GCA_022827325.1 Gammaproteobacteria bacterium | reverse complement strand
TCTCTGCAAGTGCAGGGGTTGAAAGACTCGCTGCGAGCAGGGCAGGCAGCAGGATTTGATAGTGTTTCATGTCAGATTCCTCTGTATCGGTGGTTGGTTCAAATGATAACTGCGCGGGCTTCACAAGGATAGCACCATGGGCTCCGTACAGCCTACAGTCAGGCTGTCGATGCCCGGGGAGGCGTCTCCCGGTTCAGCACTCGGGGTCTTCTTCCTCTTCTTCCTCCAGCTTTTTCTCCTCGCCATCCCCCTGGATGACCGTCTCACTCTGGAAGAGTACTCCGGCCCCGGAGTCCGGGGTGGTCGCGGTTCCGGCCATGGCATGGGACGCTGACACACCCAGGATAGAGGCAAGCAGGAGAAGAACTGCTGAAATCAGGGCAGGAGACAGGTTTCTGGTTTGCATGATGAACTGCTGGTTCAGATGGTTGAATTCAGGTGATGCACGATGGCGAACTGCCCGCACTCACCGTTTTCTTGCGACAGGTTTTCCCGGCCAATCCCCACGTCGGCCGGGCGGGTATTATTACCGATCGGCGTCGGTTCACGTATGGATCCGTGGAGTTTTCCACGCAGCTCCATGAGTCCGTCCACAAATCTCATGGTGGAGGCACCGGAGAGGGAATAGAAGATCACCTTGGACTGCCGGCGCGTGGTCACGAGCCCGTGATCCCGCAGCTTGCGCAATTCGTGGGAGAGGTTGGGCTGCTTGAGTTCCAGCGCGGATTCGAGTTCCCCCACCGCACACTCGCCGGCCCTCAGATGCAGCAGGATGCGCAGCCGGTTCGGATTGGAGATCAGTTTCAGCCAGCTGCAGAACGCCTCCACCGGTATGCCGATCTGCAGGGCCCCGTTCGTCATTGTTTCGCTGCCGGAAGCACGCATGTCAGTTCACCACCCTGGATGCGGCAAAATACCACTCCGGGGTATCCTGCATGGCATCCACATCGTCCGCATCGGCCATGGTGACGGGTGCCATGGGCACCAGTGTATCCCCGGGCTGCCAGCCTTCCGGTGTGGTCATGGAATCGCGTTCGGCCACGGACTGGAGTGCAACCAGGGTCCGCAGGATCTCGGTGGCGGACCGGCCCACCTGCATGGGGTAGAAGATCTTCGCCCGCAGGATACCGTCTGGATTGATGAAGAACACGCAGCGGACCGTGGCGGTGCTGCTGGAGGATTCATCCAGCATGCCGTAGGCCCGGGCAATGGACATGGAGATATCCTCCACGATGGGAAACGTGATCTCGACGCTGAATTTTTCCCGGATATTCCGCACCCATGCGACATGGGAGTAGATGCTGTCCACCGACAGGCCGAGGAGGGCGCAGCCCCGCTGCCGGAACTGCCCGTAAAGGCGTTGCAGGGCGATGAATTCGGAAGTGCAGACCGGCGTGAAATCCGCCGGATGGGCAAACAGGATCAGCCATTGACCCCGGTAGTCCTCCAGGGAGACCGGCCCCATGGTGCTGCGCGCCGCGAACCCGGGTACCGGGCAGTCAAGCAGGAGGGCCCTTGCCGCCCCGGTCTGGCCGGCACCGTTGGAAGAGGTTTTGTCCGGGGTGCTCATCGGTGTGCTGAATGATCCAGTAGTTCCAGTTTTATTTGACAAATTATTATATAAATTATATTAGAAAGACAAGTATAGATTTTCGCGTACACGTTTGCCACGTGTGCTTTCGTCCCGGTTGGCGTCTAACGGTTGGAAAAACAGCAGGATACGGATTGTTTCCGGGTGTCCGCGTGAGAATGTTTCCGCCGTCCGGACGCCATACGCCCGAAACGGACTTGCGCGGCGGCCGGCGGGTTCGGCGGAATCCCGGACTCCCTGAGGGGGATACGGTCCGTGACTGGACACTGCCCGGGCAGCGGCGGGGCATCTAGTATTTCCAGATATCCACGTCGATGCCCTGTTCCTGGATTTCCTCCGCACGGGCACTGAGATAGCGCTGGAAGCTGGGTTCTTCATGGTAAGCCCCGCTGGAGGCGTATGCCAGCGCTCCCAGGATGTGAAAGGTCCGGAACTGTGCATTGATCTTCATGATGACCCCGCCCTCCGGGTCGAACAGCACCATTGCCGGGCTGTAGCCGATGCCGAGGTCCCGGGCCCAGCGGGAAGCCGTGGTGGAGGTGCCGTCGGGGAGCCTGACGGAGGTATCCGCCCAGCGATTGACCTGCAGGATATCGAAACGGTCGAGCAGGGGACCGGCGTCGGGGTCACGGAATGTCTTTTCATGCAGGAGGTTGCAGTTCATGCAGTCCCCTTCCTCGAACAGGACGGCCAGGGGCCGGTTTTGTCCTCCCTGGGTCAGGTCGTAGGGTGGCGCCATGGCCCGCTCCATGACGTTGTCCAGGTCCGTCGCGGCGCCCTTGCGGCGCTCGGCCACGTAGTCCGCCCAGGAGGAACCGGACTCCAGGCGGTTGGCGACGTATTCCAGGGCGAGGCCGAAATCCTCCGGCGGCAGGTAGCCGTCCAGGCGCAGGACTACCTTGCGGTTCTCGCCGAAGAACAGCAGGGTGGGGGTGAAATCCACATCAAGCGCGGCGGCCAGGGTCTTTTCCGAGAACTGCCGCCCGCCGACCTGCACCACCTCCCGGTCGCCCCACATGTTGATGGCCACCACGTCGAAGTGCTGGCGCACCTTCTGACCCATGATCTCGCTGCTGAAATTGTGTTCGACCAGCTTGTTGCAGTAGGGACAACCGTCCTGATGGAAGTAGAGCATGAGCCGGCGTCCCTCGGCGGCAGCTTCTTCGATATCCTCCTCGAATTCCAGGAAGCTTTCCTTGAACCATTGCGGATGGACGGTGTTCTTGGCTCCCCGGAATTCACCCATCGTCGTTTCGCCGTGGCCGGTCTCGCCCGACGACTCCTGGGCAGTCCCCGCAAGCGGCAGGAAAAACAGTGGCAACAGGCAGAATAACCGGTAAGTCGCGAACGGTTTCATGGCGATGGCTCGTTCATGAGAATTTCCTATATTAGAACATATTAGAACATTTCCGGCACGGTTTCCATCATGCCGTTCCCATGGCTCTCCGGCGGAGGATGCAGCACGGAACGCCTGCCTTTCATCCGACCTTGGGGAGAAGGCAGTTCTCCGGAGCATTTCAATGTCTCCAGGAAACAGACGAAGTGCCGGCAGCGATACGGGAAGAAGGGTAACCGGGTATCGGAATGCCCGGTACGGGACGCCCCGTACAAGGATTCAAGGTGCCGATCTTCACCTACGCCAGCCGGTTGGCGGGAAATCTGAATGTCCTCTGGATTCCCGTCCGCGGATGACCTGCAGAGCGGCCGGGCTTGCCCCCTATTTACTTCGGGATATCCGGGGGTGAGGACCCCTATTCCTCCGTTACCCCATCAGCCTACAGGTTCCCGGATGGCGGAAAGCTTATACTTTAGTTTTTTATTATATAATATATTTACTAACGTCCATCGCCCGAGTTCCGGGCATTCTCGAAAGGTATCAACATGAACAGATTGATCACGACACTGGCCCTTGCGACCAGCCTCCTCGTTTCGCCATTGGCCGGTGCCCAGGGCGAGTCTTCGGACACGAATGCCCAGAACCCCATGGACGTAAACCAGATGATGGAGGCCATGATGAAGTCCATGGCCGAAGCCGGAGGAATGCCCCAGGCGCCGGCGGGCCTCAATCCGATGGGCATGACGGATGCCATGTCCAACCCCATGGCCATGATGAACCCGATGACCATGATGAACCCGGGCGCCATGGCGAATCCCATGGCGATGATGAATCCGGGTGCCATGGCGAATCCCATGTCCAACCCCATGGCCATGATGAATCCGATGACCATGATGAACCCCATGATGATGTATCCGATGATGATGGCGCCCATGGGGGCGATGATGCCCATGATGGGGGGGGTCGGACAGATGGGGATGGGACAGCCACAGGGCGGCCCCTTTGTGATGACGAGTCCCCAGAACTGGACCAACCCGGGCGCCTACATGCAGATGATGTCTCCCCAGGGGATGACTGCCATGATGAATCCGGGCAGTTGGGCTGGCTTGATGAATCCCGGCGCCTACACCCAGTTGATGAACCCCAATGCCTACATGCAGATGATGTCCCAGGGTATGAACCCGCAGACCTATACCGGGATGATGGACAGTCTGATGACACCGGACGAATACACCAAGTGGTATGAAGGCATGATGTCCACCCTCAAGGAGGCCATGCATTCCATGACGGGGGGAGACGACCAGTAGACGTATCGGCTGGTTCCGGATGCCGGAATGATTCGCCGGGCCTTCTTCGGCCGGCGGACATCCGGCGGGCGTCCGGGTTGGTGCCGCCGGGCGGCAAGGCGCCGGGCAATGCTGGGTCCAACCCGGCGTCAGGTTACTGGCTGACGTGTTTGGACGGGGGGCCCGAAATTGCAGAGATAGACCGAAACCACCCAGGAGTACTTGAATCACCATGTCACAGAAGAAAATGGCATTGATTGCCACCAAGGGCAGCCTCGACTGGGCCTACCCGCCGTTCATCCTTGCATCCACGGCAGCGGCGCTGGACTACAAGGTATCGATTTTCTTCACGTTCTACGGCTTGCAGCTGCTGAAGAAAGACCTGGCCCTGGAGGTCAGCCCGCTTGGAAATCCCGGCATGCCGATGCCGATGGGCATGGACAAGTGGTTTCCGGTGATGGGAACGGCCGTGCCCGGAATGCAGTCCATGATGACCGCCATGATGAAGAACAAGATCAAGTCCAAGGGGGTGTCCTCCGTGGAGGACCTGCGCTCGGCCTGCCTCGACCTTGAGGTCAAGATGGTCGGGTGCCAGATGACCATTGACCTGTTCGACATGAAGCCCGGGGATTTCATCGACGGTATTGATCTCGGCGGCGCGGCGACATTCCTTGAATTTGCCGGCGAGGCCGACATCAGCCTGTTCATCTGAGCCCCCCGGACAACCGACTGATCACTAACGATACTGGAGCAGAACATGACCGAACCCACGAGAATTCGCAGGTCCCTTTCGCACGCGGCCGCCGGCCTGCCCGGGCGGCTCCTGACCGTGATCCTGGTTGCGGTGGCGCTGCCGGGGGCCTCCCTGGCCCAGCAGGCGTTCCCCAATGAAGTGACTTCCGCCATCGAGCAGTTGCGAAAGAGCAATGCCTTTCCTTTCCCGGTGCCCACCATGGTGGAGCCCATGGAAGAGAAGGAATGGGTGCCCAACACGGTGATCGAGCCCTTCCCTGCGGATACGCGGGAGGCCATCATGCAGAACATGGCAGGATCGAATCCGTGGTCGCTTCGCCAGGTGTTCAATTTCATGACCCTGAAGATGAAGGCCGACGAGGACCTGACGTTCGACGAGGTGATCGAGGCCATGGACAGCCGTGCCATCGAGGAGAACCTGAAGCGCCTCGGCCCGGACCAGATTTCGAAGGAGATCGCCGCCAAGACCGGCGACGAGAACACACCCAAGCTGGAGATTCACCATTACTGCGATGCCCTGGTCGCCCGGGCGATCCTGGACTACAGCCCCGAGTTCTCCATCTTCCTGCCCTGCCGCATCGCGGTGCTGGAAGATGCCAACCGGGACGTCTGGCTGATGACCCTTGACTGGGATGTCTCCTGGCTCAACTTCGTCTGGCACCCGGATTCGCAGATCAACGCCGAACTCAAGGCGGAAGGCCAGCGCATCCGGGATGCCATGGTGTCCATCATGGAGGCCGGCGCCACCGGAGCGTGGTAAGCCGGACAGGCGCATTCCGCACCCTTCCTCGCAGGGTAGCCGTATTTTCACCGCAGGGCCCCGTTGGGAGCCGGTGCCGGACATAAGACACATTCCGGCGGCGGACCGACGGGCATGACCTCCATGGAGCGGCCCCCGGCGTTTGACCGGTTGACGGCTCCCCCGGGCAGGGTCACAATGCGGCGCGCCCCCATACTCCGGAAATCATGAGCGAGCATTCCGTCCCGCAGCTTCGCATGCGCGAATACCTGCAGCTGGTGGCCACCGGTCCCGAGCTCAGCAAATCCCTGGACCGGACCCAGGCCAGGGACGCCATGGGCATCATCCTGCGCGGCGAGGCGGATCCGATCCGGTGCGGGATATTCCTGATCGCCCTCAGAATGAAACGGGAGACGGACGAGGAGAACATTGGGGTCATGGATGCCCTGCAATCCGAGATGACCCGGGCCGCAGCCAAGTCCCCGATCGTGCTGGCGATGGCGGACCCGTTCAATGGTTTCCTTCGCAGCATCCCCGCCACGCCCTTCGTGCCGGCGGTGCTGGCGGCCTGCGGCCTGCCGACCTATCTGCACGGAATCGAGACCGCCGGTCCGAAGTACGGCCTCACCCCGCGGATGATCCTGGCCGCTGCTGGCCTCGATGTGGATCTCGACGTGCACCTCGCCCGTGACCGGCTGGATGATCCCGGGATCGGCTGGGCCTACCTGGATCAGCGCCACTACGCTCCGCGCCTGCATGATCTCGTGGCTTTGCGCGATGCCATGGTCAAGCGATGCTGCCTTTCCACCATCGAGGTGGTGCTCCGTCCCATCGGCGGTGCCGAGGCCAGCCACCTGATGACGGGCTACGTGCACAAGGCCTATCCACCGGTATATGCAGCCCTGGCCGCGCACGCCGGGTTTCGGACCGCGGCCATCGTGCGCGGCGTGGAGGGCGGCTGCATTCCGTCGCTGAGCCAGCTGTCCCGCTATTTCGCCTTCATGGGCCAGGGGGAGCCCCGGATGACACGTCTTGCCCCGGAAGATCTGGGGATTCACAGAACCGAGCGCGCCATCGCGGTCCCCGAACGGTTTGCGGAGAAGTTGTCAGCCTCGACGTTCGGCAACACGGAAGTCCTTGCGCCGGTGGCGGAGCACGCACTGCAACTGGGTCTCGATGCGTTGTCCGGAACGCCGGGACCGATGTTCGACAGCCTGGTGTACGCGGGCGCCATTGCCCTGGCCCATTGCGGCATCGTCGGCGACCAGACGGAAGGCGCCGCACTTGCGAGGGAAGCCATTTCTGGGGGGGAAGCATTGCGGCGTTTCCAGGCCCCCTAGGGGAGGCCGGACAGGGATCCCGGTGTCTTACCCCGGGCTCCGGAACGTTCGCTTCATCGCACGAATCAGGCGGGCAAAAAAAAGTGCCGGGAGACCCGGCACTGAACACCACGTAGGAGAGTAATTGAAAGCCGCCAGAATAGGTGGCCTTCTAGAGGAAAATCTGATTAATACTGGCTGGCGGGCCCGCTGTCGGTCTCGTTGCCTGCAGCCTGTCCCTCGGGGACGAAGGATGCCATGTAGTTGGCGGGATCCAGCAACCTGGTATAGGTGTTGGGATCCATCCAGGCCATGTAGGTCGCCGGATTCATCCATGTGAAGTAGCTGTTCATGTCAATCATGCCGGTATACATGGCGGGATCGAACATGTGCATGTAGGCATTCGGTGTCATCCAGTAGTTGAAGGTGGCCGGATCCATGAACGTCTGGTAGGAAGCGGGGTTCATCCAGGCAAAGTAGTTGGCCGGGTTCATGAACTCCATGTAGAAACCGGGCTGCATGTAGTAGGTATAGGTTGCCGGGTTGGTCATCGCCATGTGGAACGTGTTGTGCTCCTTGGGAGAGGCGACGGCAGCCCAGCTCTGGGGCTTCAGCGGATGGAAAACGAAACCGCCGCTCTGGGTGCTGCCGGCCTGGCCGGTGACTCCTGTCATGTTGAACCAGGCCATGGGGTTGGCCAGATCAAAGATGTTGCCGGGCTGGGCCTGGTTGGCCTGTACCGGACCAAGGCAAAGCGACATGCCGAGGGCAGCCGCCGATATGGTTTTCAGAAGGGGTTTCATGACTTGGATCCTCTGGGCTGATACTGAAAATTGAGCGCCCATTGTGCGAGAAACCGCCTCGGGGAAAAATATCCTGTGCGGATAAATGCAAGGAGTTTATGTGGATAGAAGATGCGTGTCCGGTATTTAGGATGGGATATATAAGAAATATCTAATATTTTATTATGATTTTATTTCAACAGGTTATTTTGAATCTTTACTGGAGATCCGCTCCAGGATCGCTTTGATCATGGTATCTGAAATACCGAGGTGATCGGTGATGCGGACCGGGACGCCCGGGTTTTGCCGGCGGATCCGTTCGACTTCCCCCGGGACATCCGTCACCACGTGCCTTCCGGCCACCAGGAAGTACGGCATGACCGTGAGTTCGGTTGCGCCGCGCCGGATCAGGTCGTCTGCGCCGGTGACGATGTCCGGCCCGGAAAGCTCGAGGAATGCGCAGTCGACCAGGTCAAATTCCCCGGCGGCTTCCGCCAGCGCGCGGGTCAGCACCCTGACTTCCTCATTCGAGGATTCACGCCGGCTGCCGTGGGCCACAAGGAGCAGGGCCTTTCTGGTTTCCGTCATTGCCCTGGATGCCATATAAGGAAAAACTTGTTTAGAGAACAGGGATTCTGATTGTGATTCGCATGAAGATTCTGCGAAACTGGTTTGCATCAACAGCAGACCTTTTACACTGACCGATGGGCAGATACAACGACAAATTCACTCTCAATCCCGGCGACCTCGAACTGATCGAGCAAGCGCTGGAAAGCCAGGTGACCATGCGTCTGACTCCCGGGGCCGAACAGGAAGCGGAGATGGATATCGTCCATCGCATCCGCCAACTGCTGGGAAAGCTCCACAACCAGAAGATCTTCTATTCGCACGCCAATCCGGGAGGCTGCCCCCTGGGCTAGGCGACGGCAGAGCCCGGCCGCTCAGTTGCCGGTCCGGGTCACCAGCATTTTCCGCAACAGCCGCTCCACCGGCGCATAGTCGTCGGTAATCACCTCAGCATCATTCCTCGTCGCCTGTTCGCTGACGAAATCGGCAATGTTGAACCAGCGCCGCCGGGGTCCCGAGCGCGAATCGATGACGTCACCGGGCAGGGGACGGCCGGATGCCGACAGCACGAACGTCAGGCGGGTTTCCTCGCTCGGGGGAGACTCGATCCAGACGCCGACGTGGGAGAACGAACCGTGAAGCGTCCGCAGCATGGACTGCACCAGCGAGTTCTGGGGAAAGACGTCGATCACGTTGATGAGATAAAGCCCGCCATCCTTCAGGCTCCTCGCCACCTGTTCGTTGAACTCACTTGTGGTCAGGTGCCAGGGGATGCCGATGTCGTGGAAGACATCGGTCACAATGACGTCGAAGGACCTTGTCTGCGTCCGTCCGAGCAGGTTCCTGACGTCGACATGGTGAATGGTGATCGGGCCCGGGTCCAGGTAGAGCTCGCTGCCCGCAAGCCGGGTGACTGCCGGATCGATTTCACTGACCGTGACGGTGGCCCCGGGGTCCCGGTGGAGCACCGCCCGTGGCAGGGTATAGGCCCCCCCGCCGCCGAACAGAAAGGACTCGGGCGGTCCGCCGGGATAATACGTCTGAATCAGGGTGTCCATGGCATGGGCGTATGGCACCCACAGCAGCCCGGGGTCGTGCCGGCTGTTGGTACTGTGCACCATGTGGTCAATGATGAGGCTTCTGCCCTGCAGTACGCCCGAGGGGTCCTGCTCGTCCACCACCCGCAGGCAGTAATAACTGCTCTCCACATCGCAGGGACTGGCGAAACCGTCCTCCAGCCAGGTCAGCAGCACCAGCAGCATGGCGGCGGCCAGCCCCGCGACCATGGTCCTGGCGCCCCCGGTCCGCCCGACCAGGAATGGCAATGCCATGGCGAAAAGGACCACCGCCGAGGACCATATGATGGACCGGGTGCCGAACCACTGGACCAGCCAGTAGCCGCAAAGAAACGTCCCGAGGATGCTGCCCACGGCAGACAGGGCGTGCATTCGGCCGACCACGCTGCCGGGGTTCCGTTCCAGTTTCAGGGCCAGGGTGGTCAGCAGTGGCGAGATGACACCGATGGCGGCGGCGGGCAGGAAGAAAAGGGCCAGCACATAGATGAAACTGGCGTTCAACAGTCCGATTTCACTGTCCTGCACGATCATGCCCACCAGCAGGAGCAGTGGCAGCACGGCCAGGGTGGCCAGGGCGGCGACGATCAGCACGGCTCCCGCGGCCACGTGGCCCGCACCGTTGTCCGCCAGCCTGCCGCCGATCCAGTGGCCCAGGGAAAGCCCCGCCAGGATCACGCCGATGATGGAGGTCCAGGTGTAGAGCGAAACGCCGATGTAGGGTGCCAGCAGGCGCCCGGCCACGATCTCCAGGATGAGGAGGACGGCGGCGGACAGGAAGACCACCAGCCCGTATAGCCCGGAAAGGGTTTGCGCTTTCATCTGATATCGGCGGGAACCAGCAGCGGAGTGTAGCAACCGGGTCCACGGGGCCGCCACCCGGCCACTCGACGGGTTTCCCGGTCAGGGCACGGCCGACCCGGGTGACGCACAACCGGTTCCGTCACCGCGCCTGGAGAAGCCTTCCCCTGCATGTCCGGCAGCCTGGCGAGAACCCGGAACAGAGCAAGACCGAGGATACGGGACCGGGCGAAACATGTCTTCGGGCACCGGGCAGAGGCGCCGGCAATGGTGCGGACCCGGACGGTCGGCACCGGCGGCCTTCACCGGCTCCCCCGAATCCAGGGTTCGTCCGGATTCCCCGTTTACCTGCTTTGCGTTGACAATCCCGGTCGCCGGGCTTAAGTTCAGAATTCCATGGACCGTCTTGACGCGCCGGCTTCCGGTGCTGGAGGTTGAAATGGACAGAACGCCCGCCCCGTCCAGATACGCGGGCACCGCGCGGCATTTCCTGGCCGTACTGCTGCTGATCGTAGCCGTGCCTCCCTGCGTTTCCCAGGAGCGGGACAACCTGGTCGAGGCCACTCTCAAGGCAGTCGTAGGACTCCGTGCCGCGGTGCCCGAATCCGCAAGAACCGCCCGCAGCCTGGGTACCAGGCGGCAAGGTAACGGAATCGTAATCGACGACGAGGGTCTCGTACTGACCATCGGGTACCTGATCATGGAGGCATCCGACATTGAGGTCACGGACGGCAGCAACGAATACGTTCCCGCGGAAATGGTCGCCTACGACTACGACAGCGGCTTCGGCCTCGTGCGGGCGAGGCAGCCGCTCGGCATCAAGGGGATGTCCCTGGGGGACTCCTCCTTGCTCACCCCCGGCGACGCGGCCCTCATCGTCGCCCATATCGGCCCGGACTTCCTGCAACCGGCGGAAGTGGTGGATGTGCGGGAGTTTCCCGGCTACTGGGAATACCTGCTGGAGCAGGCCATCTTTACCGCCCCACCGTTCCAGGGATTCGGCGGCGCGGCGCTCATCAATACCGACGGCAAGCTCGTCGGCGTGGGGTCGCTGATCGTGCACGACGCCCGCACCGGGGGCCGGCCCGTGCCGGGCAACATGTTTGTCCCCATCAACGCGCTCAAGCCAATTTTAGACGACCTTCTGGATATCGGCCGTGCCAGCGGTGAGTCGCGGCCCTGGCTCGGAGTCCATACCGAAATGGACCGCGGGCACCTGTTTGTGTTGCGCGTTGCCGCCGACGGCCCGTCCGAATCAGTGGGAATCCGCCGAAACGACATCATCGTCGCGGTGAACGGAAACCCGGTTTCCGGCATGGCGGATTTTTTTCGCCAGGTGTGGGCCACCGGTCCCGCGGGCGTGGCAGTGCGAATTTCCGTGATGCGCGAGGGTGCGGTGAAGGAGATCACCGTGGAGTCGGGCGACCGCTACGACTGGCTCAGGCTCAGCCCGGGGTCCCGGTATTCGGCCATGCTGTGAGCAGGGTTCGGGCCGGCGATCCGCCCGGTTCCAAAACCACCCTATAATCTCCGCTTTCCCAACCGGTGGACCCCCGTTGCCATCAGTGTTCCTGCGCGACCTGCGCAACATCTGCCTGACCTTCGCCACCGCCCTTGCGGCCGGCGCCGCGCTGAAAGCCGCTGGCGCCCCGGCGCCCTATCTTCTCGGCAGCCTGTTCGGCGTTTGGCTTCTGGGGGGACTGTTCAGGCCGGCGAGGAAGGTTCTCGACGTTCCGCGCTGGCTGCACGTCTCGGTCACCCTCGGCCTTGGCGTGCTGGTGGGTGCCATGTTCGATCCCGGCGTGATCGAAAAGTTCGGGCAGTGGTCGGTATCCGTGGTCGGCATGATGGTGGCCACCGCGCTGGCCACGGCGGCAGGATACGCATATCTTGCCGGCCTGCGCCGGTATCCGCCGACCCTAGCCCTCCTGTGCTGCCTGCCCGGCGGACAAGCGGAGACCATCGCCGTCAGCCGGAGTCTGGTGGACCGGGATTACGTGGTGGCACTGTGCCACCTGGTCCGGGTTGCGACGGTTTTCTGTGTTACGCCGATTCTCCTGACCCTGGTCCAGGGACAGGCTGCGGTGGAGGCCTCCAACCGGGTGCTTTCCGGCTTCCCGAGTCTCGGATCCCTGCCACCCTTGGCCATGGCGGAGTTCATTGCCATCGCCCTGGCGGGATACGTACTCGGCAGGGCGGCGCGCCTGCCGATGCCGCACCTGCTCGGGCCGCTCATCCTGAGCGCGGGCCTTCACGTGACCGGCATCCTGTCCATTCCGAGGATCCACGAATTCGTGGTCCTGGCGCAGTTAACGATCGGCGGAGCCGTCGGCGCGCGCCTTTGCCGGATCCGGGCACGGGAACTGCTGGTTTACCTGGCGGATGCGCTCCTGAATTCAGTCCTGGTGATCGGAATCTATGCCACCCTGGCGCTGGGACTGGCACTGGCGCTCGGCATGCCCTACCTGAACGTCCTGCTCGCGTTCATTCCCGGGGGATTCTACGAGGTGACACTGCTGGCGCTGCTGTTCGGATTTGACGTGGCCATGGTGACCTTCCACCACACCGTGCGGCTCCTGATGGTTTTCGCGGTTCTGCCCCTGATCGCGTCCGCCGGTCGGCGAGCGCCGCGGAATCCGTAAATCCCCGGGATTCCATGGCAAATGCAGTGGGTCAGGGTGGCCTGCCTGAAGGTTTTGGGACTGCTTCCGAATGATGTAATGGTGCAAAAATGGTACTACTTTTGGGGTACATATAACGGTATTCTTTTAGACCCCAAAATTATTCTATGCCAAAGTGGAGGCGATATGAATCTATCGAGAAAAACTCTCACAGTACTGTTTTCGGCCCTGTTCCTTGGCTTCGCCACGGGTACTGCAACAGCGGACAGCAGCGAGCCGATCAAGATCCCGATCAAGAACTGGTCCAGCCAGATCGTGATGGCACACGTGATCGGCGGCATGTTCGAAAGTATGGGCAACACGGTGGAATACGTCCCCGTGGACAACCAGGCGAGCTTCGAGGCGGTCCGCACCGGCGACATCACTCTTGTGCACGAGGTGTGGCAATCCACCATGCAGAACGCCTATTACAGTGCCATGGAAAAGGGCGGCCTCATCGATGCCGGCACCCACGCGGCGGAAACCCTGGAGGAGATGGGAGTGCCCAACTGGGTCATCGAAAAGGGACTTTGTCCCGGCCTGCCGAGCTGGGAGGCCCTGAAGGACTGCCATGAAAATTTCGCCACCCCCGATTCCGGCGGCAAGGGCCGCTGGCTGGAAGGTCCGCAAAGCTGGCACGGAGACGTCATGCCGAACCGTGTCAAGGGACTCGGTCTGGACGACAAGTGGGTGGTGAAGTTCGCCGGAGCCGCCGATGCGCTCTGGGCGGAACTCAAGGCGGCGGAGAAGGAGGGTCGCGGCACCATCATCTTCAACTGGACGCCCAACTTCACCGATGCGAAGGGTTTCACGTTCATCGAGTTTCCACCCTACTTCGACGGTTGCAGGATTGCCGACGGGGGCGATCTGTCAACGACCGGTTGCGGGTCCCCGACGGGCTGGCTGAAGAAGGGCGCCAACTACCGGTTCCCGCGGTCGCATCCACAGGCCTACACGGCCTTCACCAAGCTGTCGTTCACCACGCCGCAGATCGGCTCCATGGCCGCGCTGGTGGATGTCGACGGTATGACCCACGAGGACGCGGCGGTCAAGTGGCTGGCGGACAACGAGGAAGTCTGGAAGCCCTGGACCGAATCGGTGCTCGGAGCAACCAACTGACAGAGCTCCAGGCAAGGGCCTGAGGGCCTGATCCAGGCGTTACCCGGATTCCCCCCTATATAATGGGGGGAATCTGTTTCTGGGTGCGGCAATCGCACACGCAACCGAAAATCGGGTACTCTACCCCTCAACGGAAAAATCACAGAACCGGCCATGTCTTCTCAAGAACCACCTGCCGGGGCAGGGCAGGCCATCATCAGGTGCGAATCCGTCTACAAGATCTTCGGCAACAATGCCGGGCAGATGCTCAGTGATTCCGATGGGGTCGTGGACAGCAGGAAGTTTCTCGATGCCGGCCTCGTCGTGGGCGTCAACAATGTCTCCTTCGAGGTGCATGAAGGGGAACTCTTGGTGATCATGGGCCTGTCCGGGTCCGGCAAATCGACCCTGCTTCGCTGCATC
This sequence comes from Gammaproteobacteria bacterium, assembly GCA_022827325.1. Lineage (GTDB taxonomy): Bacteria > Pseudomonadota > Gammaproteobacteria > Arenicellales > Poriferihabitantaceae > VYFG01. The sequence goes on along the minus strand of JAJDTE010000009.1, from coordinate 6,920 downwards.
TCGAGACTGACCGATGCGACCGCAGGGAAGATCTACGTCGAGGGTCAGGACCTGCTGGCACTGAATCACAGGCAACTCATCGAGCTTCGGCGCAGCAAGATGGGCATGGTCTTCCAGAACTTCGGGCTGCTGCCCCACAAGACTGTTCTCGAGAACATTGCCTTCCCGCTCCAGGTCAAGGGCATCAGTACCCGGGAGAGCGTCAAGAGGGCCATGGAAATGGTCCACCTGGTGGGCCTTGACGGACGGGAGAACTATTTCCCGAGGGAGCTATCCGGGGGACAGCAGCAGCGAGTGGGTATTGCCCGGTCACTGGCCGTCGAACCCGACATCTGGTTCCTGGACGAGCCGTTCTCCGCGCTGGACCCGCTGATCCGCAAGGAAATGCAGGACGAGTTCCTGCGCCTGCAGGGTGTCCTCGGCAAGACGATCCTCTTCGTCACGCATGATTTCGACGAGGCGCTGCGTCTTGCCGACCGGATCGCCATCATGAAGGACGGCATAGTCGAGCAGCTGGACACGCCGGCCAATATCGTGCTGAACCCGGCGACCGAGTACGTGCGCAGGTTCACCGAGGACGTGCCGCGCGAAAAGGTGCTTCGGGTGGAATCCGTGATGGACCCGGTGGATTCCTCGGAAGTGCCCGGCGACCTCCGTGTTCCGAAGGATGCCATCATCGAATCTGTCGCCGAGGACATTCTCGGGCAGGAAAAGCCGGTGGCGGTAGTGGACCCGGATGACAGGATGGTGGGCATCCTGCATTCGTCCCACGTGATCAAGGTGCTGTTCGGGGGGAGAGCCGCAAAAGACGGAGAGACGTGATCGCCGTGCAATGAGTTTCCTCTCCAAGCACCCGAAAATCGCCCAGTTCGCCGTCCTGCTGGCGGTTTTTATCCTGCTGTGCCTGTCCATCAGCCCGTCGGAGACCAATTACCTCTGGCGCCTTCCTCCGCTCCTGAAGCAGCTCCCCGTGATCATCAACGATTCGGTCCGGTACCTGATGTTCGACTGGATGCCGATCAACGTATACGACCCGATCATCGAGGATTACGAGGAAAAGCCCCTGTTCCGGGAGATGACCAGGGCGGTATCGGGAACCTTTTTGTTCGTCATCAACTTCGTGCGGGAGATTTTCCTCGGCGGGAACAAGACCGTCGTTGCCTTCACCAGTTGGGATTTCGTCAATGAATACCCCTGGGCGCGCTGGCCCGCGCTTCCCTGGACGGTCATCACCGGCTGGGCGATCATTCTCGGCTACAAGCTGCAGGGCAGGGGGCTGGCGCTGCTGGCCGGGGTCTGCACGATGTTCATCGCGATTTTCGGCCAGTGGAAGCCGTCCATGGAGACGCTGTCGTTCGTCCTGATCGCCGCACCGGTTTCCGTCATTCTCGGTCTGTTGCTGGGCATCTGGGCCTACAAGAGCAGGATCGTCGAGGCGGTCCTGAACCCCCTGCTCAACGTCGCCCAGACCATGCCGCACTATTCCTACCTGGTGCCGGTGATCGTGCTGTTCGGCGTCGGGGACCATGCCGCCGCCATCGCCACCATCGTCTTCGCTACGCCCCCCATGGTCCGCCTCACGCTGCTGGGGCTGAAGAAGGTCCCTGCGGACGTGATGGAGTCGGGCATGATGAGCGGCTGCAACGGGTGGCAGATGATGTTCCGGGTGCTGATCCCCACGTCGAGGCGCGACATCCTGATCGGTGTCAACCAGGTGGTCATGCAGTGTCTGGCGATGACCGTGATCGCCGCGTTTATCGGTGCCCAGGGACTGGGCTCCAACCTGCTGATCGCACTCAATTCCCTCCGGATCGGCACCGGGATAGAAATCGGGGTGTGCATCGTGCTGATTGCCGTGGTGCTGGACAAGATGTCCCTGGCCTGGGCGAACAAGCAGACGGACTACTTCGCCGATCTTTCCTTCGTCCAGCGGCACCGGTACGCCCTGATGGCCCTGGCCGTCTTCCTGACCGGCTCGATCCTGGCCTATATCGGCAGCTTCCTGTTCCGGGAGGGTTTCAACTACCTCTACATCGTCCCGCACAACAAGGGTGTCACCACGGCCCCGTTCTGGCAGACCACGGTCGACTGGATCTGGGACACGTTCTTCTACACCCTGAAAGGTTTCAACGAGTTCCTGATCACGAGCATCCTGGTGCCGATGCGGGACATGTACCTCGGCATGCCCGTCGCCGCCACCTTCCTCCTGACGATGGGGACCGGCTACATCCTGGCGGGTTTCAGGTCGGCCCTGATGATCGGTGGATTCCTGCTGTTCATCGCGCTGTCCGAATACTGGGACAGGGCGCTCATTACCGCCTACATGGCCTCGTTTTCCGTGATCGTCTCGGCGGTTCTCGGCATCACACTGGGTTCCCTGTGCGCCCAGAGCACGATTGCCAGCCGGGTGATCCTGCTGGTCTGCGACTTCCTCCAGACGTTTCCCTCGTTCATCTACCTGATCCCGGTGATCATGCTGTTCGGCATCACCGACACCTCCGTGATCATCGCCACCATTGTCTATGCCACCGTCCCGGCGACCCGGTATACCGTGGAGGGTCTGCGCAGCGTGCCGCCGGTTCTCCATGACGCGGGCTCCATGCTTGGCGTGTCGCGCATGCAAAGATGGGTCTCGATCGAACTGCCCATGGCGTTTCCGCACATCATGCTCGGGGTGAACCAGACCATGATCTTTGCACTGTTCATGGTGATCATCGGGGCCTTCATCGGCACCACGGACCTCGGGCAGCTGATCCTGAAGGCCATCTCGGATCCCCAGGGCACCGGTATCGGGCTGACCCTGGGGCTGTGCGTCGCGTTCATCGGCCTTGCCGTCGACCAGGTGATACGGACCTGGGCGAATGAACGGAAAAAGGCGCTGGACATGAATTGATCCCGTGGCCGGGACCCGGCGGGCGGGTCAGGGCATCCCCAGGGCTTCGCCGTCCCGGCGGCCGTGTCACCTCGGTGTCAGCACCAGCGATCCAAGGGAATTTTCCGCGATTCGCGCACGGTCGGTGAGCATGGGCAGGTATTGGCCGTCCCGCCAGGGTTCAGCGTAGTCCCGGTAGCGCGGAGACAACGGATTTCCGGACTGTCCCGTACTCGCGATGAAAACCGACCGCTCCGGATCGGCGAGGTCATAGACGGCGCGGTAGCCGGCGCCGTGGTTCTGGGCAAACGGACTGCCGGCATCGGACACATCGTATCCGCCTGCCTTCACCGTCTCCTTCTCGCCGCCCGTGGGCATGTGGATTTCGAACCATGAGCCGATGACGGGAATCTTGCCCAGCAGTCGGTGGGGCATCTGGACGGCATGTGCCGTTCCCCATTTCCATCCTGTCATGTCGTCGCCGTATTCTCCTGCAAGGTAATCAAGGGCCGTCGCAAGCGCTCCGCTCACCTGCCCGGCGCAGGTCTCCCGCTGCCCGGACGTGATGTCGTCGCACCAGTCCCGGCGCTCGGTGAGCGCGCGGTGAACCACCTCGGTGCGGATATCGAAGTAGTCCTCGAAGACGTCCCCCAGCTCGTCGGCAAAGAGCGAGCGGGTCAGTTCCCTCATCCAGGCCATGTAGATGAGCGGCTCGGCCCGGTCGCGGTCCATGGCGTAGTTCCAGGCCCCGAGCAGGTGAAGGGCAGTGCGGGCGTTCCCGTCTTGTGCGTCGGCAAGGGAAAGGAGAACGGGCAGCATGCGTCTCGCGCCCAGCGAGACCAGGTCATGCTGGATGCCGGCCAGGCTCCCGACGGTATGCCGGGTCCCGCCTTGGAGCAGTTCCCGGATCCGCATCGCCCGGTAGGGCGGCACCCAGGTGTCGGTGATGTAGTGGGGATAGCCTTCCGGGGTGATCCGGTGATTGGCGCTGACGATGTGTCCGGATGCCGGATTGTCGATCCGCGGCAGTTCATCGAAGGGGATGTAGCCCACCCAGTCGTGGGTGCCGGTCCAGCCGGGTGCTGGCAGGTGGCCCAGGCCCCGTGTGCGGATCGGCACGCGGCCGGGGGCGACAAAGCCGATATCGCCTTCGCGGTCGGCGAAGACGACGTTCATCTGCGGTGCGACCAGGTGGCGCAGCCCGTTGACGAATCCCGTGAGATCCGGAGCTGTGGTGGCGAGCACAAGCGCCTCGCCGCTGCGGTCGTCCTCGGCAAGCGCCGTCCACGAAAGGGCAAGGACATGCCCCGCCTCCAGGAATACCGCGTCCTCCCCGATCACGCCGGAGATCACCGGGCCGTGACGGGTCCCGCGCACGGCAAGCCGGACCGGCTCCCCGCCGCGCACCCGGATCGTCTCGGTGCGGACATCGAAGGGCAGGCTGCCCCGGGGGGCGAGATAGTTGGAAGGGTTCACGGGATCGATCCGCTCGACGAACAGGTCCTGGACATCCGGCGCGGTGTTGGTGAAGCCCCAGGCGAAGTTGCGGGCCTGGCCGAGCACGGGGAAGGGCAGTCCCGGCAGGGTGGCGCCGGCGACTTCGAAGTCCGGCGTGCTGATATGGGCGAGGTACCAGATGCCCGGCACGTCCAGTCGCAGGTGCGGATCGTTTGCCAGCAGCGGGAAACCGGACTTCGTGTGTGCACCGGACACTGCCCAGCTGTTGGATCCGAGGCCCGACCCCTGCCGCTCCGGCATCGCACCGGCAAGTGCCGCGTAGTCGATGCCGGCGGGTAACAGGGCCTGCGGGTCCGAATGCGGCCCGGGCTCCGGATCGTCCGGATGCTGTGCCCAGAGGTCCTGCAGCTGGGCCCGGTCGAGACGGTCCGCCAGGCGGGCGCGCAGGAGCTCGTCGGCATGATTGTCACCCAGGGTCCAGGCCATGAGCTTGAGCCAGACGAGGCTGTCGGCCGGCCGCCAGGGTTCGGGTTCGTGGCGGAGCAACTGGAATTCCAGCGGCAGCATGCCGGTCCGGGTCTCGAGGTAGGCATTCACGCCGGATGCATAGGCCGCGTAAATCTGCCGGGCCGCGGCCGACAGTTTGCCGAAATTGCGTTCCGCGATCCGGTACACGCCAAGTGTCCGCATCAGAAAGTCGGTCTCGAGGCCCGCCTCCCCCACCAGTTCGGCGAGTCGCCCGGCGCCGATCCGGCGTTGCAGCTCCATCTGCCAGAGCCGGTCCTGGGCGTGGGCGTACCCCATGGCGAAAGCGCTGTCCCGGCGTGAATTCGCATAGATGTGCGGAATCGCATGGGCGTCCCGGATGACCTCCACGGGCGCCTCGAGCCCGTCGAGTGCCAGGGCTCCATGGTAGGAAGGCAGGGAGAGCCAGGCGTAGAGACCGGCGAAGAGCACCGCCAGCAGCGCGAAGGCGCCAACAATGGCGCCGGACAGGCGGAACCGGCGGCGCCGCGGGCCCCGCCGTCCGCCGTGGGCCGGTACTTCGGGGCGTGTCATGTCCTGCCTTCCGGGGGTTGTGCCGGTTTGCATCCGGCCCCGGCGGGGGAAGCGGACAGCGGTTTTTCCGCCCCGAATCCTGCCGCCCCGGTACCGGTCCCGGCCACGCACCCGGTCCGGAAGGTTTCGGATTCAGGAGTCATTCCTGGTTTCAGATCCGGACCTGCCATCTGAGGGGCACGAGTTCTCAAGGTTCATCGGTGTCGTGCCCCGTTCGTGGCAGGGCCGTCAGGGTTTGTAGCAAATGATCACGAGGAAACCAAGGCACACTTCTTCTCTTCCGGGGAGGGGCAGGCCCGTAGCTCAGTACGCAATGAAGAGCTTGCCGGTGGTCGGTATAAGGCTTCGGGGAAGTTTTCGGCGCTGCCGGGAACGCCCTGACAGGCGAATTCAAAATGGCTGCAGGCGATGCCGGTCACGTTCCGCAGACGGGGCTTGGGGGCGGTCATTTGAACAATGCGGAGTGAGTGCCTGCCCGGGTAAAGTAAACAGTGCCAACCGGATCGCCAGAATCACTGATACGGTAAACTAGAACCACTTAAATTCACACATGATATCCATGGATACGAATGTCATTTCAGAATTTTGAGAATGTTCATAAATAATTGTATTTAAACTATAATATATTCATTCTCTGATACAGACATTGTTTTCCAGCGCAGTCAGTCGCTCCCCTTGAATCACCTTCAGTTGGTTGCGGATTGATTACGGATTCGGTAAGCTTCATTCCATTCAAGTTCTTTCAATCGCCGGCCGGGTAATCCTTCGGTTGTCTGGTGTTGAGCGGAGATTTCATGGTTCACCATATGGACAGTTGCCGATCTGGAGTTCGCCCCCGGTTACTTCCGGGGGGCCGCTGCCGGATGTCTTTTCGGGACCATCGTATTTCATCATGCGAATCCGGCGTCTGCGCCTATTCTACCCGGACATCTGATCTGAAATGACGGAAAGATCCTCCATCCGGTTGACCAAGAGATCGGTGGATGCGCTGTCCGTCCCATCGGGCGATACCGTCGTCTGGGACCGGGACCTTCCCGGCTTTGGGGTCCGGGTTTATGCCACCGGGCGCAAGGTCTGGTGCATCCAGGCGAGGAAGCGGGGAGGAAGCCCGAGGCGGCTGGGGCTGGGACGGGTTGGAGAGCTGACCGTGGACGAGGCCAGAAAGAAGGCGGTCAAGGTCATCGACCGGGTTCGGCGGGGACTCGACCCGGATGCACCGCCGGAGGTGAAGGAGCCGACAGTTGCCGACCTGGCCGAACAGTACATGGAGTCCCATGCGCGGGTGAACTGCAAGCCGGGCACTATCAGGAATATCGATATATCGCTACGCCTGTACATCGTTCCGGAACTTGGCGGTTACCGTCTTTCCGAGGTGACGCCTTCTCTGGTAGCGGCATTTCATCACGGGATGCGGGACAAGCCCACGCAGGCCAACCGGACGGTCAAGACACTTGCCGGGATGTTCCGGCATGCGGAGACCTGGGGATGGACGGAGACGGCCCGGAATCCCTGCCGTTCGGTCAAGCGCTAC
>JAJDTE010000085.1:0-15021 GCA_022827325.1 Gammaproteobacteria bacterium | reverse complement strand
AGCCCTGGGGGCGCTCATGCAGGACCTGGCGGTCCAGGTGGTGCGTGACGGCGAAGGCGCCGAAAAACTCATCGAGGTGGTTGTACGGGGCGCCGCAACCGATGCCGAGGCCCGGGTTGCGGCGAAGGCCATCGCAAATTCCCCGCTGGTCAAGACCGCCGTGGCCGGCGAGGACGCGAACTGGGGACGGGTGGTGATGGCCGTGGGCAAGTCGGGCGCCCGGTTGGATCAGCGCAACCTCGGCGTGTCCTTCGGCGGAATCACCATCGCCAGCGGTGGAGGGAAGGTGGAGGATTACGACGAGTCCCTGGTCACCGGGCACCTGAGGGACCGGGAGATCCTGATCGAAGTGGAGCTTGGGGCGGGTACCGGTACGGCCAGGGTCTGGACCTGCGACCTGACCCATGGCTACATCGAGATCAACGCCGACTACCGTTCCTGATCCCGCAATGGACACGCCCGTGCCGGAGAACCGGTTGCATGTGGTGGTTGGTGTCATCGCGGATTCCCGGGGCAGGCTTCTGATCCAGCAAAGACGCCCCGGGACACCGAAAGCCGGGCAATGGGAGTTTCCGGGGGGTAAGGTGGAACCCGGTGAGTCGCCCGGCTTCGCGCTCGCGCGTGAGCTCGAGGAGGAACTCGGCATAGAGAATGCCGTGTCGACGCCTCTGGCGAAGATCAGGCACGACTATGACCATGCCCGCGTGTGGCTCGATACCCGGCTGGTGACTACCTTCCGCGGTCAGGCGCGGGGCCGGGAGGGACAGTCCGTCGCCTGGGTGCATGTGGAGGAAATACCGCGGTTCGATGTCCTGGAAGCGGTGCACCCAATCCTTGCGGCTTACAGGCGGACCAGCTGCGGGCAGGAGGAAGATGGATCAGGTGGCTCGAGGACCGGCTGAACGATATGGTGGGGACAGGGGGGTGTCTGTAGATCAGGATGTGCTCGTTGGGGATGGTTGCGGCCATGCCCTTGAGTTCGACCAGATAACGATAGGCCGGGTCAAGGCTTTACAGCACCGAACGGGATTCCAGTTCGGTGATTGGTGGTAGCGATGAGATGGTGCCTTGGGTCGTCACAGTATCCGCGCACCCTCTATGTGTATAGAAAATGGCACTTTCTATACATAATCCTCTCTCATGTTAATAAAACGGCTGTTTAATATATATGAATGGATTCACATGTATAGATCCTTTCGCATAGCGAAGATGTTTGTAACTCACTGACACGTTGGGATCATTTCGGCGATTACAGTGCCAAATACCCTGATTTAGCTGTCTGGAATGCCGGTTGAACGGTATGGCGGGGACAGGGGGAAGTGTTTGGCTTCATAAGCTTCGACCTGGGTTACCAGCACATCGAGAATTTCTCCTTCGGGTGTATTCGCCCCGGCCACCATCAGGCTGTCAATCTCCACCAGCGCCTGCCGGTAGTCGGCATCGGTTCTGATCGGCTTGTTATCCATTGCAATTTCCTCGGTCGCTGAATTTTCTGTACATCGATCCGGTCATATATCAGGCTTACTGCAAGTACATCCCGGGTTGTTTGCAGTCCGGAAATGGCGATTTCAGCCGAAACGGCGCTGCAGGTCCATGAGCACACGACCGAACCGGGACGCCAGCGTTTCCCGGTCCGAATCGTTGTCCAGTACATGGTCCGCGGCTTCAAGCCGCTCTTCGTCCGTGGCCTGCTGGTCCATCACCCGCTCCACATCTTCCCGACGCATCCCCCGGGATTCTATCACCCGTGCAATGCGCACCTCCCTGGGGCAGTGCACGACGATCACGCAATCCATGTCCTGTTGCCTCCCGGTCTCCACCAGGAGGGGGATTTCCAGGATGCAATATGGATCGGTGCAGTTCGATGCCCGGCTGTCCATTTCCCGGCGGATCAGGGGGTGCAGCAGGTTTTCGAGCCAAAGGCGCTGGTCCGCACTTGCGAAAACTACCCGTCCCAGGGCACCACGGTCCAGACTGCCGTCCGCCTTCAGGATACCTTCGCCAAAGCGAGACACGATCGTCGCCAGGGCCCTCGTGCCCGGGCGGGTGACGTTGCGGGCAACGACATCCGCATCCACCACTAGGACGCCCCGGTCGGCGAACAGCTTCGCCACGGTGGACTTGCCGCTGCCAATGCCGCCGGTGAGTCCTACCCTGGCAGCCATCGGGTCGGCGTCAGTCCAAGGATTTCATTGGCCAGCTGTCCTTCGGATGGAGTTCCAGACTCCAGGGACATCATCGGCAGGGGTAAAATCAACCGGGCGTAAATGCAGGGTGACGGGTGATCTAGAATATGGGGAACCCACCCGTATCCGCGTCCGGCGAATGCTTGATCGACGGCCTGTTCCGGCGACATGGAATACCGAGGCCCCGAACTACCTGGCTGGAAGAGATATTGCCAAAATGAAAAACCTAGTAAAATACTTGGTTTTTATCCTAGAGCCCTTATTGTTACTCATCAAGGCGGGACCCGCACGGTCATTCGTGCAAAATGTAACCTGAATTTCGGCGAAATGCGACTCACAACCAAAGGACGCTATGCGGTGACGGCGATGATTGATCTCGCCATGAATCAGTCGCTGGGTCCGGTTTCATTGAAAAGCATATCGGTCAATCAGGGAATATCGTTGTCCTACCTGGAGCAGCTGTTCGCGAAAATGAAACGGAAGAACCTGGTTGTGGGCGCGCGTGGTCCGGGAGGTGGATACGTGCTGGCCAGGGATGTCGACAGCATCAGCATTGCCGACATCATCCTGGCGGTGGATGAGCCGCTGGATATCACCGAGTGCGAGGGCGAGGAGAACTGCCATGACGGCAAGCGCTGCCTGACCCATGATCTGTGGTCCGAACTGACCGATCAGTTGCACGTGTTTTTAAGGGGAATCAGGCTGGGCGAGCTGATGCGGCGAAGCGGGATTGACCAGGCGCGGGAAGGCAACCCGGCGGTACGGCTTGCCCGTAGCGACGGCCACAGGGTTGGCCTTCCCGAATGAAGACCCGGACGGTAGCCTGACCGGAACCATCGATACAAGGCAAAACAGAACAGTCAACCGACATGTCACAGACCGAAAGAGAACTGGCCCCGCTGCTGCAGCGGGATTACAAGGAAGGTTTCGTAACCGAAATCGAATCCGACACGCTGCCGCCGGGCCTCGACGAGGACGTGGTGCGGACGATATCCGGGATCAAGGAGGAACCCGAATGGATGCTGGACTGGCGTCTCGAGGCCTTCCGGCGGTGGACCGCTATGACCCCGCCCCGGTGGGCGCATCTGCACCATCCCCCCATCGACTACCAGGCGATAAGCTACTACTCCGCCCCGAAGCAGCAAGAGCTGCTGGACAGCCTGGATGAGGTGGACCCCAAGCTTCTCGAAACCTATGAGAAGCTGGGAATTCCCATTGACGAGCAAAAGATGCTCGCCGGGGTCAAGGTGGCCGTGGACGCCGTGTTCGACAGCGTATCGGTGGCCACCACGTTCAAGAAGACGCTGATGGACGCCGGAGTGATTTTCTGCCCCATCTCGGAGGCGCTGCAGGAATTTCCCGATCTGGTCAGGCAGTATCTCGGGACCGTTGTGCCAAGTTCGGACAACTTCTACGCCGCCCTCAATTCAGCGGTGTTCAGCGACGGCTCGTTCGTCTACATTCCCAAGGGAGTCCGCTGTCCCATGGAACTGTCCACTTACTTCCGCATCAACGAGATGAATACCGGGCAGTTCGAGCGGACACTGATCGTGGCGGACGAGGACAGCTACGTGAGCTACCTGGAGGGATGCACGGCACCCATGCGGGACGAGAACCAGCTGCATGCGGCGGTGGTGGAACTGGTGGCGATGAAAGGCGCCGGAATCAAGTATTCCACGGTCCAGAACTGGTACCCGGGAGATGAGCACGGAAAGGGCGGCATCTACAACTTCGTAACCAAGCGGGGGACATGCCGCGGGCAGGGGGCGAAGATTTCCTGGACCCAGGTGGAAACCGGCTCAGCCATCACCTGGAAGTATCCGAGTGTGGTCCTGGAAGGGGACGACACCATCGGGGAGTTCTATTCCGTGGCCCTGACAAACAACTACCAGCAGGCGGATACCGGCACCAAGATGGTCCATGTCGGAAAGAACTCCCGCAGCACGATCATTTCAAAGGGCATTTCCGCGGGCAAGGGGCAGAATTCCTACCGCGGTCTCGTCAAGGTCCTGAAGGGCGCGGAAGGCGCGCGCAACTATTCCCAGTGCGACTCCCTGCTGATGGGCGCCGAGTGCGGCGCGCACACCTTCCCCTACATGGAAGTGAAGAATCCAAGCGCTCAAATCGAGCACGAGGCGACCACGTCCCGCATCGGGGAGGACCAGCTTTTCTATTGCCGCCAGCGGGGGCTCTCCGAGGAGGACGCCGTTTCCATGATCGTAAACGGATTCTGCAAGGAGGTGTTCAAGGAGTTGCCCATGGAATTCGCGGTGGAAGCGCAGAAGCTTCTGGGCATCAGTCTCGAAGGTGCGGTCGGCTGATCCGGCCGGGGCGCGCATACCAATTTCCCATTTCCTGAATAACAACATGCTATCGATCAAGAATCTGAGTGCCAGCGTTGAAGGCAAGACCATTCTCAGGGGTATCGACCTGGAGGTCGGCGCCGGAGAAGTTCACGCCATCATGGGACCCAATGGTTCCGGCAAGAGCACGCTGGCAAGCGTCCTAGCGGGACGTGACGGCTACGAGGTCACCGGGGGCGCCGTCACCTACCGCGGCATGGACCTGCTGGACATGGAGCCGGAAATACGCGCCAGGGAAGGGTTGTTTCTTGCCTTCCAGTACCCGGTGGAAATCCCCGGTGTGACCAATCTCTATCTCCTGAAGGCCGGGCTCAACGCGATACGCAAGCATCGTGGCGAGGAGGAACTGGATGCCATGGATTTTCTCAAGCTGATCAAGGAAAAGGCGGCGCTGGTGGATATGAAGCAGGAGTTCCTGTATCGCGCGGTCAACGAGGGGTTCTCGGGCGGAGAAAAGAAGCGCAACGAAATCCTGCAGATGGCATTGCTTGAGCCTTACTTGGGCATTCTCGACGAAACCGACTCCGGCCTCGATATCGATGCCCTGCGGATCGTGGCCGAGGGCGTCAACAAGCTGCGCGGCGCCGACCGCGCCATCGTCGTGGTCACCCATTATCAGCGGTTGCTGAACCACATCGTCCCCGATCATGTCCATGTTCTTGCGGGAGGGCGGTTCATCCGGTCCGGAGGCAAGGAACTGGCGCTGGAACTGGAGGAAAAGGGCTATGGCTGGATCGAGGAACAGGCCGCCTGATGCGCCATCACGCATAACCGACCGTATCGCAGTATGAACGACACCGTAACCCAATATTCGGAACAGTTCGCCTCCCTGTCACCCGTGTTCTCGGAGGGGGAACCGGACTGGATGACCAGGCAGCGCGGTGCGGCCATGGACAGCCTGCGCCAGACCGGTTTTCCGGGCCAGCGCGACGAAGACTGGCGCTACATGCCGCTGCGTCCGTTGACAGCCAGGGCCTTCGACACCGATATCACCGGGGAGGTTGATGATCTGCCCCTGGATCACTGGCTGATTCCCGGCCTGGAAAGCCACCGTTTCGTATTCGTCGATGGCGTATTGAATGACGCCCTTTCGTCGAACACGGACTTGCCGCCGGGGATTTCGGTCCGCTCGCTGGCTTCCGTGCTGCGCCAGGATCCGGATGCCCTGCCCGGAGTATCAGCCGATGAATCATTGCCGGACAACGGCTTCCTCGCCCTGAACGCCGCCTTTTTCCGTGACGGCTACCTGGTGGACCTGGATACAGGACTGGAGGCCGATTCGGTACTCGAGTTCCTGTTCGTCTCGGCCGGAAAAGGCAAGGCGGGACTGGCGCGCAATATCCTTCGGCTGGGCCCCAACGCCAGGGTGAAGGTGGTGGAGCGGCATGTGTCCCTGGACGGGCTGAACGCCCTGGTGAACACCAGTACCCGTGTGGTACTGGAAGCCGGGGCCTCGCTGGACTACCACCTGGTGGAAACCATGGGCAGGGGAACCAGCATGATCAATGATGTCGTGGTGGACCAGTCCAGGGACAGCAATTTGCAGATCATGACGGCGACACTGGGCGGTGACGTGGTACGCAACAACCTGAAGGTCAGGCTGAATGGCCCCGGAGCACACTGCGAGTTGCTCGGGATGTATGCCGCGACCGGCCGGCAGCATGTGGACAACCATACCGGCGTGGTGCACGCGGCCCCCCATTGCAGCAGCAGAGAGCTTTACAAGGGTGTTCTGGACAAGCGGTCGCGGGGCGTGTTTCATGGCCGCATACGGGTGGACCAGGGCGCGGTGAAGACCGATGCAGACCAGACGAACGACAATCTCCTGCTGTCGCCGGATGCGGAAATCGACACCAAGCCTCAACTGGAAATCTATGCCGATGATGTGAAGTGCGCCCACGGAGCCACCGTGGGGCAGCTGGATGCCAACGCGTTGTTCTATCTCCGGTCCCGCGGGATCGATCCTGAAAATGCCCGGTCCCTGCTGACATACGGGTTCGTGAACGACGTGCTTGGCGATGTCGAGGTGGAGCCGCTGCGCGACTTTCTGGCCGCGGAGCTGTCGAGACGCCTGATCAGCCATGAATGACAAGATCCCGAGCCGCCGGGTGGAATTCGATCCCGAGTTGACGCCGCACGAACAGCTCATGCGGCAGTTCGAAACCGGCAACGGACCGGTGGAGGACGATCTGTCTTCAGGGGACGCCGGCACGTCCGGGGGGATGGTCGATGAATCCGTCCTTCATGACCGCGTGGTGGCCGCGCTGAAGACGATCTACGATCCGGAAATTCCCGTGAACATCTATGACCTCGGCCTGATATACCGGGTCGAGGTGAAAAACCGGTTCGTGGAAGTGGACATGACCCTGACGGCGCCGGGCTGCCCCGTGGCGCAGACTTTCCCGGGCATGGTGGAAGGGACGGTCAAGCTGGTTCCCGGCGTCGAGGACGCGGTCGTGGACCTCGTGTGGGATCCCCCGTGGCGCCAGGAGATGATCAGTGAGGCGGCTCGGCTTGAACTCGGCCTGATCTAGCGGGTACAACAATGAGCGACTGGACCACTGTGGTGGCGGTGGACGATCTCCCGCCCGGGCAGCACATGTCTGTTGAAGTGGAAGGGGCGGTGATGGTGGTTATCAACCTGGACGGGGAGTTTTATGCCATCGAGGACATCTGCACCCATGACGGCAGCGACATTTCAAGCGGGTGCGTGGTGGACGGTTCTATCGAATGTCCGCGTCACGGCGCCCGTTTCGACATCCGGACCGGAGAGGTGACAGCGCCTCCCGCCTACGAGCCGGTGGATGTTTTTCCGGTCAGGGTACAGGATGGCGTGGTCCAGGTGCGGGATCACCGATGGGATTGATTTCCCGCTGAAAATTCGCAAAGCTGGCTGAAGTCTTTCCGTCAGTACCTTTTGTATGGTGCATACCTGGATCCGGTCTGGACAGGGTGAGGATTCTGCAAGGGAGTCCGTGTGTTCCGGAAAGTAATGGATTCCCGGTCCGCCCGGCCGGTTCCCGTCATCGCCAGGGTTACAGGATAGCTGCATGGTGCCTTGCCATCCCGGGGCCACGATGCCACCCCGAACACGCACGCGGGGCATGGACGCTGTCTTCAGAAACTGCGGCGCAGGGATATCCGGAGACCGTGGCCCGAAAGCCTGGACTGAGTGGGCGCAAGATCAAGCGGCAACGGGTCCCGGCTGCCGTCTCGCCAGACTACACTGCCCGGGCCTTGGCCAGTGCGAACCTCGCCAAGGTCAGTGTAGCGCCAGGCCAGGTCGAGAGTGACCCGCTCGCTCAACGCCACTCCAGCTCCGGCTGTAACCATCCAGGCCAGTCCCGTCCGGCTCCCGCCCGGTACGGTAGTCGTCGTCGCCGGGAAGGTCATGGTTGTCGGGTCGGTCCGGGTTCGTACGGTGCCGATGCCGGCCCCGATGAATGGAGTGAACTGGCCCGGCCTTCTGAAGTCCACAAACCCGGCCAGCATCCCGGATACGGACGATAGGTCCATCATGACGGATTGCTGGCGCTCCGGCGCCAGGAAGTTGGCATGGCCCTCGAACGTGAAGCTGGGCCGGTATTCGAGCAGCATCTCGAACCGTGCCGCTCCGGTTGAGTAACCGAGCCCGAGCTCAATCGCCGGTACCGTCCCGAAACTGCCGCGGGACCGGTAAGGTGCACCGTCACCGCCCGTTCCGCAACCATAGAGTGCCGCCGGTGAGGTGAGCGAGCAATCGATGTCGGTGAAGACCGCATTGCCCGGATGGTCGAATCCGATTCCGCCGCGCAGATAGTAATCGCCTGCGAAGGCATCCCCGACAGCCAGCCACAGCCCGACCGCAGCCGCAAACACCGTCAGGCGCACATCCCGCATGAAGCCCGCGGTCGAATGGAGCCGGTGCAATTTACGCGGCACCAAACGCACGCCGGTAGTGCATACAGATGAATCGGGGTTTGTTAATCTGGTCATGCAGTGCATGGCCGGAAGATAGCACGATCATTCATATTGAGGTATTAACCGATGAAGTTGCTTCACTGAATTCAGTGATGGGGTATATATGCCCTATCCGGCCGACTCCGATTCTGCCGATGTTTCGGCCCGCAAGCGCAAGCCAAGCGCGGCGATGACACGGAGAACGGTATCAAACGTCGGACTACGGTTTCCCGAAAGGGCCTTGCAGAGGCATTCGCGGGGAAGCCCCGCATCGCTTGCAACCTGCGTCATACCCCTGGCACGGGCAATATCGCCCAGGGCCATGGCGACGAAAGCAGCATCACCATCTGATTCTTCCAGGCTGGCATCCAGATATGCAGCCATGTCCTCCGGAGTTCGGAGATGCTCGGCGACGTCATATGGTGATGTTTCGGTTCTGGGCATGGCAACCTCGTTGGAAGATGAAATATTCTAGCTAGACTTGGTCTGGTCTATATTGTGGATAAACCCAAGGACTGCGGAGGCAGTAGCCCTCAACTTGGTGGATGGTGTCAATGATGCGTGGTTTTACAGGACGAGTCTGGGAAGGATTGATGAGTACCACAGATAAGGCATGTTGACAGCAGGTGGAAATAACCGTAAACACATCGAAAATACAGACTATTTTGAAGCTGTTACCATGTCGGATCGGTCAATTCAGACAAAGGTGATTCACTTTCGGACTTCGGAGGATCAGAAAGCGTTGATCGACCGGGCAGCAAAGCTCCTCGGAAAGTCACGCACGGATTTTATCCTCGATACGATGCGTGAGGCATCGGAAAACGTTCTCCTCGACCAGCATCTGTTTGGTGTGGATGAATCCGTGTTCAGGACCTTCGAGGCTGCGCTTGATGCGCCTCCCAAGCTGAATGAAAATTTGCGTCGTACGCTGATGACTGCCGTACCTTGGGAAAAGTAATCTTCGGGCAGGGATTGACTGGTCCCGAGCCGATAACCACAGAAGAAATGGAATTTATATTCAAAAGTTGACAACATCCGTTGAACATCTTTCCGCATCCTGCCCGGGAAACCCCGCGGCTTAATCATCGGAAACATCCCCGGACGCACCGGGATGTTCCCACCGACCAACATCCCACCCGGTCAGCAGGATAGCCCGCCAGAGAATATTTCGTGCTGCGTTCACGTCCCGGTCCAATTCAAGACCGCAGGAATGGCAGCAGTAGGTTCGCACACCGTGCGGCATCGCCTGCCGGTTCCCGCAAGCGGAACAGCCCGTACTCGTGTGACGGACCGGAGCATCAGGACCCCAGTCCTGGTATTCATGTCTTCAAGTATCCTGTAAATCGCCATTTCCATCCTGCTACCCGCCATTTCGATTACGGTACAATCACCAAAACAAGAACTTCTCTGCCCCATCCCCATACATGGACAAGCTGATTGCAACTGGTGGCGGCCCCCTCAAGGGCAGGATCAGGATATCCGGCGCAAAAAATGCGGCTCTTCCCCTCATGATCGCATCGCTGCTGACGGATGACACCCTCCGTATCAGCAATATCCCGCATCTGCACGACATCACCACCACCATGGAACTGCTCGGCCAGCTCGGCGTCAGGCTCCAGGTGGATGAAAAACTCGCCATCGAGACGGATGCATCCGGTGTTGGCAGCGTGCGAGCCCCCTATGACCTCGTGAAAACCATGCGGGCTTCGATCCTGGTGCTCGGCCCTCTGACCGCCCGGTTCGGCCGTGCCGAGGTATCCCTGCCCGGGGGCTGCGCCATCGGGTCAAGACCGGTGAACCTTCACATCAAGGGCCTGAAATCCATGGGAGCGGAAATCCGGATCGAAAACGGATACATCATTGCCGATACCGGCGGGAGCAGGCTCCACGGGGCCCGTATATTCATGGACATGATTTCCGTGACCGGTACGGAAAACATCATGATGGCCGCTACCCTGGCCGAGGGTGTCACCACGATCGAGAACGCGGCACGAGAACCGGAAGTGGTGGACCTTGCCGATTGCCTGAACGCCATGGGCGCGAACATTTCCGGTGCGGGCAGTGACGAGATTGTGATCGAAGGCGTGGAACGGCTCCATGGCGCCGACCACCGGGTAATTCCCGACCGGGTCGAGGCCGGGACCTTCCTGGTGGCCGCGGCAATATCCGGCGGGGAAATTCGCATCAACGACGTCATACCGCGGCATCTCGAGGCGGTTCTTGACAAGCTCAGGGAAGCCGGTTGCGGCCTGAAAGCCGGTGAAGACTGGATTGAACTGACGACGCCCGAAAGCAGGCTGAGGTCCGTCAACATCCGTACCGCTCCCTACCCGGCTTTCCCCACTGACATGCAGGCCCAGTTCGTCCTGCTCAACAGCGTGGCGGACAGTACCGCGACGGTGGTGGAGACCGTGTTTGAAAACCGGTACATGCACGTTCATGAACTGCAACGCATGGGCGCAAATATCGAACTGGACGGCAATACTGCCGTCATCAAGGGTGTAAAGAGCCTGTATGCCGCCCCGGTAATGGCCACCGACCTGCGAGCGTCCGCCTGCCTGGTGCTGGCGGGCCTGGTTGCCAGGGGCGAGACAACCATCGACAGGATCTATCACATCGACAGGGGGTATCACTGCATCGAGGAAAAGCTGGCACAGCTGGGCGCGAGCATTCGCCGGGTGCCGGGATACTATCTGGAACGCCGAAGTGCCTGAGTATCCGGAGGACCTGATCACTGTCCTTGACAGCGGACAGGCTGATTTTGATTCACGGCTGGCCTCGCTGCTGGCGCGGGATTCGAAAAAGTCGGGCAAGGACCCGAAGGACGTGGATCAGGTGGTGGCGGACATCATCCTGGACGTACGCAGGAGGGGTGACCAGGCCCTGGTCGAACTGACCAGCAGATTTGACCGGCTGCCTCTGGCCGATGCCTCGAACCTGGAAATTCTTCCGGAACGGGCGGACAGCATCTGCGAATCGGTTCCTCCTGAGCTTGCTGATGCCATTCGCTTCGCGGCTGATCGCATTGGGCGGTATCACGAGCGGGAAATCACTCACTCCTGGCACATGCAGGAGGAAGACGGCACCGTGCTGGGGCAGAAGGTCACCCCCCTCGACCGGGTGGGGGTGTATGTGCCGGGCGGAAAGGCCGCCTATCCCTCCTCGGTCCTGATGACCGTGATCCCGGCGCGGGTTGCCGGTGTCGGTGAAGTCATCATGACGGTGCCGACGCCCGACGGCGAAATCAACGCGGCGATTCTTTATGCCGCAAGGGAGGCAGGTGTGGACAGGATATTCACCGTGGGTGGCGCACAGGCCGTGGCGGCCCTTGCCTGGGGCACGGAAACCATTCCGGCGGTGGACAAGATCGTTGGCCCTGGAAACATCTATGTGGCCACCGCCAAGAAACAGGTCTTCGGGAAGGTGGGTATCGACATGATTGCGGGTCCTTCGGAGGTCGTTGTCATCTGCGACGAAACCGCTGATCCTGACTGGGTGGCCATGGACCTGTTTGCACAGGCAGAGCACGATGAACAAGCACAGTCCATCGCCATCGCGGTGGGTGAAGGCGTGGCTGACAAGGTGCTCTCTTCAATTGCCAGGCTGTTGCCGGAAATGGAGCGGCGTGACATCATTGCTGCCGCGTTGCACAGCCAGGGCGCTGTCGTCCGGACGGAGTCCCCGGAGCGTGCTGCTGAAATCGCCAACCGTATCGCTCCGGAGCACCTTGAGCTCATGGTGCAAGATGCAGGGGTGCTGGCGGACAGCATCCGGCATGCCGGCGCCATCTTCATTGGCTCCCACAGCGCGGAGTCCCTTGGAGACTACTGCGCGGGACCGAACCATGTTCTCCCGACATCGGGAACCGCCCGTTTCAGTTCCCCCCTCGGCGTTTATGATTTCCAGAAGCGCAGCAGCCTGATCCAAGCCAGCATCAAGGGAGCCTCGGAGATGGCTGTCAGGGCTTCCGTCCTAGCCCGGTGTGAAGGCCTGACCGCGCACGCACGTTCTGCCGAATACCGCCTCGGGGATAGGGAAGCCTGATGGAGTGCACTCGATGAAAGAACTGTTGGAACACCTGGTGAGTCCGGCAACGCGGAAACTCAGGCCCTATCACGTGCCACCTTCGGACGGCCTGATCAAGCTTGATGCCATGGAAAACCCCTACACGCTGCCATCCGAACTGCGCGGGGAGTGGCAGGCGTGCCTTGCGGCGGCGAATGTCAACCGTTACCCCGACCCCGGGGCCCGGGTACTCAGGCAACGTATCCGGGAGGTGTTCGATGTACCCTCACGTTGTGAAATCATTCTGGGCAATGGCTCCGACGAACTGATCCAGATGCTGGCGCTTCTCATCGGCGGGCCGGGCAGGACGTTTCTGGCGCCAAGCCCGTCGTTCTCGATGTACCGGATGATTTCCCTGTTTACCGGAACCGGCTTCAGGGAAGTGCCGCTGAATCCTGATTTTTCGCTGCATCCGGAGAGCATGTTGGGCGGGGTCCGGGAAGCGCAGCCCGCCTGCATATTCCTGGCATATCCCAACAACCCGACGGGCAACCGGTTCGATGAGGAACTGATCCTGGAAATCGTCCGCGAGGCCCCGGGCGTCGTCGTGCTGGACGAGGCCTACTATTCCTTCAGCGGTCGCACATTCCTCGACCGGGTGCCCGATTACCCCAATCTGCTGGTCATGCGCACGCTGTCCAAGAGCGGTCTTGCGGGACTGCGGCTTGGCATGCTGATGGGGCATCCGGACTGGGTTGCGGAAATGGACAAGATTCGGTTGCCCTATAACATCAACAGCCTGTCGCAGGCAGGGGCGGCGTTCTGCCTGGAACATTATGATGTTCTTGAGGCGCAGGGCATGCGGATTCGGGAGGACCGCGGGCAGATGCTTGCGGAACTGGCTGATTTGCCGGGTGTGACCGTGTATCCCAGTGATGCGAATTTCATTCTCCTTCGATTCGCTGCGGGAGCAGATACGGTATTCGAAGGCTTGAAGCAGCGAGGTGTCCTGGTCAAGAATCTTCACCAGCCTGGCGGAATGCTGGAGAACTGCCTTCGCATTACCGTCGGAACCCCCGAAGAAAACCTGGCCCTGCTGGATGCTGTCAGGGAAATCCTGGGGGTGCGGGCTGCCTGATCCGGCTGCGGTTTTCTCCGGCGGAAATGCCTGCTTGGGACTGCAGCAGTGCTGAGCATGACTTTCTCAACCGGGCAGTCCCGCACCGCTGACCCTCGTCAGCGGCGAGACTTCGGCAGTCCGACCAGTTTTTTCCCTGCAGCACGCGTTCGACGCAAAGCCCGGCATCGGTCAACCCGCCGAGGGCAAGGCCCCAGAGCACGACTCGGCTCAACGATTGCGGTATGGATGCCTCAGCGATGTTCCCGAAACAGAAACCGGCAACGTCGTCCATGTCTTTGCTTTCCGGTGTTTCAGCGAATGCCGAATTACCACTGAGAAGTCTGAGAACGATCTCAGGGTCCAGACCACGGTGGAGACGGGGCAGGGAAGCCGGAAACTGTTTCCCGAATCCCGCGGATGCCGCGGACACAACAGCATCCCCTGCAGTGTCCAGAGATCTCAGGAAGAGACCGCTGACTTCTCCTGCGAAGCGGGAGTGTCGGCTGCCCACCCTCACGGGAACAAATCCCGCACTTCGCCAGAAATTCACCAGGTCCGGTGCCAGCGCGAACTGGGTGCCCACCAGGCTGGATCCGTTGGCCGGGTCTTCACAGAATTCATGCAGCAACCGCCTGCCGAGCCCCTGTCTTTGCAGGGATGGATGTATCACGATGCGCTGTATGCGTGCCAGGTTGATATTCACGGCATTGTCAACTCCGGGCTGTCCGGCCAGCAGTTCGGCCAGGACATGTGATCCGGGGCGCCTCAGGCCAAGTGCAATCTCCTTGCCCAGTACCGGGTCAGGCGCTTTTTCCCGGACTGCAAGCAGTACGCCGACGGTTCTGGTCTTGCCGGCATGGCGCAGGCGCATGCGGTAGATGAGCAGGGCCTCGTTATCCAGCAAATGCTTGAGATCCCGTGGCCGGGTGCGATAGTGGGCCGTCACCAGCAGGCTGAAGACCGCTCGCAGTTCGTCCTCGTCGGCAGCCAGTTCCTGCCCGGTAACGGGGATGATCCTGACATCCCCGGTGTCGATATCCGGAGGAATTGCCGGCATTTCCGCGTCCAGCAGCAGGAGCTGGTTGATTCGGGCTTCCAGCAGGTCGCCGGGTGCCCAGCGAACAGGCGTGTCGAGTGCCACGGGATGCCACCCACGGCTGTGACGCTCTAAGATTTTCCGGAACTTGAGCAGAAATCCCCGCCCGGACCCTTCATAGCCATGGACCGTGGTGGCCATGGCGATGCGGGGATAGAGGGCCAGCAGAGTTTCCAGACTGTCCAGTGGAATACCGGCGGCTTCGTCCACCAGAAGGAGATCCGCATCGGGATTCTGATTCAGCAGGGTATCGATGCCAACCCAGTGCAGATGGCGGAATGCCTGTGAATACACGCCAAGGGCATGGCGGAA
>JAJDTE010000221.1:0-24811 GCA_022827325.1 Gammaproteobacteria bacterium | reverse complement strand
ACAGGCAGAACCAGAACTCGCACATGTTCAGGATCTGTCTGGTCTCGTCCGGGAAATCCTGCAGGCTCTGGGTGGCCATCCAGAGCCACAGGCCCCACTTGCGCCACATCTTCGCGCCGCGGATCAGGTATCCGGCCAGGTGTGGGTTTGTCGTGGTGATATGGGCCTCGTCGATCATGACGACGGACTGCCGGCCGCTGCCGCGCCGCGCTTCGGCGTCCCGCTGGATGACGTTCATCAGCCCGATGAAGGCGATGGACAGGATGTCCCGGGTCTGGTCGTCCTTGGCGAGCCTGCCGAAATCCACGATGGTGACGTCCGCCTCGGGCCATGGGTCCCCGGGCCTGTTGAAGATCCGGTTGCGCACTCCGTCGAGGAACAGCCTGGCGTTGGCGTTCAGGGTGGCGAGGCTCTCGGCGCCGATGCCGTCCACCGGGTTCTCGAAGCCCGCGGGGACGCGGCCGCCGGCGTATTCCTCGAGGATCCTCACGAAGTCCGACACGGTGGCGTGGGGTGCGCCCCGTTCGTGGGCGGCCCGGGCGGCGTCGATCAGCGCGGAGCGGACATAGGTGCGGTCGCTCCGGGAGAAGCGCAGTTCCTCCTTCGGATCGAGGCCGGTGATGATCATCTGCGCCGCGGCCTCCATCTCGCCCAGGTAGTCGACGTGGTCGTCTTCCGGGGAAACCTCCGGGCCGTCTTCGCCGCCGTCCACGGCGGGTCGCTGCTCCTGCTCGAGGAGCCGCGGGGAACTGGAGAACGGCGGCAGGGAGACGTCGTCCCGGTCGAGCCGGACGTGGTTCACCTTGAGGCCCCTGCTGCGGAAGAAGTCCCCGATGAGGCGGAACGAGTCGCCCACGTCGACGATGTAGAGGTGGGGCCTGTGGATGGCCATGACCTGCATCGCGAGGTAGTTCATGAGCGCGCTCTTGCCGGTGCCGGTCGGGCCGAGGATCAGACAGTGGGGCGCCTTGTCGCGGTCCTCCGGGTGGAGGACGTCGAACTGCACCGGCTGGCCGGCGCGGTCGAAGAACGTGACCCCGGGCTTGCCGGAGCCCTGGGCCTTGCCCCACAGGGGAGACGCGGCCATTGCGTTGGCGAGCCACTGGTGCCGCTCCCGCATCAGCCAGCGGTCGAATCCGGGGCTGTATCCAGCGGGCAGGTAGCGGACGTACTCGTCGAGGGGGAAGAGGTCCGATCCGGGGTCCACGGTCTCGATGCCCTCGTTGGTGCAGAGGCTCTGGATCCTCGCGAGGCGGTCTTCGAGGTCATGCAGGTCCTGGCCGCGGACGAAGAATCCCATGACGGTGGGGAACATGTGGTTGCCCTCGGCCAGGGCCGCCTGGCAGTCCGCGACGTCGCCGCGGACCAGGACGCTCCGGGGGTTGTCGCTGCGGGACCGCCGGGCGATGAATTCGAGATGGAACGAGACCTCGTCCTGGGGCGTGATGACGAACTGCAGGGTGAAGACGGTATCCGTGGGCAGCCGGTCGAAGAAGGCCGCGGCGGTGCGTCCGCGCCCGGCGGATTTCTCCAGGGTGAGCAGGCCGGCCCGGGGTTCGGTCCGGAAGCCGACGGCGGGGAGATAGCGGTGGGGCCTGTCCGAGAACCACCAGACGCCGTTTTCCGCGTCCGATTTCGGGTGGTGCTTGAGCGCCGCATGGCAGAGGTCGAAGTCGGGAAGGAATTCCCGCTCGTCGGGGTCCCCGTGTTCGGCGAGGTGGTCCCAGGCGTCCCGGCCGGCGAAGACGGGATTCAGCCAGGGGAACATCCAGTTCGAGAACGCCCCGGGGGCGATCCTGTGGCTTTGGATGCCGGCGGCCGACAGGCCGAGGGAGAGGTGCTGGGCGAGGTCGTCGACCTCGTCGACGGGCCAGCGTCCGGCCCGATCCGGATAGGCGGCCGGGTCGAACCTGCAGTAGAGCACCAGGCGGCACCGCCGCACGCGCCCGCCCCAGCGCACGCCGGTGACGTCCTCGAAGATTCCGCCGGGCTTGCCGATGTCCATGAGGTGGGACCGCATGATGGCATGGAAATCGCGGCTGAAGCGGTCCTGCACGCTGCCGATCCGGGCCGCGTACTCGTCCAGTTTGCGCGCGGCGTCGAGCAGGGGCTCGTCCTGGAGGTACAGCTGGACGATCCAGGGGTCCTTCGACCGCTGCGGGATGACGCCGAAGGCGGAGGCCATCTGGTCGAGCATGGTCTCGAGCTGCTTCGGGGAGCGCGCCTCCGCGTCCACGGTGTCCAGTTCCAGGATCGCGGCGGCGGACGGCCAGTCCTGGAGCAGGAAGAGCCGGCTCTCCGGATCCCAGGCGCGGACCGGCAGGAACCTGGCGAACGACGGCAGGGGCTCGTACATGTCGCCGTGCTCCGCCCGGGACAGGCGCGGCCCGTCGTCCGCGGCGAGCCCGAACGAGACGCCGAGCCTGAGGATTTTTTCAAGCCACGCGGGGCGCCTTGCGGATACCGCGCGAATGTCGGTATCCCGGTACCGGGGCGGAATCCTGCTGCCTGCCATGCCGGTCACCTGAGCACCCCCTCGCGGAAGGCCTCGCCGGGCAGTGCGAAGTTCGGCCCCGACGGGTACAGGTAGAAGACGGTGAGGTATCCGGGCACCGGATGGCCGGCCGCGGACAGGTGGGGGAAGATGTAGAGGCCGATGCGCGGATTGCGCAGTTCCGGGAACAGGGCGGACAGTTCGTTCCGGGCGTCCCGGGTCCATGCCGCGGCCCCGCCGGGGCCGCCCGGGTTCCGGCCCACGGCGTCGCCGAGCAGTGCGGACGCGGTGCCGGCGCCGTGCCAGACTTCCTCGGTGGTGGGTCCGCTGTTGTCGAACACCTCTTCCCTGACCGGCGTGGAGCAGCCGGCCAGTGAAAGGACAACCGCCAGAATGCAGGTCATGCCAGCGGCGGATTCGATCACGGCAATCCGCGACCGCCACAGTCCGCGAATCACCGCCGATGCCCGGTCTGTTTCCGTCAGTTGCACTGCAGCGCCCCCCGATCCTTCGACTTCCGCCTCAGGAGCCTGCGGACGGTATCTTCCCCGTACAGCCTCCCGAACGAAGGCGGGCTCCCGGGTTTCCTGCAGTCGCACAGCTCCGGCGCCGGTTCATTCCGGAGCCTGCGCACTTCCCGCAGCAACGCGTTCAGCCGCAGGGCTTCGTCTTCGATGCGATTGAGCAGCTCGGGTGTGATCCCGGCCTCGACACGGTCGACTTCCTCACGGAGGACTGTGACGATGGTTTCCAGCACGTCGGCTATTGCTTTTCCGGTGCTCACTGCCATGTCCCCTCCGTCATGGGATTATTCGTCCGCGGCCGGGACCTGCACGACCTCGAGGATCGCCTCGCCCGTGGCCATGAAGCACAACTTCTTTCTCCCGGTTCCGGGGTGTCATTGAAAAACATCAGTCGAGCCCCCCGGGTTTTTGCCGTGCGCCGGGGGCGGACAGCGAGGACACGTGGCGGACCCTGCGCCCTTCGGGTGGCCAGTCGATGGAGACGGCCTGGGAGACGTTGAGGGTGAGCGTCCGGCCCGGCGGGACCACGACGGCGTCGAAGGCTTCCCGGGCGCGTTCCGCGGCGATCCGGGACCATTCGTCGATACCGCCCGCGATACCGCGCCCCAGGGCGTATTCGCCGGGATCGCCGGTGATTTCCCGGGTGACGGTGGCGCCGTCGCGGATGGTCGTGGTCTGCTGCTCGCTCCATGCCCGGGCGAAGCCGGAGGCGGCGGTCGCCGCGGTGAATCCGGCGATGTTCTCCCTGAGGTTCGAGACGAACTTCCCGGGGATGCAGGGAAATCCCTGTTCGTCGGATATCCAGCCAATGTTGCCGCCGGCGCCGCCCCGGGTGCTGATGGTTCCGTCGCGGAAGATGAAGGTGACCTGGTCGACCCGTCCCGTCACGCAGTGGAGGGTGGCGTCCCCCCGGGCGGTGCCGGACCAGACCGCCCGTTCGAGTTCGGGCAGCACCTGGCCGTTCGCGAGGAGGTTGTCGCGGCCGGTGATCACCTTGAAGGGAAACGGATCGACCACCTCGCCGTTCCGGGGGACCCGGCCGATGAGCGCCGTGAGGCCGCGGGAGCGGACCAGGGTGGCGTCCGCGGGGATGGTATAGGCCGGGACGGGCGGCGGCGGCGCGTCCTCTTCCGGGGCCGCGAGGATGCTGGCGCCGCCCAGGGGCTGGAGATTGCCGAGGGAGGCCAGGCCGCCGTCCGCGCCCGGGATTCCGCCGACGGGTTCGGGGCTGGCGGCGGAATACCAGACGAAGCCGTCCTGCCCGGGCACGCCCCGGTTCCGGTCGTCCGGACCGCCGGCAACGGGGTAGTCCGTCCCGGCGTCGGCGATCAATTCATCCCGCATGGCCTGCATGCCGGCGAGCATCTCGGCGCGGAGCCGGTCGATCCGGTCGTCGGCGGCGTCGTCATCCGCCATGTTCTCCTGTTCGGACCGGAGGTCCGTCAGGTCCTTGCCCAGGCGTCCTACCTGTTCCGTGAGGGCTCCGATGCCGGTCGCCACGGTATCCGAGATTCCCTCGATGCTGCTTCTCAGGGATTCCTGGTCCGCGGCGAGTGCCTGGACGGTCTCCCCCGGGCGGTCCGCGGCCGCTTCCCCCGCTGACGGACGGAGGGCGCCGGCATCCTGCGGCGCCGGGGAAGGGGCGGCGTCCTGCGAGGACGGCGGCCCCGACGCGAAACGGATACTGACGACGGCCGCGGCGGCCAGGGAAACCAGGCCGACGCCGAGGATCAGCATCTTGTTCTGCCGGTTGCGGACCGCCATTACCCGCCGCCCTCCGATGCCTGGAAGTGGATGCCGAGGGACGACTCGAATGATTGGTCCGAGACAAGGTACAGGGCGGTGGCGTCCCCCGGACGCAACCGGCCGTGATGGAATGACGCCGCCCGCCAGTGGCCGAGGACCTGTCGCGGGTCGAGCCGGATCGGGCGTTCCTCCCGATTGGTGACGCGAACCGCCGTGATCACGAGGCCGCCCTCCTCCCAGCTGGCGAGGGGTACGGATTCCACGCGGACCCCACGAATCAGCCTGACGGGTCCCTCGACGACCGGGACGCTGCGCATGCCCGGCCGTTCCGTCCGGAGCCTTGGCGGAGCATAGAGTTGCTGCGCGGCATGGCGCACCAGGTCGACGTAGCCCGGAGCCGGCGCAGGATGCGGCAGGACGGACACGGGGATGACGGGTTCTTCGGCTTCCGGTTCGCCGGACGCCGGGGGCGTTGACACGATCTCGAGTGGGCCGGCGGGTCCCGCTCCGGCAACCGCCCGGATGTCGAGCGGAACGATCAGCCCGGACGCGAGCTGCACCCTGGCGCGGGTGGACACGGCCCGCCTGGCGGTGACGAGGAGGTGGCGGTCGTATATTTCCAGGTCGAAATGGGCGGCGACGGCGGGTTCCAGCCCGAGACGGAAAGGCTGCTCGAAGGCGAGCCGGCGTTCATGGCCGACGCCGAGGAGGACCTGCACGGGGGCGCCGGAATATTCCGTCCGGACCGGGGTGAGGTCCAGCGGGGGTTCGGGCACCAGGCCGAAGTCCCGCATCATTCTCTCCTCGTCCGTCAGCGGTTCCGGAAAGACGGCCCGATTTATTCCATCATCAGCCGGTGGCGCGGGGGAATCCACGCGGAAGAGCACGTCTTCCGCGCGCTGCTGCGCGGCCGCGGGCCGGACCGAATCCAGGAACAGTCCGATAAAGGCCCCGCCCCAGAATACTGCGATCACGAACATCAGCAGCAGGAATTCCCCGACGGACAGTGCGGGCTGTCTCATGATGCGCCTGATGGTTTCCAGTCTGTGGTTCATGTGTCGAAAAGGAACTTCTCGAGGCGGTTGAGCAGGCGGGTTGCGCACAGCGCCAGGAACAGCCCGCCAAGGATCAGGAACAGGGAAACGGCCAGCCCGGAGACGACACTGGCCGCGCCCAGAAATACGGCGCAGGAGGCGAACAGGAATCCGGCCAGGTGGACCAGCCAGGCGGCATTGCGGCCGGCGGCGGGGTTGCGGTCGGCAAGGAACGTGCGGTCGAGGTATCCAGCGAACCGGCCGCTGGCAAAAAAGAACGCCTTCCCGACGAGGACGACGGGCAGGGCGAGGATTGCCAGTGCGAGTGTGTGGCTCAGTATGCTCATGACCCCTGCACGTCCCCTGTGGAACCGGAAATCCGCACCGGCTCGCGCAGGAACCCGTCGAGCTGAAGTCCCCAGACGTTGCCGGCGGGATCCACGTCGGACTGCACCACGCGCAGTTCGTAGCGGATCAGTATGTCCTTGACCCGCGTGGCGCCGATGGTCTCGAGGAGTCGGTAGTCCATGGTCACCGACCAGACGCCTTCGGCGGAACGCGCCACCCGATCCGGCGAATAGAGGCGTTCTGGCACCGGAAAGAGCGCCCTGCCCCTGCCCTTCAGTTCGTTGATGCCGGCGCGGTTGACGAGCCTGGCATGGTCCTCGAGCAGCAGCCGGCGGAAGGCAGGCGTCAGGTACGGCGCCTGTGCGTCGATCGAGGCCAGATAATCCTTTTCGCCGTCGGCGGGCCAGTGGTACAGGTTCTGGAGGGTGATGGCGGCGAAGCCGTACACCGTGGCCGGCGAGGGCGTGGAGGCGGTGATGAAGGCGCCCCGGGTGATGTCCGGGGGCACATAGACGGTGATCCAGTCACGGCTGGACATGAGCGCCACGGCCAGGGCGATCACGGCCGAGACCAGGGCGATGATGATGAGCAAGAGCGCGCGGTTGACGGCGCGGACGGTTTCCACGGTCTGCACGTAGCCCGGCCCGGGCCGTTCCAGGATCCCCGGCCGGGAACCGGCGGATTGCGTTTCCGGAGCGGGCCCGGCCGCGGGGTCCAGCCGGGGCCCGCGGCGCCTGTCCGGAAGCTTCGGCAGGGAGAACTTCCTCATCGGCCGTGCCTCATGGGTTCCCAGCGCCCGTCGTCGGAGACGAGTTCCCGGATTGGCTCGATCCGGTGGCGGAACCTGTGGACGAGCTGCACGGGATACCCCTCGGGCTTCTGGCGCTTGGCGTTCACGATGGCGCCGCGCAGCAGCATTCCTGCGCCGGCACCGGACAGGCTGCCCGCGAGGATGCTGACGTGGAAGGCGAGGAACAGCGACGCGAACGCGCCCAGGACGAAGAACGCCCCGAAGCCCGCCGTGATCGTCATGAGGAACTCGGTGCCGGTCAGGCCGGCGACCATGACGGGCTGGTGCGAGACCCGGAGGGCGCTCGGCAACCGCTGCTGTGGTTCCGTGTCCGCCATGCCGGCAATCAGGGACCCGCGATCTTGGTGACCGCGTCGCTGCCCTGCTGGACCAGGTAGACGGTGAAAGCGATCATGACGATGGCGACGAGGATGCCGAGCCCGAACCGCGCCAGGCCCCCTTCCCTGTCGTTCATCACGCGGATGGCGCCGGTGATGATGATGTACCCGGCGGTGGCGAATCCTCCGACTAGGAGGAGCTGCAGTCCGATCGTCAGGATCGGCCCGAGTTGGGCCCGCAGTTCCGTCAGGATATTGGCACTCGGACTCGGGGTCGTCGTCTGGGCCTCGGCGAGCAGCGGCAGGAACGCGGCCGCGGGCATGAGCCAGGCCCGGATGGGCCGGCCCGCCCGGGCGGCAAGGCGGCCGGCGGAACGGAAGACGGAGCGGAAGAAGGAACGGCGCGGGTTTCCGGTCCGGGGGCTTGGGGTTGGTTTGGCCATGTTCTGTCTCTGTCTGTATCTTTCTGTTGGATCGTTCCGGATCACGCGCCGTATTCGGCGAGCACCCAGAAGACGAAGAAGCTGAGGAGGAGGACCAGGAAGAACCCGGTGGCCACGTGCATCATGTCCAGGTTCTTCCAGCCATGGGCCATGGCCCGGCGGATGTAGAAGGCGCTCCAGGCGATCACCGCGACCGTGGTGACGGACACGATCAGCTCGCGCAGGGACGCGGGGTCGATGGCGGACGCCGCCTGGAAAGCGGTCATGGATGGCGTCTGGCTGATCTGCGTCATGCCGGGCCTATTCGAGGTAGTCGCGGTTGATCGGCGGAAATTCCCGGGGAGCGGCGTGGGGTTGCAGCATGGCCTCGACGAGGCCCGCGCGGACGGCGGCGACGTCCGCCTGGATGCGGGTGAAGTTCACCCGGAATTCCCCGGGGTCCGGGGGCATCCGGCTGACGGTGTCCACCAGCCTGGCGAAATGGTCGAGTTCCTGGACGAGCGTGGCCATGCCGTCCGCCTGCCCGCCGCCGGTGTAGCGTCCCGTCGGCCATACGGGCGCGGCGGACGCGGAGGGCTGGATCCAGGGGGATCCGAGGGGAACCCAGGGGCCTCCCCGGGGCGGCGGCAGGGGGGCTTCGGGTTCGGCGCTGGCGGGGGGAAAGAACCCGTCCCAGGCGCGCTTGACGCCGCCGCAGCCCGCGAGGAGCATCGAGGCCGCGGCGATCGCCGCGATGACGGCCGTTCGGCGGGAGCGGTGATCCGGATCAGACATATTTGGTGAAGGTGGAAGTGACGACCATGATGTTGACGGCGAGTGCGAGGGCGAACGGCACGAACAGCCAGGCCGGGTTGACGCTGCCCGGCCAGGCGAAGTAGAGAATCACCGGGATGACCAGGGTGGCGCCGGCGACGTGCTTGGCCCAGTGGTAAACCATGCCGCGCTCCACGTCGCCGCCGAAGCGGCGCAGGTCCCGCCTGACCATTCCCTCGAGCCCTCCCCACCATGCGAAGAGGATGAACAGGGGGATAGCGGTCAGGGTGATGGCGAGGCGCACGAAGAACGTCTGCGCCGCGTTCAGGGCGGCCTGCACGTAGACGGCGGCGAGGGCCGAGACGCCTGCGACCCATCCGGCGGCGGTTTCGATTCCCGTCAGGACGAAGAGGACCCGGTAGAGGTCCGCCGACATGTCCGCCGCCAGGGCGGATGGCGCCGGCAGGGTGGCGAAGGGCAGGACGATGGGATCGGCCGGACTCCCCCGCAGCCATGCGAGGTCCTGGCGGAGGACGGCTTCGGACCGGGCCGCCCCCTGCTCCGGCCAGAAGAACGTGAGCCCGATCCATTCGACGAGGATGGACAGCATGACGGCCACCACCATGGCCGCAGCGAGGCCCAGGGTCCACCGGAAGATCCTGGCCAGCAGGCTGCGCGGCCGGCTGGACGTGGATTCTGTGCTCATGCGGCGGCCTCCGCGGTATCTTCGCCGTCTTCGCCGTCTTCGCCGCCGTCATGCAGCGGACCCGGCAGGTGGATGGGCGTTCCGCGGTGGCCGTCGGGCCCCTCGAGCAGGTCGAAGTTCCCGGGTCCGTCGAGGAGCAGCATCCGGCGGAAGTCGTTCGCGGTATCCCGGGCGGGCGGCATCGACCGCTTCCACCAGTGGTCCTCCTGCCAGTCGGCGAGCCCCCTGGATTCCTGGCGCATCGCCTCGGCGAGGCGGGCGATGCCGTCGGGCAGCGGGCGCCTGTCGCGTTTGGGCAGCGGAATCCGGTACTTGTAGAGCTGGCCGCCCTCCATGACCAGGAAGGCGTGGCCCTTGGGCAGGCGGGTGAGGTCGCCGGGCTCCAGCATCGGCACGTCGGCCGTGGACACCCGGTCCTGCACGGAGGAACCGAAATGGCGGCTCGATCCGGGGTCGTTCTGGTGCTGGGCCGCGGACACGGTGGTCATCTGGTGCACCTGGACGTTGGGCAGCATGTCGGTGAGCAGTTCGGCGGTCTCCTTCGACCGGACGCGGAGCATGTGAACCGTGTTGAAGTTGCCCTCGATTTGCTCGGCCTTGGCGCGGCTGCCGATCCTCGCCTCGACGTCGGACCAGGTCTGGGTATAGGCGGTGACCTGGAAGCCGGCGCCGCCGGCCTTGTTCAGCATGGGGACGAACTCGTCGCCGATCAGCTCGTTGAATTCGTCGGCATGGATGCTGATGGGCGGAATCCGGACGCCGTCCGCGCTCGGCACGTAGGGATGGGATCCCTCGGCGTAGAGCTCGCCGGCCACGGCGGTGAGGTCCGCGAACATGGCGTTGCCCACGGCGGACGCCACGGTGACGTCCTGGAGTGCCGCCAGGCCCACGTAGACGACGCCTCCCTGGCGGACGACGCCCATCCAGTCGAAGACGTTGCCGGCATCGAGGTCGCCGTGGTCCGGGTTGAAGAGGGACGACACCGCGCCCGTCGAGAGCTTCTCGAGGAACGGCAGCAGGGACGAGACGATCTTGTCGAAATAGGTACGGTCGTACTTGCAGGCCGACAGGAGGCCCTCGGCGATGGGGTCGTGCTTCCCGTGCTGCTGGATCTGGTCGGACAGGACCCTGGCCATGCAGACCGCCCGGATGTCGCGGGACCGTTCCGCGGTGCTGAGCGAGGGGACGTCGGGGCGGTCCGCGTCGTCCTTCGGACCCGACAGTCCGCGCCGGTAGTGGTCCAGCATCGCGGGCCAGTTGCCGGGTCCGTTCCGCTCCAGCCACCAGGTGCCGTAACGGACGAGGAGCTCGTCGATGTTCTGCACGTGGCTCTGGATGGAACGGTAGGTGGGCGGCTCGTCGAGCCGGTCGAGGGCCTGGGCGATGATGTTCACGAACCGCCAGCCGAATTCCTTGAAGGCGGCGCTGTTGCCCTCGCCAGGCAGCGAATTCGCGACCCGGGTGGCGACCTGGGTGATCCGGGAATAGCTTCCCACGGGGTTGTAGCGGGCGGAATGCTCCGGATGGGCGAGATGGAATATGCGGAAAGCGTCGAGCCGGCCGCTGTCCCGACAGGCCGCGTACATTCCGAGAAGCAGGTCCGAATCGCCCTTGGGGTCGAAGACGATCACCGTGTCCCCCCGGCGGATGTCCTGGTTGATCAGGACCTCGCCGAACCGGGTCTTGCCCACGCGGGTGGTGCCGAGCACGAGGGTGTGGCCCACCCGTTCGCCGATGGGGGAATACAGGTTGCGCTCGCCCTCCCAGAGGCCCACGCCGTGGATTTCCGGACGGCCCCCCACGGGCGGGGGCGGGCGCAGCGGATTGAGCGGGTGATCCGCCAGGAGGATCCTTGCGAGGAAGTCCGGGCCGCGGCCGTCGCAGGCCCGGGCGACGGCCCGGGATATGACCTGTAGGAGCGGCGGCCGGAGGAAGGGGGCGTTGTCCGGCAGCAGGCAGTCGCGCAGGCGCTGCGTGTGGCGGGGCTCCCAGCGGAATCCGCGGCCGACGTACAGTCTCTTGGCGGAGACGGGGATCCGGCCCTGGCGGACGGAGAACCGTGGCTGGCGGTGGAGGCGGCGCCGGTATCCGAGTATCCGCAGGCCCTGCCGGCACCGCCATGCGCCGTAGGCGGCGAAGAACGCCCCCGACGCCAGCGCCAGGGGCCAGGAGAGGTAGAGGTATTCCCACAGCCCCATGACGAGCAGGGCCATGGCGGCGGCCAGTAGCGCGGACCACATCTCGACGGCGGGCCGGAGGAGAGACTCCACCTGGTACTTCGCGGTCACCGGAGCGCTCCCTTGCCGACAAGCAGAACCGGCACCGTCCGGATGCCGTGGAGCCGCGCGAGTTCGTCGAACGGAACCGCCCGGACCGGAAGCGGACGGGCGGCGGCGCGCACCCGCTCCGCCTCCCGGGCATCCCGGGCTCGGACCAGGATGCAGGACGCCCCCATTTTTTTCAGCTGACTCCTGTTGCGGGAGAGCCAACGGAGAGAGGCCGCATCGGGACCGATCACGCATACCGGAGAAGGCAACGGTAAATCGATTTCCTTCACACCGCCCTGCCCGCCGCCGCTGCTGAGGCCCGAAACAACCGGGTAGCCGGATTGGGGGACGGCCGTAGCAGGATCAGTCGGCAGTCCGGATGGGGGGTCAGGAAAAACCTCTTCCGGATCCGGCCTGAGGCGGTCCAGCAGCTCGCCGATGACGGCCTGGGCCGGCACCGCGCCCCGGTCATGGCCGAGCACGGCAAGTCCGCCGTCGGCATGGGCGGACTGGATGGCGGGGAGGAGCAATGACATGGCCACCACCGAGGAATGGAAAAACATCATCTGGGATGGCCCGGGGGCATGGAGATGAACGCGCCGACGCCCTCCCCCAGCACGGTCTGCGGCAATACCCCGTCCCAGCGCTTGGCGCGCACCAGGTCGACGTACAGGGGACTGCCGGTGAGCTGCTCGTTGACCAGCCGGATGGCGTCCGCCTCGGCCTTGGCCTCGGTGATGACCCGGTAGGCCTCCGCGTCGGCCTCGAGGCGCTTGGCCTTTGCGTTGGCCTCGGCGGAGTTGACCGCCTGCAGGGCGATCAGGCGCTGCTGTTCCAGGGTGTGCTTCTCCCGCTCGGCGTTCTCCCTGGCGCGTTCCTTTTCCTGGACCGCGTCGAGGTAGGGTTCCGGGAAGCCGATGTTCTCGATCTGCGGGGAGTTGACCGTGACCGGGAACGTCTCCAGGGCGTCCGCCATGTCCTCCATGATCTCGTTGACCGCCGCCTGCCGGTTGCGGATGAGCTCGGAGGCCGAGAACCGGGATATGGCGGCCTTGGCCGAGCTGCGCAGCTTCGGGTCGAGGATCCGGCTCTCGAACTGGTGCAGTCCGCCGTACTGGATGAACAGGTCCATCGCAGAGGACCGGTCCACGGTCCAGTTGACCGAGACCGTGGCGTCCACGGGGAGCTGGTTGGAGGTTGCCGCGAAGAGGTTTTCGGTGGTCTTTCGCTGGCGGACCTCGATCTCCTCGACGCTGTCGATGAACGGTATCTTCACGTGGAGGCCCGGATCGACCTGCGCGGTCGCCTTGGAGAACCGCTTGACGATGCCGACATGGCCCTCGTTGACCGTGTAGACCGACGTCCAGACGAGGGCCGCGGCGACGGCGGCAACCAGGATGGCCGCGATCCTCGCGGGGGAAATCAGGTTCTTCGGGATGTCCTTCGGGCTCATTCGCAAAGTCTCTTTCGGGTTGTGTTCATTCATTCCGCCCTCCCGGCAAGCCCAACCAATCGTTTCGCCACGCGTTGCCGGTAGGCCCGGGCCAGATCGGGAGTGTTGCTGTGGAACAGTCCGACGGCCTCCCAGACGTCCCCGCCGGCGGCGGCGAGGCCCTCGGAGAAGATCTCCGCGGCCACCCGGGCGTTGGCGTAGGGGTCCAGCATCTGGCCCGGAGATTCGAACCGGTGCGAATGGAACCGGTATTCGATCTGGAACAGCCCTACGCCAAGTTGCTTCCGGATTCCGCTGTCCTCCATGAGTTCGACCTCCCTGATGAAGCGTGAAAAAGCCGCTTCCCTGGTCGGAAAGAAATGGGGCTTGTGGTCGATGGACAGGGTCCATGGCCAGGGACGGTATTCCGCGGTCATCGTGCTCTGGCCCGATTCCGTGAGGGCGATGGCGTAGAACAGGGACGGGCCGACACGGGCTTCGGCGGCGGCGGCATGGTAGCCGGCGGGCACCGGGGACGCCTGGGCATGCCCCGCGGCCGGGAGGGCGAGCAAGGAAAGAAACAGGATTGCCGGGACACTTTTCATCTGGAAAGTACCGATTCCAGGGAGACCCGGGCGCTGAGCGAGGGATCGCGGAACAGGACCGGCAGGTCGGAGACGGACCCGCCCGAACGGGAGAGGAATCCCGTGTCGTGGTTGAGCGTGATGGTGCGGTCCCGGACCCTTGCCGCCGGAAGGCCGACGCGGCGGGCCCAGCGGCTGATTTCGGTGTCGGAGGCGGCGCCGGCGTAATAGATGTCGAAGGGTCGTCCCGACCGGGCGAGGTCCCGGACCGCGCTGTCGCAGGCGGGACAGTCCTGCCGGACGAAAACGATCAGCCGGGAAGCCGGCAGGCCTGTGGCCCGGGGACCGGCGAGGCCGGCGGCGTCAGCGAACTCCCCGAAGTATCCGAAGCCGGGCCGTGCGCGTTCGGCCCGTGCGATCCTGGCGTAGGCGCGGTTGAATGCGAACAGGTCGTCGAGGCGGCGGCGCTCCTGCTCGTAGACGATCCGGGCGAACCGTTCGCGTTCGGCGTCGGTGGCGGCGTTGATCCCGAGGACGGCGGCCGGCGACAGTTCCGGGTACCAGATCCCCGAGGGTCCCCGCATCAGGCCTGCGTAGGTTTCCCAGTCGGTTTCGGAAAGGTTCCATGCCTTCCTGGAAGTCTCCGTGAGGGAGACACGGCCGGTCACGGTCTCGACGGTCCGGGCATCGCCGGCGCCGGCTTCAGCGGATCCGCCCGAAAGATTGACTCCCTGGGCATGCACATGCGCGGTCGGCTGCACAACAGCAACGGCAAACACCAACACCAGGAGGAGAAGGAGCAGCCTTCCGCGCGCCCAGGGAGCCAAAAACAAATCGGTCGGAGTGAATACGGTCATGGTCACGGAAGATGGTGGAGCGGAACGACGCGGATCCGCCGCGTGACGTGGTCGACCTGCAGGTGGAATCCCCGCCCTGCCCCGACGACCGCGGCGATCACGGAATCGACGCGTTTGTCGTCGAAATTCAGGTGGGGGATGGCGAGGCGCGATTCAAGCAGCGCCCGGGCGTCGTCGTGATGGGCGCCCGGATCGAGCAGCCTGTAGCCGGTGCCGGCCAGCGCGGACCGGAGGGCCTCGGCGACGGAGATGCGGGAACTGAACTCGAGGTCTGCGACCTGTTCGAGGGGGTTCAGCTGGGCGGCCTCGTGGACCAGGACGGACCGGTCGAGATACCGGCCCGCCCGGCGTACATCCTCTCCCCATGCATGGCCGGCGAGGCCCAGCAGGAGGGCGGCGCCGAGGGCGGGAAGCGGGGATGTACTGGATGGCATGGCCGGCGGAAAATTTCAGACGGCCTAATATTTATTACAATCGTACGGGGAAAATCCACAAGCACCCCTCCGTTACGCAACGAAATTTCCCGTCAATTTGCATCCGAAACGGAAGGCCGGAGCTTGACAAGCCACTCGAAATGGTATCCGAATTCCGATATTGACGACTTTCTGGAAATTCCCATTATCCGCGGCCCAACCCTTTTCGGTGGTGGTAATCGGGTTCAGGTCGAGGTGCTATATTCGAAGTCCGGGCCACCCGTTGGTCATGACAACACCACTTATCCTGAGGAGGACGAAATGGCCGAGAGGTCGGAAATCGAATGGACGGACGCGACCTGGAATCCCGTGACAGGCTGTACAAAAATCACCCGCGGATGCGACAACTGCTACGCTGAAAGATTCGCGGAACGCTGGCGCGGCATCCCGGGACATCCGTATGAACAGGGCTTCGATCTGCGACTTTGGCCATGCCGTCTTGAAATACCGTCGCGCTGGCGCAGGCCGCGGATGATTTTCGTCAACTCGATGAGCGACCTGTTCCACAAGCGGATACCAAGGGATTTCACCGACAGGGTGTTCGACCAGATGGAAACCGTTGACCGTCACATCTACCAGGTACTGACCAAACGAAGTTCACTGATGCGTGACTATCTGAGGAACAGATATCGGAATTCCGCGGCCCCGGAGCACATCTGGTGCGGCGTATCTGTTGAGGACCGTGATTCTGCTGCAAGGATCCGGCACCTGCAGAGTACGCCGGCCACGGTCCGGTTTCTTTCGATCGAGCCGCTGCTCGGCGATGTGGGAAAGGTAGACCTTCATGGTATTTCCTGGGTCATTGTCGGTGGAGAAAGCGGTCCGCATGCACGGCCCCTGGAAGAAGATTGGGTCTGCAGCATCCGGGACCAGTGCGACCACCAGGGCATTCCCTTCTTCTTCAAGCAATGGGGAGGACCGACCCCGAAATCGGGTGGCCGCGACCTGGAGGGCGAGGAACATAATGCCATGCCCGTCATCACCAAATGGGAACAGCAACATGGAATTCACCTGGGGTCCTGATAGCCCGCCGCCCTCGATCGAAGAACACAGCAAGGCGAAGCTCACGGTATTGCGTCGTTACCTGCGTGCCTATTTCGACCGCCTGAACATCAGCCCGAACCGGGACGAATTCAAGCTTGATCTCGTGGACGGATTTGCGGGTGGCGGACAATTTACAGACAGGAGCGGGATTGTTTCGGGAACACCCCTGGTCATGCTGGAAGAAATCGAAGCCGCCCGCAAACGACTTAACGACAATGACAGAAGAAAACCCCTGAACTTCAACTGCAAGTGCTATTTCGTTGACAAGAACCGGGACCATGTGGAGCACCTTCGAAAGGTGCTCAGGGACCACGGATACGATGATGCGGAGTCTGAATTCCTGTCCGTCCGCACCGGGGCTTTCGAGGATGAGATAGACGGCATCTTGGCTTCAATCAAAAGGAGGCAGCCCATCGCCGGCCGCGCCATCTTTCTGCTGGACCAAACGGGCTTTTCCCAGGTCAGGTTGGGGCTGATCGCCCGCATATTCGAAGAATTGGCTTCAGCTGAGGTCATCCTTACGTTCGCTGCCGACGTGCTTCTGAATCATCTGGCCGAGACACCTGGAATTATCAGGAGTGTCCAGCCGCTGCAATTAGGCGACCGGCAGATTCGGGAGTTGATTGATTACCGGAATCAGGTCGGAGGGAGGGCGTTGATGCAGCGCACACTGAGAAACCACATCCGCCTGTTTACCATGGCCGACTTCGATACCCCTTTTTTCATCAAGCCGGAAAATTCCCGGAGGGCGTTGTGGTTTGTTCACCTGTCCAAGCATCCGACGGCCCGTGATGTAATGATCCAGATTCATTGGGATACACAGAACACATTCGAACATTACGGCCCGGGCGGAATCGGGATGTTGGGCATGGATGGCATCAAGGACCCGGCCACACTGCCGGTATTCAATTTCAAAGAGGCTGATGCGAGAAAGTTGCAGAAACAGCTTCTCGAGGATTTGCCCAGGGTATTACACGGTCTTGTTGCGGAGGGCCCGATTACCGTTGATGCAATCAGATTCAAACTGGCAAACATGACGGCTGCACCGTTTTCAACATTGGACAAGGTGATAATCGAACTGGTCAGGGAAAGGGAATTCGATGTTCTCAACCCGAATGAGAAAGAACGTAATGCCAAGGTGTTGAAACGATTGAGTCCAACGGACAGGATTCAACTTCACCCAATGAGTCTGATACCCGGATTCTCACGCAAGAAATAAACCGGTTATCGGGCCGGTCCATGTCAGGCTGATTAAAGGAAGGGGAAGGCTGCCCCGAAGGGCAGCCATTCCCGAAGGGCCCAGGCGGATGCCGATTAGCGATCAGGATCCAGGACCCAGGCCTTGATTTTGCCGTCGAAGCGGAACCCCCTGGACAACAGGTACGCCTTGCGTTCCTCGTACCGGGGGTGGACCTCCAACAGCTCGATGCGTCCCCTGATCACGAACTCGGCCATCATCATTCTGAATGAAGGCTGTTTCCGCCTGGTCCGCCGCCGGAAGGGCCACCACGATCCGCGTTTGCGGATATGCAGCGGGTTCATCTTCAGGCTGACTGT
Source organism: Gammaproteobacteria bacterium (assembly GCA_022827325.1). Taxonomy (GTDB): domain Bacteria; phylum Pseudomonadota; class Gammaproteobacteria; order Arenicellales; family Poriferihabitantaceae; genus VYFG01. The sequence continues at coordinate 7,421 of JAJDTE010000221.1, read as the reverse complement.
CCGCGGGGCCATGACATGGTAGATGCGGACGGTCCTGAAGATCCGCTTCCCGTTGAGGGAAAGCGAGTCGACCGGACAGCTGACGGGACGTGTATAGGGCCTGACGAAATCGGTGATGACCTGGTGGTCATCGATGGCCAGGGGGAAGCCGGCGAAGCTGACGGATTGGGTTACTGCGGTCATGTCGTACCTCATGAATTTCAGATTGAAAGGACATGGGGAGACATTGGATCCGCACGGGGAATGTCTCCCCATGCGTGGGTTGGAGGGGGATATCCCCCGGGATTGGGATCAGGATAATTTCAGGGCGCCGCTGCTGATGAACTGCTGCAGGGCGCCGGGCGCGGTGAGGATCAGGAAAGCCAGAATCGCCACAAACCAATAAGCAGTTTTCTTGGTGACCAGGTCCTGTTTCCAGGCAGTCATTTCCTGTTCCACCATTTTAAGGTGACGGTCATCCAGGGACTTGAGGAGAGTCGCAATTTCGCTTTTGGTGAAATTCTTGTTCTCCATGATTTGGATCGCCTCGAAGGCGGTTTCGGTCGTATCGCTGTTCATTGTAGCATCTCCGATGAAGTTGGAAAAAATCACACGGAAATACAACCGCCGACATGGGGACGTATCCCCATGCGGGTGATTCAGCCGGACGGCTGGGATTGGGAAGTGGCACCGGGCCCGGAGGCCGCGGACGCGAGGGTGCCGTCGTCCGCAGGTGCAGCGTGAGGTGCTGCGGCCCAAAATCGTCTCAGGCCGGAGGCGTGAGTTCCAGCCGTTTCTCGACACGGAGTATACGTTCCGAAAGCGCGTCCATGGAAGCCTGCCGGCGGGCGCGGTCTTCGTACAGTTCCGCATATTCGGCATGGTTCCTTGCCTGGCCGCGTTCAAGGGAAGACAGCCGCTGCCTGATGTCATGCAGGTTCTTTTCCATACGTTCCTGGCTTCCACGAATAACCCGCAGCTGCTCCAGAACCGGATTGCTTGCGCTTTCGTTCATTCCAGGAATATACAACATTCCCGGATTCCGCACGGAGGAAAAAAGGGATTGGCCGGGGATATACGAAAGGCCGGACAAAGGAAGGGGCCGCATCACGTGAATGATGCGGCCCCTGGATTGAATGCCGGTTCAGCCGGATACCCGGAAGACGGGAATACCCACGCCGGCGGCCTTGTCGCAGAGGTTGTCGACGATTCCCGAACCGGGAAAGGCGATCACCCCCTTGGGCATGAGCCTGATGAGCTCGTCGTTGCGCTTGAACGGCGCCGCGTTGTTGTACCGTGTCCAGTCGGGCATGCAGACCACCTGGTGGACATTCCTGCTTTCGGCCCAGCGCGAGGCGAAATGCTCAATGCCGGGCGCCCCGCCGTGGACAAGGATCATGTCAGGATACTTTGCCATGGCCGAGTCGAGGCAGGAGAACACCTCCTTCTCATTCCCCTCCTTGCCGCCGCAGACGGCGATCAGGGTGCCTTCGGGCAGGTGCGCCTTCGTTTCCCGGTCCTTACGCGCGCGCATGTAATCACGCGCATCGATGGACGCTGAAGTCAGCACGCCCGTCCGGCTGGTATGGGATCCCGAAATCGGGCGCCACATGCTGCCGGTGGCCTCGAGATAGAGTTCGGAGGCCCGGTCGCGCATTTCCTCGAAAGCGTCCCGGCGCGAGGTCAGGCACTGCACGCGGTGCGTGAGCTTCTCCAGTTCGTGGGATTTGATTTCCGATCCGTCCTGCTCCCGCTGAAGGTCCTGCAGTTCCGGCATGTGGCGATCGATGTTGCGATCGATCCGTATGATCTGCCGGTCGAACAGGTTGACGAATCCCCACAGTACGGAATCCGCCTCGTCCGCGAGCTGGAAACCGACAGGCCCGATATCCTTCCCGAGGATATCGAACGCGATGGCAATGCTTCCGAGGGCGGTATCGCGGTCCCAGGTTTCCCTGGGGTCGTATTCGCCCGGCTCGGGAGCGACGCCGTGCAGCTTGGCCTGCTCACAGACATAGGCCAGGTTGGAATGGCTCGGGTGATCATCGGAATGATCGTGTTGGGTGTCGTTGAACATCGTGTGTCCTCATGATTCGGAAGTGAAAGCATGCGGAGACGGTTCAGCCCCGATGGGGAGAATCTCCCCATGCGGGTAACAGGCGGACGCCTGGTGGAATTGAGAAATGGCGCCGGGCCCGGAGGCCGTCCACGCGCGGGCGCCGTCGTGGACCGGGTGCAGCTTCAGGTGCTGCGTACCATCGGCAATCAGAATATCAGGCCGGGGAACCGGAATCAATACGAACCGCGTGGAGAACCGGGCGGAATCAGGCCGGATCGGCCGGACGGCCAGATGAACGGATTTCCCTCGAGCGGAAATGCTATGATCGCGGCGAAGGGAGTTTCCGCCCGCGCCCGAAGCCAGTAATGCCATCAAGCTACCCCCCCCCCCTCGCACCATGTTGGTGCAGCCGGCGACCGGAATGCGACGACCCCGGCCGGAGTGCCCGGTGTGATTCGATTCCGCCCGTGGGGGCCGGGCAGTGAAGTTCCGGCCGGACGCCCTGTACTACGGGGATTGCCTGGAGGTGATGCGGGAGTGGCCTTCGGGGTCCGTGGATCTCTGCTACCTGGATCCGCCCTTCAAGTCCAACGTCGACTATAACCTTCTCTTCTCCCGGGACAGCGGGAACATCGCCGGCGGCGATGGAACCGGGATTGCCCAGATGGTCGCATTCGAGGACACCTGGTCATGGGATGCCGCCGCCCGGATCCGGGTGGACGGTATCGTGCAGGCCGTGGCCCATCCGGCCCACATGGCGATACAGGGCCTTGGCGGGATACTCGGCGAATGCGGCATGCTTGCCTACCTGTCCTACATGGCCGAGCGGCTGGCCGAGATCGGGCGCCTGCTCAGGAACGCCGGGAGCGTCTACGTTCACTGCGATCCCACTGCCAGCCACTATCTCAAGATCCTGATGGACACGATCTTCGACCCCGGGAACTTCCGTTCCGAAATCGTCTGGAAACGGACCAGCGCGCACAGCGGCGCAAAACGGTGGGGGCCGGTGCACGACACGATCCTGTTCTATACGAAATCGGACCGGTACACGTGGAATCGGGTTTACCAGGACTATGATTCCGGCTACCTGGCGAAGCACTATCGCCACGAGGACCGCCGGGGAAAGTACCGCCTCAGCGACCTGACCGGCTCGGGTGCGCGCACGGGCCAGTCCGGGATGCCATGGAGCGGGTACGACCCGACCATTGCAGGGCGGCATTGGGCACTCCCGGGAAAAGGGTCCCTGCCCGGGTGGTTCGTTACTCCGAACGGATATTCGGAAATGACGGTTCAGGAACGCCTCGATGTACTGGACGGCCAGGAGCTGATCCATTGGCCGCCCCGCGGCAAGGTGCCGTCGTTCAAGCGGTACCTCGATACGATGAAGGGAACCGCCGTACAGGACATGGTGATCGACATCAACCCCGTTTCGGGAAACGAGGACCTGGGCTACCCGACGCAAAAGCCGCTTCCCCTGCTCGACCGGATCATCGGCTCGTCCAGCAACGAGGGGGACATCGTGCTCGACCCTTTCTGCGGCTGCGGTACCACCGTGGAATCGGCCAGGAGGCTCGGCCGCCGCTTCGTCGGCATCGACATTTCCCCGTTCGCGGTCGAGCTGGTCCGGACCCGGCGCCTGAAGGACGGCCGGATCCCGGTCAATGGGATACCGGTGGACATGGAATCCGCCAGGATGCTGGCTAGGGACAAGCCCTTCGACTTCGAGAAGTGGGCGGTCACGCGGGTGCCGGGCATGGCGCCCAACCAGCGCCAGACGGGGGACGGCGGGATCGACGGCAGGGGAAGGATACTGGACGGGGGAATCGTGCTGGCCCAGGTCAAGGGCGGGAAGTTCAGCGTCGGCCAGCTGCGCGACTTTCTCCATGTGCTGGAGAGGGAACGGGCCGACTGCGGAATATACCTGACCCTGGATCCGGTGCAGTCGCCGAACGCCCGGGCCGAGGCCGCGGCGGCCGGGAACCTGGAGATCGGGGTCAGCCGCTATCCGAAGCTGCAGTTCTGGTCGATTTCCGACTTCTTCGACAACCGGCTACCCCAACTGCCACCCATGACGGACCCCTATACGGGGAAGCCGATCCAGCAGGACCTGCTTTCGCTGGCTGCGGCGCGGTCCTGAAGCCCCACCCAAGAAAAACCCCGCCGAAGCGGGGTGCTGAAGTTTCATGGATCGAATGTCACGGGATCAGGCCGAGGTTCTCCTGGTCGCGAGCTCGTCCTCGATGAGGTTGAGCTCGAAGCCGGCGCCTTCCATGTACCCGTAGCGGTCGATGTCGCAGTCCAACTGATCGCGGCGCGACCAGAGCTCGTTTTCGCTCATGGCCGCGATGTTCGCGGTCAGCTTCTCGACTTGTTCATCGCCGCAGTCTTCGAACATGCAGTTTTCATTGGTTGTGTTGGCAGGGCCCATGGCCCGGATTTGGAAATCAACGATCGGATAGTCCGGATCCTTTCTCAAGGAAAGTTCCTCATTGAGGAGGTAAAACTCGAGAGAAAACTGATCAAGGTAATCGGTTCGATTGAGATAGCTGTGGACTTCGCCAAGACGGCACCAAAGCTCATCGTCAGTCATGTTCTCGATCACCTCGACCAGACAGTCACCGGCATCCCGTTCGTTGTTCAGGTATTCCCGCTGTTTCGGGGTTGGGTCGTATAAATGAAATTGTCCCATGGTGTACCTCATTGCTAAAGAAGCACGAGGAGACAGAGCATCCCCACGGGGAAGACATCTCCCCATGCGGGTTGGAGGGCCGGAGCCCTGGAATTGGAATGGAGGTGGTCCGGGTCAGCCGGAAGTCGGCGCGACCTGGTAAACGATGAAAAGGACCGGAATGACAAGCCCGTAGACGGCAATGGCCATGTGCCTCAGCCTGGTATCGAGTTTCTCGATGGCCTCAAGCAATGGATAATGCATCTCGGTGTTGGCTTTGATGATCGCCATTCTCTGATCTTCGTCGAAGCCCGCTTTCTTGAGGGTGTCCATGACACCCGGGATTGGATTGGTCTGCATGATTATCTCCCATGTCTGGATTGAAGAAAACATGAGGAGACAGACCTCCCCGCACAGGGAATCTCCCCATGCGGGTAACAGGCGGACGCCTGGTGGAATTGGGTAATAGCACCGGGCCCGAAGGCCGTCCGCGCGAGGGTGCTGTCGCGGACCGGGTGCAGCTTGAGGTGCTGCGTCCCAATGAAGACAGGATATCAGTGAGAAAAACCAGATGCAACATGCCAACTGGATACGGGAACAGAAAACAAGAAAAGCCCCCGAAGGGGCTTGGAAGGGACGTTCAGCCGATGAAGGGATGACGGGTTGGAACCTCGCTGAAGTCAGCCTGTTCCCTGATCCATGATTCCGCATCCTCGTGATTGTCGTGCTTGGACTTTAGGACGCCGGCTTTCATCACGGTAGATCCGGTGAATTTGCCGTTGATGATGGTTCTGTGGATCGTGTAGTCACCGACGAATTTGTCGAGGACCTGTTGATAGTGAAAGTCCTTGAGAAACATGACTAACCCTCCCCGTCCAGGTGTTCGTCTATTGCGGCCCTGGCCTCCTCGAGCGAATCGCAGCTGAGCTCATTCGGAAGAGATTCGCTGTGACTCCTGATCAGCCATTTTCCGTTCCAGCGGCATATGTCATGCCCTCTGTAGGTTTTCGTGATCATGATTGCCTCACATATTTGATTGGCATGAGGAGACGGTCATCCCCGCAGGGAAGAATGCTCCCCATGCGGGTGAAAGGACCGAAGCCCTGGATAGTATGGGTTCGGGAGTGGCTGCCCCGAAGGGCAGCCACGATCCCGGGTCCGGAATCGACTAGAAGTTGATTTCGTACTTGGGTTTGGCCGGAGCCGGCGCCGGTTGTGCCGGCGCGTCATCGGGCATGACCCATGCCGTCATCTGCCGGTTGAACCTGAACCCTGCGTTCTTGAGAAACGCCTTGCGCTCCTCGAACTGCGGGTGGTCCTTGGACAGTTTCACGGACCCGTTTTGGCCGTACTCGTTACGCATTTCCTGGACGAACGCCGGTTCACCGTTGCCGGTGGCCGGTTCCGCCTGGTGAGCGTTCCCGTTGCCTTCCTGCTGGTCGGACTGAAGGTCGATGACAGTGTCACCGATCTTGAGCCAGGTGATGTCCAGCAGGGTGGTGCGGAGAGCAATGCCCTTCTGTCCCGCCCTTTCCTGATCCTTGTAGTCGAAAAGCTCTGCGGTCAGACCGCCGAACTTCATTGAAGCGACCACAGGAATCTTGTCAGGGGACTCCACCACGCCCTCGGGGCTGGTGAAGTGCTTGCGGACGATGGCCAGGGCCTTCTTCCCGCGGACGATGCAGTCGAGACGGACGTGCTTGACGTTGTCGCCGACTCCATGAAGCAGAGTGACATTGCAAGCGAGGTACGATTCGCCGGATTGGGGCTTGATTTCCCTGACTCTGTTGAGGAAACCGAAGCCATTGACGATCACGTTGTAGGCGCGATCACTGTTGCCATTCTGGTTGTTGGCGTTTTGGGTGTTGCTGGTCATTTTTCATCTCCCCTAAGGTAATGATTGGAAAAATCACGGGAAGACGGACCAACCCCCATGGGGGAAGTCTCCCCATGGGATATCAGGCGGACGCCTGGTGGAATTGAGAAATAGCGCCGGGCCCGGAGGCCGCCCACGCAAGGGCGCTGTCGTGGACAGGGTACGGCTTGAGGTGCCGCGGCCCAATGGAACAAAAGACTATCAGGCCGTGAATCATGATGCAAGCGCCATTTGCGATGCCATTTGCGATGCCATCTGCCATGGGATTCACCATGCCGGATTCATCCTTCATGCCGGAGCATGATCACGACGAGGGGCTCCCCGCGGTCGGTGACGAGTACTGCCCTGAGGGTGGTTTCCAGGAACTCGGTGGAATGCCCGTCCCTGGGAACGCGGAATACCGGAAAGAGGATGCCTTCGGACGGAACGGCGCAGAGCGAGAACGCATGGGCGGACATCTCCAGCAGTCTTTCAAGGCGGGCCCGTTCGCTCTGCACCAGCTGGCGGCGGGAGTCCTCGTCGGACCAGGCGACGCATTCGGCCCATGCGGCGCATGTCAGCGACACGGGCATGACGAAGCCGGCCTCGGCGGCTTCCGCGCCGGCCGGGACGAGCGCGTCCGGACCGTTGCCGGCGTTCGGTGTATCTTGCATTGTCTGTCGGTTCGGATGGTTGACTGGCGTGCGGATCCGGACGGGCGCCTGAGACAGCCGCACGGACGGGGTTCCGGGAAGTTGGAACAGGGGTGGATTGTGAGCCGCGGGCGCCCCCCAAGGCGGCCCCCACCCCCAGCCACCGTAACTCAAGACAAGGTTGGGCGCAAGAATGTTTTTTAGGGC
>JAJDTE010000109.1:0-14864 GCA_022827325.1 Gammaproteobacteria bacterium | reverse complement strand
AATACGCCGGACCATGCGGGCAAATCCGCCCCTACGATGGCCATTGCCACGACCACCTCCTTCAGGGCATCATCTCAACTGTCGCGACACTTTCTCATCCAGATTGTCGCGGAACTCTCATCCTGTTTGTCGCGCCATACTGGTTTGACTTCGTGGCTTCTGGAAGCGCACTATGTTGCGATGAGTGGTTAAGGTTTGCTGCTATACACAGCTATAGATAAATCTGGCAAGTGTGGCCCTGGTAAATTGTTCCACCACACCCGTGAAATCAGACCAATGTTCAATGCTGAAAGCCCGGATGTCGCGTACTAATTGAAGGAACCACGCCTGATTGTGCAGTTCCATGATCGCCTGGAATAGATTCGCCATGTCCTCGTTCTCGGTTACATACAGGATGTCCTGAACGTGCTTGAAGCCATACTGCCCGAGAATACCACCGAATTTGGAACATGCCTCCGACACCCCTTCGGCCAATGTTTCTGTGTTTCGACAAGATCCAGATCCAAGGCTACCGCATATTTTACACGGCCTCTGGATCATCCTGTATGTGGGTGAAGCGATATTCCGTTTTTTCGCCGCTTTCGACCAACGTTACTTCAAACAACCAGTCGCCATCATCCAGCCTGCGTAGCGGTTCTCCCACCTCGTATTTTGGCCCGATCGGCCCAAATGTTCTGATCTTGCCGGAGGATATTACTGGTGGTGTTTCATTTCCAGGCATTGTGTCTATCCAAGGTCAAGAACCAGTGACTTGACCATAGTCTACCTGCCGCTCTTTCGACAGCAGTGTTCTGCAGTCCCGCCTGAAAGGCGTCCTCGGGTTGCTGGCGGTGTTGCTAGTTGACCCATCGTCCATCAGAGTTGGTTGCAGGTTGATACCCCTCGAGGGTGGAGCCGTACCATCAATGGAACATGAAGCATGAGTCGCAATTTAACGGGTAACTGGCAACCTGCGGAAAAGCGCCCCTACCGCGCCAGCGATCGTGTTTCGAGAGCACCATCCGAAATCTATTGGGTCTGTTGTTCCGTGTGGGGACCTTCCAGATACTGGTGCAGGCTCCTCACAGGAAGGTAAGAGCTTGTCATCTTAGCCGAATTCCCGTTTCTCATAAACAGTGACTATTTGCTGTCCGTTCCAGACGTAGCATAGGTGCCGCTCTTGGCGGGCGTTGGACAGAAGGGGCGACCGGAAGACGGCGGCGCATTGGCCTGCTACCCACCGTACGCTGTCATAGACGATTCCGTTTGAACCAGCGTCGCGCAATGTACTCGCAATATGCTGACCTGCTGCATAGTTGTCGTTGTGGTAGACAAGCGGCTGGGTTGTTTTCATGCCTCTCAAGTCGTGCAGGTCCCCGTCGATGTCAACGAGGTATACACGCATGTCCAGTTCCATGTACCCCTGGGCGGTGTCACTCATGAACTGCTCGCGATGGTACTTCGTCTCTGCAATGGCCGTGTCGAGGTCGTTGGCAGCATAGAAGACACCGTAGGTTCCGTCCGAAAACCGGCTGCCGGTCGGGTTCAGATGAGTGAATGCTGCCATGATGACGGTGGACCCGGGTCCGCTGATGCGATCTTCTGGCGGTACAATTTCGTAGTCACCGACTTCGGCGCGCAACCGAGAGTTGGTGAGCGCGTCCATCTCGAAGACCGCTTCAAGATCTTCCGGATCGGCCACCCGCTCGAAGAGCTGGATGGGCGGGAACCGGCTGGGGATGATTCTCCAGCATGGCTTCCATTCGATGCGGGCAACCGGAAATGTCATGCCCAGCCGCCCCGCTGGGCATCCAAGTATTGCCTTACGACGTAGAGGTCTGCCACCTGACCGGACAGCATGCGTTCAAGAGCGGAACGACCACCGAACAAAGGTGACACGTTCGGACGCCTCACCCATTCGTCAGCCGCCTGTTGGTCGGGGAGCAGAAGCTGGAGCGCCTTGTAGATGCCCAGTATGTAGGAAATACGCTCCAGCGTGTCCTTTGGCAGAATGGTGTTCGGGTTCTTCTTCCACTTGAAGAAAGTTGATCGGGCGGTCAACCCGAGCAGGGTCATCTGTTCCTCGACCGAGAGTCTCCAGAGCATCGCAATGCGAAAGAACGTACGTAGCGCTGGGCCGGAGAGTTCCTTGCGATCAAACGCCGTTGCTGGTAGTGCTTGTGCAGGCATGATTTACTCCATATATGTTTCAATTCTAGAATATAGTCTATTAATGGACTATATACAAGATTGGAATGAACCAACGGACGGGAACCCATTCGCCAGAGGCGCACACAGTAGGCCGGGAAGCAGAAACCCCCGTTCTTCAGGGCGGGGTGCAATCACTGGAGTGAGCGTATAGATGAAAATCGAAGAACAGAAAATCCTGGAGAAATTCGAGCGAGGCGAAATGCGCCGCGCCGATGATGCCGCAAAGGAAATGGAGACCGAACGGGTAGCGGCCCGCAATACCTTCAACAAATCCCGCAGGGTAAATCTCCGGATGACCGAACGCGACTTCAATCTCGCGCATGCGAGAGCCCGCGAAGATGGCATTCCTTACCAGACTCTGCTGTCGAGCGTGATCCATAAATTCCTGGACGGCAGGCTGACCGAGCGCGGCGACTGACCAAAACGGGAAGCGCCATTACCCCCGCAGCAGGGAGGCGGGGTTCCAGGCCGGGACGTGCGGTCCGGCTACCACTTGCAGATCCATTCGTTGTCCACCTCGGGGCAGGGAGGAAACCGTTCCTCCAAAACGTCGCGGAGCTCCGCCGCAACGGCGGCGGTACCGGGTTCGCCGTACCGGTTCAGCCGCTCCGACGGATCCTCCGCCAGGTTGAACAGCTCTCCCCACTCGGGATGCCCTGGGTACAGGGTCAGGCGCCAGCCCGCGGTTCTCACAGTCTGGTTGTAGAGATCCGTGCGGGCCGTGGGATGGTATTCACCGAAATCGAATTCCCTGAGAGTGGACGCCCCATCCCCGAGAAGCGGCGTCATGCTGGTTCCGTCAAAGTCATGGCCCTTACCTTGCACCCCCGCCAAATCAAGTATCGTGGGCGCCAGGTCGATGTGGCTGGTCATGGCGTCCACGACAGCCCCCGCCGGAATTCCGGGGCCCTGCATCAGGCAGGCCACCTCGGTCAATTGCCGGTACGGTGGCGGCCCCTTGTGCAGCAGGCCGTGGTCCCCCAGCAGCTCGCCGTGATCGGAAGTGAACAGAATGACCGTGCTGTCCGCGAGGCCGGCGCGGTCCAGGGTTTCCAGCAGGCGGCCCACCTGGTCGTCGATCATCCGGATGGTGGCATGGGTGTATGCGATGGCGCGCCCGAGGGATTCATCACTGATCCGGTCCGTCGTGATCATCGAACCGCCCTCCAGGTCCGTCCGGGCCGACCAGTACAGTTCCCTGAAACCCGCCCCCTCGGGATAGAGTTCTCTGAAATAGGGCAACTGGCGGCTGCGCTCCTCGGCCGACGCCCGGGGAACCGGCATTCCGGCAGGATCGAACCGGTCCGCATACTCTGCCGGGGGATCAAACGGGTGGTGCGGGTCCGGGTAGGAAACGAACAGGAAAAAAGGCGCGGACGCGGCGGAGGCCTGACCGATGAACGACATGGCCCGGTCCGTGATCCAGGTGTTGTAGTGGTGCTCCGCGGGGATGGCCGAGCGCCAGATCTCGTCCAGGTCGGCCGGGGGCGGTTCGGGGGCGCTTGCGGGCAACAGCAACGGGACGGAGTCCGGATGGTTCTCGCGCAGCCAGTTGGCATAGTGCCCGGCCAGGTGGGCGGTATCCGACTCGCCGAGCAGGAGGTCCAGCGTCTGGTACCCGTAGTGGGGACCGTTCCAACCGTCCGATTCAGGCAGGCTCCAGAAAGCCCTTGAATCCGGCATGCGGTATTCCGGCGGGGCCAGCAGGGGCTCCAGGTGCATCTTGCCCACCGCATGGGTCCGGTAGCCCGCCGCGGCCAGTGTGTCCGTGACCACCGGCACTTTCCCGGGCAGCGCCATGCCGTTCACCACCAGGCCGTGATGGCGCGGGTACAGGCCCGAGAGCATGGTGGCCCTGCTGGGGGAGCAGATCTGCATCGGTGTGCTGTGCCGGCGAAACAGGGTCCCGTTCCGGGCGATGCTGTCGATATGCGCGGTGCTCGCCTGCCGGTTTCCGGCGCAGCCGAGGCTGTCCGACCGTTGCTGGTCGGTGCAGATGACGAGGAAGTTCGGCCGGACGCTCACGATGATTCCGGGACCGGTGCAGACGCAATGTCCGGGGGCCGGTACCCGCCTCCCGACCGTTCGATCTCCGCAAGGACCGCAAGCACGATATCCTCCCGCCAGGGAGGGGCGACGACCTGCACGCCGACGGGTAGATTCCCGGCTTCATCGGTGCCCGACCTGACCACGCCGCAGGGCCATCCGAGCAGGTTGTACAAGGTCACCGGGCTCCAGTGTTCATAGTCCATGGCCGCGTTCGCTCCGTGGGGCCTCGCGGGCGAGATGGACGGGGCGCACAGGATGGCGTCATGGTCCCGCATGAACCGAAGCGCCCTGCCGCGGGCGCGGTCGATGCGCTGCAGCAGGCGGTTGTCCACGGCACTGCCCCCGGACAGGGCGCCGCCGGACAGCAGGGCCCCGAGTTCGGGGCCGGGCGTCCCGGTTCCGTATGCCTCCAGAAGCCCGTGCAGGATTTCCCCCAGCAGGGACCGGCGGAGTTCGACCAGGAGACGGGACAGTTCGGGCAGCACCGCCGGGCAGTCCTCCAGGAGCACCGCCCCCCGATCCGACAGCCACGCCGCCGCATCGTGCACCCCCCGGCACAGGTCCGCATCGGGCGTCACGATGCCATTGCCCAGATGCCAGGCGATTCGAAGGTCCCCGACGTCCACGTCACGGGGATCGCGCAATCCGGCCGGCACCACACCCGGGTCCACGTCATCCGGGCCCGCGATGCATGACAGCGCTGGCCACAGGTCCCCGACGTAACGGGCGATGGGACCGATCTGGGTCAGGCTGTCGAATGCGCCGAGGCCCCAGGGAACGATATGGCCCGTACGCGGTACGCGGCCCGACGTGGGCTTGATCCCCGCCACCCCGCAGAAATGCGCCGGCTCGCGGATGCTGCCGCCGGTGTCGGAGCCAAGTTCCAGGTAGGACCCGCCGCAAGCCACCAGCGCCACCGACCCGCCGCTGCTGCCCCCGGGACTGCGTGCCGGGTCATAGGGATTGCAGGTGCGCCCGTAGAGGGTGTTGACGGTTTCCCCGCCCATGGTCAGTTCCGGGGTGTTGGTTTTCGCCAGCAGCACCGCACCCGCCTCCCTGAGCCGGCGCATGACCGTCGCGTCCCGCTCCGGTACGAAGCCGCGCCGGCCCTCGGTACCCCCGGTGGTCACGATGCCCGCGGTGTCGATGGAGTCCTTGATGCTGATGGGAACTCCGTGCAGCGGGCCGCGGAACCGACCGCTGGCCGCCTCCCGGTCGCACTTCCCGGCCTCCTCCATCGCACTGTCGGCCACCACCCGGACGGCCGCATTGATGACCGGGTTGACCCGGGCGATCTGTTCCAGGCAGGCCCCGGTCACCGTCCGCGAGGTCAGTTCCCCGCTGCGGATTGTCCGGGCCAACCGGGCGGCGGACCAGAACAGGTATTCGGGTGGGGGGGTCTCGGTCATCTGGAGACGGGCCGTCACGAGGGCGAAGTGGTTTCCGACTATACGGGACCGGAACGGAAATTGGTTCGGCCTGTCGCAGAAGCTACAATCCGGTGATGAATCAGGCAACAAGCCCCCAGCGTCTCGGCCCCATCCTCCTGTCCACCTGGGCGCTGCTGCTCGGGTTCGGCATCCTGATGCTGGGCGACGGACTGCAGGCCACCTTGCTGGCGGTGCGCGCGGACCAGGAGGGATTCAGCGCCACGATCACCGGACTGATCATGTCCTCCTTCTACATCGGCTTCCTGTCCGGCTCCATCCTTGCGCCCAGGATCATGGTCCAGGTGGGGCATGTGCGGGTCTTCGCCGCGCTTGCGGCCATGGCATCGGCCGCAATCCTCGTGCACGCCGTGTTCATCGAGGTCTGGATCTGGATTGCCCTCAGGCTGGTCAGCGGATTCTGCTTCGCCGGGCTCTATGTCGTGGCGGAAAGCTGGCTCAATGACCGCGCCACCAACCAGACCCGGGGCAAGCTGCTGTCCATCTACATGGTGGTCACCTACGTCGGCGTGGGTCTCGGGCAGCTCCTGCTGAACCTGGCGGATCCCCGGGGGTTTCCGCTGTTCGTGCTCACATCCATCCTGATCTCCATCGCGGTGGTGCCCCTGCTGCTGTCCGCCACGGAATCCCCCGGCCATGAGAAGTCGGTGAATATCCGGATGCTTGCTCTCTACCGGATATCCCCCCTGGGCATGCTGGGCATGTTCATGGTGGGACTGGTCACCGCAACGTTCTTCGCCCTGGGCCCGGTATATGCCCAGCGCCTCGGGCTTTCGCTCCGCGAGATCTCCTGGTTCATGACCGCGGCCGTGATCGGCACGGTGCTGATGCAGTGGCCCATCGGGGCGCTGTCCGACCGGTTTGACCGGCGCAAGGTGCTGACGGTGACCACACTGCTGGCCGGATTGTCCGCCATTGGCTGCATCCCGCTGTCCCGCGGGGACAGCCTGATCCTGCTGGTGGCGGTGGGGGGATTCTGCGGGCTCGCCTTGCCGCTCTACTCGGTGTGCATCGCCTACATCAACGATCATCTCGACCCCAGCCAGATGATTGCCGCCAGTGGCACGCTGGTGCTGGTCGGCGGATTGGGCGCCGTCGCCGGCCCCGTGTTCGTGGCCGCCATGATGGACTGGTTCGGCAATGCCTGGTTCTTCTGGTGCATGGGCTCCGCGCACCTGTTCACCGGCCTGTTCGGGACCTGGCGCATGACCCGGCGCCGGGTGCTCAGGAAGGGGCCCCGGCTGTCGGTCACACCCACGGCGATGCATCCGTCCAGCGCGGCATTCGAATGCATGCAGCAGCATGCCAAGGAGGATTGGGAATCCGGCGAGGGAACGCCCTGACGCAGGGCCCGCGCGCCTCCGTGCGTGCGCAAGGAGACCTGGAACGCCCTACATCTGGTCGAGCAGGGACTTGATGTGGTTGATCCGCGCCGCAACCTCCTCTTCCAGGAGGCGCACCTCGCTGACCAGCGCCTCCTTTCCCACCGAGGTGGTCTTTCTCTGTTTCATCAGGCCGTCCAGTTCCGCCACGGCAGCGCGCAGTTCCGCGGAGCTCTCGAACAGTACCCGGGTTTCCCTGGTGCCGCTGTCCACCAGGGTGGATTTCTTCAGCTGCGGAAACCGGTACTTCCGGGTGACCGGCAGAAAGGATCCCTTCTGCCGGTCGTAGATGATGCGGAGTATGTCCATGTGGTCCACGGAATACAGCTCGTAACGGGCGATTTCGTCAGGGTTCTGAACCCCCATCCTGGTCAGCGCTTCGTGTTTGCTCATTGTCGTCTCCGCTACAGGCCGTCAGCCGTGGGGTTTCAGGGATGCATCCACCAGCTTCTCGTATCCATGGAGAATCTGCTGGGTATGCTTTTCGGCCTCCTTCAGGTCATCTATGGTCAGGTGGCAGCTGATCTGGTGACCTCCTTCCAGTTCCCGGATGGGGGGGCTCTGCTGGTCGCAGGTTCCCTCGATCCCCATGGGGCACCGGTTGTAGAACGGGCAGCCGACCGCCGTGATTTCCACGCCCTTGGCGATGCCGACCGCCATTTCCCGTTTCTGCATGGTGTCTTCCAGCCAGCCGATGCGAAGTTCCGGCACGGAACTGATGAGCAGCCGGGTGTACGGGTGGAACGGCGGCTCCAGGACTTCGTCGGTGGGTCCCTGCTCCACCACGCGGCCGGCGTACAGCACCACGATCTCGTCGGCGAATGAGGCGACGGTGGACAGGTCATGGCTGATGAACACGAACGACACCCCGGTCTTGTCCCTGAGCGCGGTCAGCAGCTTGATCACGTTGGCGCCGACGATGCTGTCCAGGGCGGACGTGACCTCGTCGCAGAGCAGCACCTCCGGGTTGGCGGCCAGTGACCGTGCCATGTTGATCCGCTGTTTCTGGCCGCCGGACAGTTCCATGGGATAGCGGCTGGCGAATTCCGGCGGCAATTCCACCATCTGGAGGATCTCCGTCACCTTGGCGTGTTTTTCCTTGCCCTTGAGGCCATGATAGAACTCCAGCGGCCGGCCCAGGATCTGGCTGATGGTCTGCTTCGGGTTCAGGGCGGTATCCGCCATCTGGAACACGAACTGGATCTTCTGCAGTTCCTCCAGCTTGCGGTCATTGAGGCTCCCCTCCAGTTCCTGGTCTTCCAGCTTCACCGTACCCCTGGCCTGGGGCAGGATGCCGGCCATTACCCGGGCCAGCGTGGACTTGCCGCAACCGGATTCGCCGATCACGCCCACGACGTGGGCGTTCTTCACGTCCACGGATACGTCGCGCAGGATGGTGATCGCCGGTTCGCCATTGACAATGCCGCCGTAGCCGGCGGTCATGTTGTCGACGGACACCGCCGGCACCTCCCGATCATGCTCCTCGCCGACGGCGGTGCCGAGCCCGGCGACGGGCTTGGGCCGGACCGCATCCATCAGTCGCTTGGTGTAGGCGTGGGTGGGATTGTTGATGATCTCGTCCGCACTGCCCTGCTCCATGATCTCACCGCTGTACAGCACCACGATATGATCCGCGATCTGGGCGACCACGGCGAGATCGTGGGTGACGTAGATCGCGGCGGAATTCTCTTCCCGGATCACCTTCTTGAAGGCTTTCAGCACCTCAATCTGGGTGGTCACGTCGAGGGCGGTGGTCGGTTCGTCCAGCACCATCAGGTCCGGCTTCCCGCATAGGGCCATGGCCGCCATCAGGCGTTGCAGCTGGCCGCCCGAGACCTGGTGGGGATAGCGGATTCCGATCCGGTCCGGGTTCGGCAGTTCCAGGGCGTGGTACAGCTCTGTCGCCCGCTTGGTGGCCTCCTCCTGGGTCAGAATGCCATGGAGAACCGCGGACTCCGTCACCTGTTCACCGATGGTAATGGCCGGATTGAAGGTGGCCGCTGCGCTTTGCGCCAGGTAGGCCACGTTGGCCCCCCGGATCTCGCGTTGCCGGGCCGGCGGAGCGGTGAGGACATCCTCTCCGTTCAGCAGCACCTCGCCGCCCGTGAATTCGAGTCCGGGCTTGGTGTAGGACAGGGAAGCCAGGGAGATCGTTGTCTTGCCGGAGCCCGACTCGCCGATCAGGGCCACGACCTGGCCCTTGTAGATGTCGAAGGTGACTCCCTTGACGATCGGAATCTCCTCCTTCTCGTCGTTGTAGGCACTGATCCGGAGGTCCTTGACCTCCACGAGTTTTTCCAGTTGCTGTTCGCTCATGGGACTACACCATTTTCTTGGCCAGGCTGCCGCCGGACTTGGCGGAAATGTCATCCACGATCAGGTTGATCGCGATGGTGAACGTGGCAATGGCGAAAGCGGGCCACACCGCCGCCCAGGAGTTGTAGGTCAGCCCGGCGAGGTTTTCCCGGACCATGCTGCCCCAGTCCGCCTGGGGGGGCTGCACGCCAAGACCGAGGAAGCTCAGGCTGGAAATGAACAGCACCACAAACACGAGGCGAAGGCCGAAGTCCGTCGCCAGCGGCATCGCCGCATTCGGCAGCACCTCGGACTTGATGATCCACCACAGTCCTTCGCCCCGGACCTTGGCCGCCTCCACGTAGTCCTGCACCATGATGTCCAGGCCAAGGGCCCGGGCGATGCGGAACACGCTGGAGGCGTAGATGATCCCCGCGATGATGATCAGGATGGGGATCGACGACCCGAACGCCGCGATGGCGATCAGGCCCAGCATGATCGACGGCAGGGCCAGTATGGCGTCGTTGACCCGACTGATTCCCATGTCCACCCAGCCGCCCTTCACCGCCGCGGCGATACCGAGGGTGATGCCGATCAGGTAGGCGAGTATCGTGGAGGCCAGGGAAATACCGATGGTCATGCGCGCGCCCCAGATGATCCGGGAGAACGTATCGCGGCCGAGGTAGTCCGTGCCGAGGTGGAACGTGCCGTATTCGTTGCTGTGGGCGTCCAGGAAGCTGTCGTCGCCGTCCATGTCCATTTCGTGGAATGGCGCGATGAAGGGACCGATGGCCGCGATGACCACCCAGAAGACCACGATCGCGGTGGAAATCTTCCCGACCCAGGACAGCTTGAGCTTTCGTTTGGGCGGCGCATCCGGCAGTTCGTCGAACTTGTCCAGCTGCTCGATGACTTCCTGCCCGACTTCCTCGTTCTGGTTTCCGTTCTTGTTCTCTGATTCACTCATTGCGGTTTCCTCCTTACTTCGGGTGACGAAGACGCGGGTTGGATACGATGGATCCGATGTCCGCAACCAGTATCAGGAGCACGTAGGTGCCACAGAAGATCATGGCACAGGCCTGCACCAGGGGCAGATCCCGGGTCTGGACCCCGTCGATCATCAGCTTGGCAAGGCCCGGATAGGCAAAAATGGTTTCCACGATCACCACGCCGCTGACGAGGTAGGCCAGGTTCAGCGCGATGACGTTGATGATCGGGCCGATGGCATTGTAAAACGCGTGGCGCAGGATGATTCTCCGCCTGGGGACCCCCTTGAGGATCGCCATTTCGATGTAGGGGGAACTCATCACGTTCAGGATGCCGGCCCGGGTCATGCGGATCATCTGTGCCGACACCACGATCACCAGGGTAATGATGGGCATCGCCATGCCCCGCATGAATTCCAGAAAGGTCATGTTGTCGCGCAACATGGCCGTGGACGGCAGCCAGTGCAGGTTGACCGCGAGAATCAGCACCATCAGGGTGGCGATGAAGAACTCGGGCACGGAAATCGTGGACAGGGTGCCGAACGTGACCGTACGGTCCAGCCAGGTGCCGGGATGCATGGCGGCCCAAAGCCCGAGGAAGATTGAGATCGGGATGGAAATCAGCGCCACCAGTCCGGCCAGCACCATGGTATTCGCGAAGCGTCCGCCGATCAGGTCGGCGATGGCCGCGCCGCCGGCCTTGGAAGTGCCGAGGTCGCCGGTCGCCATGTCGCCCAGCCACTGGAAATAGCGGATGTAGGCCGGCTGGTCAAGCCCGAGTTCCCTGCGCAGCACCGCCAGGGTTTCCGGGGTCGCACTCTGGCCCAGCACGATCTGCGCCACATCGCCGGGCAGTATGCTGGTCATGATGAATACGATCACCGAGACCACGAACATGGTGGCTATGCCAATCCAGACCCGGCGCAAAGCCATTTGCATCATCATTGTTCTGTTCCTCGTGAGCTAGGGCTTTCCTGTCCCGGTTGAGTAAACAAAGAGGCCTGCACTGAAACCAATGCAGGCCTCCCCGAATTGCCTTGCGAAGACCTACGGCCGATGCATCAGGCGAGCCAGACGAATTCCGGCCATTCACAGGCACCGAGCTGGCCCAGCGGCACCTTCGGCATGCCCATGACGTTGTCGGCAATGCCGTCGTTGATGTTGGAGAATGCCGGGATCACCATGCCGCTGCCGTTGTGGATCAGCGTCT
Source organism: Gammaproteobacteria bacterium (assembly GCA_022827325.1). GTDB lineage: Bacteria > Pseudomonadota > Gammaproteobacteria > Arenicellales > Poriferihabitantaceae > VYFG01. The sequence goes on along the minus strand of JAJDTE010000109.1, from coordinate 3,304 downwards.
GCATCTCGCACATCATCGCGTGTCGCTTAGCGGCATCCGTCTCCGACAGCACCGCCTGCAACAGCTCTCCCATCCGGTCATTGTTCCAGTAGGTGTCGTTCCAGGCCGCACCGGGGCCGAACTGGATCGCCATCTGGGACTGGGCGGTGGGCCGCATGTTCCAGGTGACCACGTTCAGGGGCTCGTTCATCCAGATGGCACCCCAGTAGCCGTCGGTGGGCACCTTCTTCAGCTTCAGGTCAAAGCCGATCTTGGCGCAGTTGGCCTGGGCCAGCAGGCAGACATCCTCGATCCCGGCCATGACCGGCGCAACATACAGTTCCGCGGTCTTGAAGCCGGACTTCTCGAAGTGGTGCTTGGCCTTGTCCGGATCGAACTCGCGCTGCGGCAGCTCGTGGCAGAAATCCGGTCCGTGGGCGGATGAGACCGGCGTGTCGTTGCCCAACGTCCCCTTGCCCTTGAGAATCCGCTTGACGATGCGCTCACGGTCCATGATGTACTGCATGCCCTTGACGAAGTCGTCGTTCTCGCCCGGCGCCGTGTTCTTGAGAATGCAGATCCCGACCTGCAGCGCCGCCGGCGTGGACAGCAGCGTCACCCCGTCGGCAGACTCGATCTGGCGGAACGCCTTGGGATCGATCACTGTCGACATCTGGACATCGCCCGCAATCAGCGCATTGACCCGGGCCACCGGATCGGTGATGGCGGTGATCTCCATGCCGTCCAGCCAGGCACCCTCACGGAAGTAGTTCTCGTTCCGGGAATGCACCGACTTCACGCCGGGCTCGAATGAATCCATCTTGTAGGGTCCGGTGCCGATGCCGTCGCCGGTGGTTCCGTTCTTGACAATCTTGGTCTGGAACAGTCCGAGCAGCGTCGGCAGGTCAGCATTCGGCGTGTTCAGAATACACTTGACCTCGTGGGAACCCACCTTCTTCCATTCCTGGATCGATGCCAGCACCGACTTGATCACGGAGGTGGAGTCGTCACCCATGTGACGGTTCATGCTGTAGATCACGTCGTCCGCTGTGAACGGCGTGCCGTCATGGAACTCCACGCCCTTGCGCAGCTTGAGGGTCCACTCGGACGCATCCGCGTTCGGCTCGACGGTATCCGCCAGGTCCCCCCGCGTGGTCAGATCATCGTTGTGCTGAACCAGGCTGTTGTAGGTCGCCCGGCCACGGGTGTAATCGATTGTGGAGGTGAACAGCGGCGGGTCGAGCTGGTCGTCCGGTCCGTGAAGGTTCGAGGCCATCCGCACGAAACCGCCTTTTTTCGGGGTCATCGCCATGGCCCGGCCGCCCGTGGCCAGCAGGTTCTGCGCCGTGGCCAGGGATACGCCCGTCACCGCCATCAGCTTCAGCACGTCGCGGCGGCTGTGTCCGCCCCTGACGGCTTTCTCGACCAGGCCCTTGTCGTAGGCCGACAGATCGGAATACCCTGGTTCCCCGGGTTTGAATTTTGGTGTGACTTTATCGTTCATAACAGTTGATACTCCTATTGTGTTTTACTGGATGAGCAGTTGATTCATCTGGTTGGTTAATTGGGAAACTGCATGCGTACCGTCTACGACAGTATCAGTTGCAATACATGACTCATACCCATACCAGCCACCGGGTTTCGCCAACGGCGATGCGGGAAAGGTACGGTGTTTTTGCGGTTCCATTATTAATCATTTACCGGTTGATGGCAAATCGGCAGACGGAAGCGGCCGGCGCCATATTCCCGTTGCAGATCAAGCTACATACCAAACGGGCAAACGATGATTACCGATCCGTAAACGATTGATTCATGATCATGCCTGCACCCCCTGTGCGCCCGCAGGCCTTCCATAAGCTGCAACGATTCCCGATATTCATTACCGGATCAGGACATAGTGTGTCGCATCAGGAACAAAACAAGAAAAATCCCTCCAAAACAAGGTTCAACTGGAATTTTTATATCCTGTTTGGGGATTGCGGTCAGATGAATTTCCAGACGATACCGAACACCGGTTCGTGGAAGGTCAGGCAAAAACGGTGATCCCCCGTTGTCCGGACGCCGTCCGTCGCACCAGACACGGTTCGGACAACCGTCCCGACGGGCGCTGCTGCGCTCCTACAACGGCCGCAGGGCGTCTCCCAGGGTACCCAACAACCCGGTCGTCTGGTCCGCCGATGAAACCAAGAGCGGCGGCCTGACATTGCGCCAGCGCGGCTCTCCGCGCCCTGCAGCCAGCAGGCCCTTCATCGCCGGGATGGGCGCATATCCCTCGATGCAACTGCGCAGTTCCCGCATGGCCCGGTCGGCCCGGGAAAGATCTCCGTCCCCTTCGCCGGCAATGAGATCGAAGACCTCGCGGATGGCGGCGGGGTTGACGTTGCAGGTGGCCGATATGCAACCGGCGCCGCCGGCTTCCATGGCAACCATGAGATACGTTTCCGCTCCGGGGAAGACGGACAGCGAGGGCGCCGCCCGCATCACGGCCAGGGTGTTTTCAAAATCCCCGGAACTGTCCTTGTAGGCAACCACCACGTCCGGGAACTCCGCGGCGAGACGGCCTGCCAGTTCCGGGGAAAATCCGATACCGGCCATGGGGGGAATATGATAAAGGCAGAGCCTGAGGCCGGGATCGTCGATGGTGTGAATCAGGCGGTCGAAATACGCATGGAGCCCTGCATCGTCCGCGTTCTTGTAGAAGAAGGGCGGCAGGGTCATGACAGCGGCACAGCCCCGCTCCACCGCGTGGCGGGTGAGTTCCAGGGTTTCCGGCAAGTTGCAAAGACCGGTTCCCGGCATCAGCCTGGCCGGGTCGATGCCGCCGTCGATCAGCGCATCCACTGCGTCAAGACGCTCCCGATGCGCCATGCTGAGGGCTTCACCCGTGGTGCCGAACGGGGACAGGTAATGGATGCCCTGATCCAGCAGCCAGCGAGCGTGCTCCAGATAGAGATCCGGGGCCAGGCCGAGATCGTCATTGAACGGTGTCAGGATCGGCGTGATCACGCCTCGCAGGCGCTGATGTACAGGCATTGAATCGGGATACCGGAAAACGGGGAGTGGAGGATAACAGACAATCCCGCGCGTATCCCGGCCGGGTGCCGGGGGCCCGGGACATGCCATGCACTCGACCGGCACCATGCCCCGGAGGGCCAGCTGGAAGTCCGGTGCGCGCGGCAGGGGACCGGCCTAGTGCTCGATGGGCGTGTCGTCGGCGTTGCCCCATTCCGACCAGGAGCCCGCATAGGACCGGACCCTGTCGAAACCGAGCCATTTCAGCACCACGAAGGTGTGGGCGCAGCGGCGGTTGGCCTGGCAGTACAGG
>JAJDTE010000110.1:0-9218 GCA_022827325.1 Gammaproteobacteria bacterium | reverse complement strand
CTCCGGCGATTGAAAACCGGGTCTTCGGCGGCCTTGGAGATGTCATCGATCCGCTGCAGGTCGGTTTCGAGCGCCTGGCGCTTGTCGGCGAATTCCAGAAAGTGCCCGATGGGAGTCAGGAACAGTTCTGCCAGGATATAGAAGCCCACCAGCGTTCCCAGGGTCATTTGCCCGGCCATGACCATGCCGCCCCCGATGCCGAGGATCGCCGCGCTGCGAAGTACGGCAATCAGGCCCGGGAGCGCGGTGTTGACGGAACCCAGTTCGGAATAGGCCTGGCGCGCCTGCAGTTCGCGCGCCTGCTGGCCACTCCAGCGCGAAAAAAAACGGCCATCCGCTCCCGTCATGCGCAGGTTGTCCGCATGGTTCAGCATCTGCATGCCGAGACCGATCAGCAATCCCTGTTCGCGCCTCATCGTCTGGCTTCGGACCGCCCGGTGGGCGTTTAGAAAGTGGGCCAGGATGCCGTGCACAAGCGCCAGCAGCAGCACAATCAGCGTCAGCAGGATATCGTACGCAAGCATCGCGATGAGCAACACCACGCTCATGGCCATGTCGATCATGAGCACCAGGAACTGGTCCGTCAGATTCTTCGCGATTCTGTCAATGGACGAGACCCGGTCGGTCAGGTCGCCGGCCAGCCTGTGCTCGAAAAACTCCACCGGCAACCGCAACAGGCGCGACAGGCCACGATTGTGGCCGGTCACCGAAATCCGGATTGCGAGACGCTTCAGGAACCGGTGCTTGAGCAGGGACAGGATGTATACCAGAACTCCACCGCACAGCAGGGCTGCCACCAGTCCGCCCCATGGCCCATGGTTTTGCAGGACATCGTCCACGAAAACACTGAGGGATGCGGGGACGAGGAGTGCCAGCAACGTCAACATGAGCCCGCAGGCGATCACCCCGGCAAGCACATTCCATGATCCGCCGAGCAGCGTGCCCAGTTGCCTGAACAGGCCGGGTTGCTCGCCGCCGGGCTTGAAATCGGCGCCGAGCTTGAACCGTAGCGCAATGCCGCTGTAGCCCTTGTTGAATTCTTCAACGGAAAGCCTGCGTCGTCCCGTGGACGGATCATTGAGATGGTAGTTACGGCCGTCGAACCCCTCAAGGACGACGAAATGGCTGAATTGCCAGAACAGTATCAAGGGCAGTTCCAGCTTTTGCAGTTGCTCGGCGCGCACGCTGAGTCCATTGCATTCGAGGCCGTAGTGTCTCGAGGCGCGCAGGATGCTCGCGGCACTGCTGCCGTCCCGGCTCACCTCGCATTTTTCGCGCAATTCGGTAAGCGGCACCCAGCGCCCGAAGTAGGCCAGTATGATGCCCAGGCAGGCTGCGCCACATTCCGACGCGTGCATCTGCAACAGGACCGGGGTGACTACCCTCCTTTTCCGGGAGTCTGTGGCGGCCTGGTCAGCAGCCCCTTTAGAGGCGACCATCTTACGATTGCTTCATTCGGAACAATGCAATCGGTGATTGCCTGCCAAGTTCGAGGAAGATCCGGCACTCCCTGTCCGCAAGGGAAGTCAGGTCGTGGCTTTCATCGAGCGTGACGACGATGCGGTGGACGGAAACCGGCACCGCGGTTTCGAGCGCCGCCAGCCTCCCGTGCAGGGGCACGGCGGTAATGTCCGCGACCTCTCCGTCAAGCGTGTCTGCCTCTCCGTCCGCCATATCCAGTTCTATCGCCGCCGGTATTCCGGCCTTGATTTGCGGCGCGATGTCGCTCTTGACCCAGACGAGGGCCTGCAAGGACCGGTTTCCCTCGGGCAGGCTTTCGCCGGACTCGACCAGCACACCGTCCAGCGCAAGGCTGCGGGGCACGTTGCCATAGAAGAACCAGGTCCCGAGGATGAGCAGCATCACGGCGATGGCGGCGACCAGCAGACGCTCCCGGGGCGTGGAGATCGTCAGCAGCCGGTCGAGTTGTTCACGTTCCTCCTTTGCCTCGGCAACCGTATTGTGAAATGAATCAAATGGATTATTGAACACGACCGCGGGCAACCTCCTCGTAGAGATTCAGCAAGGACAAAGTAAATCTCATTCGGCCTGAGTGAAGATTTAGGAGATTATATGCAATCTCGACCAGGAAAGAGCAAATTCCAGGGGTCGGGAAATCCGATTAGATGTGCGTCGGCTGAACGCCTGGAGGGGGCCGTATCCGGTCCCATGGTTCTGATCGGGGCCGCATTTCGCCCCCCGCCGATTCCGACGGTCGCCGGCACCGTGTTGTGCATCCCCTGCAGGGGAGGTGCCCGTCATGAAGCTTCCGGCAGGGACGGATGGTACTGCATCACCGGGAAGGGCCGGACGGCTCCACTTCCCGCAATCCATCCCAGACGGCTCATCAGGATGCCGGCGCGTCCCGCCTGGCTGGGCCCCGGTCCACCACCGTCAGCAGTGCCGGCAGGAGCGTCAGGTCGGCAATGAACGCAAAGGCAATGATCATCGCGGTCAGCACTCCAACCTGCGCGGTGGGAACGAACGGGGAAAACACGAAGATCAAGAAGCCGGCCACCAGCACCACCGTCGTTGTGAAAAGGGCCCGGCCGGCCGTGTCAAAGGCGTAATGCACCGCTGCCTCGGTATCCTGGCCGTATTCGCGCCGCGCACGGCGGTACTTGCTGAGAAAGTGCACCGTATCGTCCACGACGATGCCCACGGTCATGGCAACCACCACGGATAACGAGAGGCCCACCTGTCCCACCGTCAACCCCCAGACACCGAAGCCCAGCGCGGCGGGAACCAGATTGGGGATGATGCTGATCAGGCCCAGCCGCAGTGACCGCAGGGCGAACAGGAGAATGGCGGAAATGGCCAGGAGCACGACCAGAGTCCCGACCAGCATGGCGCGGATGTTGCGCTGTCCGATATAGGCGAACAGTGCGGCGGGACCGGTGCTGTTGACGTCTGCGACATGGGCCGCGTTGTCCTTCAGCCAGGCCTCGGCACGCGCGTTCAGTTCAAGCACCTCCTGTGTATCCAGCGTTTCCGCCGAAATCGACACGCGAGTGGCTGATCTGGACCTGTCGATCTGGTTGTTCAGGTTCAGGCCCTGGGGAAGCGAGAGTTCGTACAACAGAAGGTATTGTGCCGCCAGGTCCTGGCTTTCCGGAATCCGGTAGGCGGTCGGGTCGTCTCCATGCATGCTCTTGTTGAGTTGGCGAAAGGTATCGGTGATGACCGCCACGTGGCGTACGGGGGGCTGTTCACGGTACCAGTCGGCGAATTTCGAGATGTCGGCAAGGAACAGGGGGTCGGTGACACCGCCCTCGGCAGTCGCTTCCAGCGAGTATTCGAGCAGGGTGTTGCCGCTCAGGTGTTCGTCCATGAAATCCGTATCCTGCCGGAATTCGACGCTCTCATCGAAGAAATGAACCAGGACATCATTCAGTTCGTTGCGCGGAATGGCCAGAAGCACGAGGGGTACGATCAGAATCCATCCCCACAGGATCGCCTTTCTGTAGCGCAGCACGGAATCTGCCAGGCGGACCATGGCGGTTCCGCCGAATCGGCGTTCCTTCGTGGCACGAATCGGGAGAAGCGAAAGCAGGGCCGGAAGGAAGGTGACGGAGAGAATGAAGGAGGTGGCGATGCCGAAAGCAACGAAGCTGCCGAGATGGCGATAGGGCGGCACCTCGGAGAAGTTCATGCTCAGGAATCCAAGCGTCGTCGTGAGACTCGCCAGGAATACCGGGTACAGGTTCAGCCTGACGGATTCAACGATGGCATCGTGTCTGTTTTGCCCGGCACGCAGACACTGCTGCAGGGCCACCAGCAGGTGCACGCAGTTCGCCACGACAATCATCAGTACGATGGTGGGTGCCGGCGAGATGGGCGGGGAAAAGGGCAGCCCGGCCCACATGCCAAGGCCCATTGACGCGAGAATGGAAAAGACGATGACCATTCCGGTTGCCGCCACCCCCGCCCAGCCCCGGATGAGGACGCCGAGGATCAGAGCCATGAGCAGCAGGCTGGCGGGCAGGAAGATCTTCTGACTGTCGATCGATGCTTCCAGGAAGGTCTGGTTGATCATGACCGTGCCGACGATACGGAGGTCTACGCCGGGAAACCGTTCTTCCGCCTCCGCGGCGACGGACCTGGCGAACCCGGCAATTTCAGCCACGGCTTCCAGCAGGCCCTCCTCCGGCAGTTCGACGGTGACGCTTACAACGCTGACATCCCCGTTCAGGGAGAGCATGCTGCCGGCGATACGGGGGTCGGACGAAGCGACATCGCGGATCCGGGACCGCGTCTCAGGCTGGGCCAGTTCCTGGGGATCAACCAGATCCCGCACGTACAGATCGTCGCCGTCTGCGGTTGTGTATTGAAAATTGGCGAGCGAGTCGACGCGTCTCGAGTAGGGTGTATGCCAGGCGGATTCCGTGAGCCAGGCGGCGGCCGACAGTGCGCTTTGCGATGTGGCGTCACCATCGTCCGGAATCACCAGGAACACGATGTTTTCGTTCTTCCCGTAGGTGTTCTCCAGCGCTTCCAGGGCCAGAAGCTGCGGGTTGTCGTCGTCGAAGAAGATGCGGTAGTTGGCGGAGAATTCGAGCCGGGCAATACCGCTTGATGCGACCGCAACCAGGAACAGCGTGGCGAGGATGACCCGCCACCGGGCCGCGAGCACCCTTTCGGCAAACCGTTTTGCGAATGACTCTTTTGTTATGCCGTTTTCTTCCACAGGACCGGACGGGGCTGGTTACGAACGACTTCGCGGGTAAGCGGTGCGCCGGGCATTATCGAAACCGGAAATTCATGGCATGGCGGCAAGCATGCCGGTTCGGCCGGGGCAGGCTACGATGCAGGCGGCCCGGCCTGGACCACGTGCTTCGAATCCACTGGGCCCATATCGGGACCGGACATGACATGCACCACCGCAGCAACGTGGACTGAAGGTTGATGCCAAGAAAGATATAGTCCGCCGGGACGCCATGTCAACATCTGCAGTGCCCGTGCAATGCGGTCCGGGCCTTTGGATTCGGGTGGGCATGTAACAACGGGTCCGGGCAGCTTCCACGATCCGGTGCCGGCGGAACCGGACCGGGCGCCGCTACCGTTCGTACGGGTTGTCCAGCAGCGCCTCGAACCTGTCCAGCGCGTACCGCAGCGATGCGATCGCCTCCCTGCGTTCTTCACGCAGCCACGGAATTGTCTCCGTCAGCAACTCGTAGATATCCGCCCTCGTGGCCCTGCGCTGTTCCGTCGTCAGGTCCGCGTTGTCGAGTTGCCATTCCAGTTCGTCTATCGCCTCCTCGGCCTCGGCAATGCGCTCATCGAGGCCGTCGACAGTTCTACGCCAGCCCGCCGCCTCGCCTTCGGCCGCATGCACCCGGCGGCCCACGGTATAGGCGTCGAGAAACCCCGGCTCCAGATCCTCGGGACACACGCCGCCGTAGAGACGCCCGCTGCGTCCCGTCCGGTATCCCCTTGCCGGACGGCAGTAGACCGACAGCCCTTCGTCGAGCCCGTGCAGATAGGCGTCGAGATCGGGAATAACCCCGGCCTTGGCGCAGGCCTGGCGGTAATCCGAGATCCTCTGTATGCCCCGGGTTCCGTCCTCGTATCCCACCGTGCGCCAGTCCGCGGACCGGCATTCCTCCTCGGACATCGCCACGCAGCCGGAGATGGCCACCGCGGCCGACATGCAGATCACCAACCGTATCTTCATCGTATCTTCATCGTATCTTCATGTATTCATCGCGTCATCCTTCGGCCTGCGCCTGACCGGCCGCCTGAATTCCTATTCACTCGGGAAACCTCACGCCAGCGTTTTCTGTACTTTAAAATGGGGATTATAATCCCCGGTTTTCCGCGAATCGCTACCGTCAGCAGAGCCTCCAGGATTGCAATGGCATTTCCATGACAACCAAGTCCCCCCATACCTACCTGACCGACATCCTCAATGCCAGGGTGTACGATGTTGCCCGCGAAACTGCGCTCGATCATGCACGGCTTTTGTCGGATCGCCTGGACAATCACGTCCTGCTGAAGCGGGAAGATCAACAGCCCGTGTTTTGTTACAAGATACGGGGCGCCTACAACAAGATGGCATCCCTGCCGAAAGCCCAGCTTCGTCGTGGCGTTGTGGCGGCATCCGCCGGCAACCATGCCATCGGCGTGGCAATGAGCGCCCACCAGCTGGGCTGCCGTGCCATCGTGGTGATGCCCCAGACCGCACCCGCGGTGAAGGTCGAGGCCGTGGAACGCTGGGGCGCGGAGGTGCGGCTGGTCGGTGACAGTTTCGACGGTGCTTCAGAATACGCAACAAACCTGTCGCGCAGGGAGAACAGGCTGCTGATTTCCCCATTCGACGACCCCGCCATCATCGCGGGCCAGGGAACCGTGGGCATGGAAATCCTCAAGCAGAGCCTTGATCCCATCGACGCCATCTTCCTGCCGGTGGGCGGCGGCGGACTGACCGCGGGGGTGGCGGTCTATGTCAAGCAGGTCCAGCCCAGTGTGCGCATCATCGGCGTCGAGCCGGAAGATTCCGATGCCATGTACAGGTCAGTGAAGGCGGGCAGGCGGCTGAAGCTGAAACAGGTGGGTATTTTCGCCGATGGCGTTGCCGTCAAGCAGGTGGGCAAGGAGACCTTCCGGCTCTGCCGTGACATGGTGGACGAGTTCATTCGGGTCAGCACGGACGAAATCTGTGCCGCGGTCAAGGACATTTTCGAGGATACCCGGACCCTGGTGGAACCGTCGGGCGCACTCGGGATCGCCGGCGTCAAGCGATGGCTCAAGGAGCATGAAGACAGGGGCGAGACAGTCCGGGGCAAGAACCTTGTGGCGGTGTGTTCCGGCGCCAACATCAATTTCGACCGTTTGCGCCACATCTCGGAACGCGCCGAAATCGGCGAGCGCCGCGAGGCCATCCTGGCTGTGACCATACCCGAAAAGCCGGGCTCGTTCCGGCGTTTCTGCGGCTTCATCGGCAATCGGCAGGTGTCGGAATTCAACTATCGCTATTCGACCGACGAGTGTGCGCATATCTTTGTCGGCGTCCAGATCAAGGAAAGGGACGAGATCGAGAAACTTGTCACCAAGCTTGAATCGGTAGGTTTCCCCACGCTGGACCTGACCGACAACGAGGTCGCCAAGGTGCATGCGCGGCACATGGTGGGCGGTCGCGCGCCGGGACTCGAACACGAACGCATCTTCAGTTTCGAGATTCCCGAACGTGTCGGGGCGTTGCGGGAATTCCTCGACCAGCTGGGTTCGAATTTCAATATCACGCTGTTCCACTACCGCCACCACGGCGCCGACTTCGGACGGGTCCTGTGCGGAATCGCGGTGCCTCCCGAAGGCCGGACGGCATTCAGGGGCTTTTTGCGCAACCTCGGGTATTCCTACCGCGAGGAAACCGGCAACCCGGTGTATCGGTTGTTCCTGTCCTGAGTGCGGATAGATGAGCAGGCGCAAACAAGGAGAGAAATCCCGGCTGGTCGGCATCTTCAGCATGCCGGGCGAGGGACTGGTCGTGGAACTCGGGCTGGATGACGGTACGGCGCTGTTCGATCGCCAGGGGCTGCAGTACCGCATATTGCAGAGAAAGGGCCAGGGTCTCGACACCAGCACGGAGGAAAACGCCCTGACGCAGATGAACAGCTATTCACCGGCCTTTGATGTCTAGCGAGCCGGCGCTGAGCGACCATGTCGGCATGCTCTCCCTGGATTGGAGGCCTGCTGTTCCCCGGCCCCGGGACACCGCGCCGCTGCAGGGCGACATCCACCTGTGGGCCGTTGACCTTGCTTCCCTCGGCGGCACCCTTTCCGCCTGTCTTACGCCGGCCGACATCAGTCGTGGAGAGCGGATTGTCGATGCCGGAAAACGCCGGCTGTATCTCGGCGGCCGGGCGGGCGCCCGGTACCTGCTGTCGGCGTATACCGGCATTCCCGCGAAAGACATCCGCTTCGGTTATGGTACCCGCGGCAAGCCGGAACTGCTTGACGGCGCCGGCGGCCGGCTCAGGTTCAACTACAGTCTTTCGGGGGACAGGGTCCTGTACGCCCTGGCGGACGACCGGGAACTCGGCGTGGACATCGAGGTGCTGCCGCGGCGTACCAGCGCGGACTGCCTGGCCGCGAGAAAACTGACCGCCGAGGAACGCACTGCCTGGAATGCCATGCCGAAGAGACTGCGCAATGACGCCATGCTGTGCTGCTGGACACGCAAGGAAGCCTACGGCAAGGCCCTGGGTGTAGGCATCCGCTACAACCTGGGGCAGGTGGCGCTGTTCGACATGCCCGGTTCCTGCTGGTTCGATACGCCGCGGGCCGGACTTTTTTCCGGTACGGACATCAGCGGCATGCCCGCCTCGTTTGCGGGGGTGCAGGTCAAAATGCCTTTCCCGGCAGTCGCCGCCCTAGTGTATCCGGGTGACGGACGGGACCGTCCGCCCATCAGGTCATGGCAACTGGACATCCGCTGAACCAGGGGAGCACATGTACAATCCGTCAGGTATCCGGTCATGAAATTCGTGGATCTCGATGCGCAGTTCCGGCGCCTCGAAACCGACATCCGTGACTCGATCGATGCCGTGTTTGCGCACGGTCAGTACATCATGGGGCCGGAGGTCTACGCCCTGGAGGATGAGCTCGCCGAGTATTGCGGCGCGGGGCACGTGGTCAGCGCCGCCAGCGGATTCGATGCACTGCTGATGTCCCTGATGAGTTACGGTGTCGGGCCCGGCGACGCGGTGATCGCGCCGTCGTTCACGTTTGTGGCCACCGCTGAAGTGATCCAGCTGTTGGGCGCCACGGTGGTTTTTGTCGATGTCGAGGACACCACGTTCAACATCGACGTGAACCGGCTCGAGGAAACCGTCAGGCGGATCAGGCGGCAGGGCGGGATGAATCTCAGGGGCATCATACCGGTGGACCTGTTCGGCCTGCCTGCGGACTACGGGGCGATCAGCGAGATCGCCGCGCGGCATGACCTGTTCGTGCTGGCTGACGCCGCCCAGAGCTTCGGGGGCGGCAGGGAAGGTCGCAGGGTCGGCACGTTCGGTGATCTCGCCGCCACCAGTTTCTTCCCGGCGAAGCCACTCGGCTGCTACGGGGATGGCGGCGCGGTCTTCACCGACGACGGGGAGCGGGCCGAAGTGCTCAGGTCCATACGCTTTCATGGCATGGGCACCAGCCAGTACGACAACGTCCGCACCGGCATCACCGGCCGGCTGGATACCATTCAGGCAGCGGTACTGCGCTGC
>JAJDTE010000198.1:0-5123 GCA_022827325.1 Gammaproteobacteria bacterium | reverse complement strand
TCCATACACGACCCGGCCGCGGCCCTGGACTATGCCGAGCGGCTGCTCACCCAGAAAAGACGCCTGGCCGGAGAACTGCTCCTGGTGATGCGGGTGTACTTCGAAAAGCCGCGTACCACCGTGGGATGGAAGGGGCTGATCAATGATCCCGACCTTGACGAATCCTTCGACATCAACAAGGGGCTGCATCTGGCCCGCAGGCTGCTGCTTGATCTCAATGAGATGGGCATGCCGGCCGGTACCGAATACCTGGATCTCATCACCCCCCAGTATCTCGCCGACCTCATTTCCTGGGGAGCAATCGGAGCCCGGACAACGGAAAGCCAGGTCCACCGGGAGATGACCTCCGGTCTTTCCTGCCCGGTGGGGCTCAAGAACGGCACCAACGGGAATCTGGTCATCGCGGTGGACGCCATCCGGGCGGCCGCCCGGCCCCACCGTTTCCTCACCCTGACCAAATACGGCCAGTCCTCCATCTACACGACCACCGGCAACCCCTACTGCCATATCATCCTTCGCGGCGGCCGAACACCCAATTACGATGCCGGGCATGTCCAGGAAGCGTGCGAGAAGCTCGCCCGGGCCGGCCTCGCCCCCCAGGTCATGATCGACTTCAGCCACGCCAACAGCCGGAAGATTCCCGAAAACCAGATCAGCGTCTGCGATGACGTCTGTGCCCAGGTCTCGGACGGAGAGAATCGCATCATGGGCGTCATGATCGAGAGCAACCTGGTGTCCGGGCGGCAGGACGTGGTCGACGGCAAGGCCGAAACCTACGGCCAGAGCATCACCGACGCATGTATTTCCTTCGACGACACGGTTCCGGTGCTCGAGAAACTGGCCGCCGCCGTATCGGCACGCAGAAAGGCCTGAGCCGCCCGCAGATTTCCCTCATCCATTCGAGGACCGACCAGCACATGATCAATCCCCATGGTTCCGCAACGCTGATGCCGCTGTTCGTCGGCGATCCCGCGGAAAACCGTCGCCTTGCGATTGCCGCGGAATCCATGCCTTCGGTGGTCATGAGTTCCTCGGGGGCCGCCAATGCGGTCATGCTGGGCGGCGGCTACTTCACTCCGCTGGCCGGCTACATGAACCGTGACGACGCACTCGGCGTGGCGCAAGACATGCGGACCCGGGACGGCACGTTCTGGCCCTCGCCGGTACTTTGCCTGGTTGACGGCGCGGATCATCTCAGCCCGGGATGCGAGGTGGCCCTGCGGGACCCCAACGTGGACGGACGGCCGGTGATCGCGGTACTGAACCTCGAGGCGGTGGAAAGGCTGACCGACGAAGACGTGGATTTCATCTGTGAGAGGGTCTACCGTACCACCGACCGGGAACATCCCGGGGTGGCCGAATTCGTCGCCCAGGGCCGGGCACTGCTGTCCGGGCCCGTCCGTGTGCTGAATTTCAGCTATTTTGAAACCGAGTTCGCCGACACGTTCCGTACCGCCGTGCAGATCCGGGAGGAGATCGGGAGGCGCGGATGGAACCGCGTGGTGGCGTTCCAGACGCGCAACCCCATGCATCTCGCCCACGAGGAGCTCTGCCGCATCGCCATGGAACGCCTGGAGGCCGACGGCTGCGTCATCCATATGCTGCTCGGCAAGCTCAAGCCCGGCGACATCCCTGCGGATGTGCGCGACGCGGCCATCCGCAGGATGGCGGAACTGTATTTTCCCCCCAACAGCGTGATGATCACGGGCTACGGCTTCGACATGCTGTACGCGGGACCGAGGGAAGCTGTACTGCACGCCATCTTCCGCCAGAACATGGGGGCAACCCATTTCATCATCGGCCGGGATCACGCCGGCGTTGGCGATTATTACGGCGCCTTCGACGCCCAGACCATCTTCGACGAAGAGGTCCCCGAAGACGCCCTGGACATCGAGATCTTCCGTGCCGACCATACCGCCTGGTCAAAAAAGCTCGACAGGGTCGTGATGATGCGCGAGGCCCCGGATCATACCAGGGACGATTTCATCCTCCTTTCAGGCACCAAGGTACGTGAAATGCTCGGCAACGGGATCGCCCCGCCGCCGGAGTTTTCACGCCCCGAAGTTGCGAAAATCCTGATCGACTACTACCAGTCCTTGCAGTAGGCCCGCCGGGCTGCGCCCGGCAGGTTCCGGGAACCGCAAACGGTGGCGAAATGATCCGAATCCGGGTCATCCCGAGGGTGTTCCGGACAGGCGGTCCGCAGCGCAGGCCGCACGGTTATAATCCGGTTTTGCGTTCGGAAGGCGGCCCTGCTTTCCGCGCCATCGCCGGCGGTCAGCAATGGTCCTTCTACCGTTTTCGATCGAACCCATTTCACGCAAGGAAACCGACGACAAATGCCCGATTCCCATCATGCAAGACTCCTGATCCTGGGTTCCGGTCCTGCCGGATATACCGCTGCGGTCTATGCCGCCAGGGCCAACCTGGAACCGGTACTCATCACCGGCCTCGAACAGGGAGGCCAACTCACAACCACCACCGACGTTGACAACTGGCCCGGCGACGTCGAGGGGCTGCAGGGTCCCGACCTGATGATCCGCATGCAAAAGCATGCGGAGCGGTTCGACACCGAGATAGTCTTCGACCACATCCATACCGCCCAGGCAACCAGGGCGCCATTCCGGCTTGAAGGGGATAGCGGGGTCTATACCTGCGATGCGCTGATCATTGCCACCGGGGCGTCCGCCAGGTACCTCGGCCTGCCCTCCGAGGAGGCCTTCAAGGGCAAGGGCGTATCCGCCTGTGCCACCTGCGACGGGTTCTTTTACCGCGGTCAGGAAGTGGCCGTCATCGGCGGCGGCAATACGGCGGTCGAAGAAGCGCTCTACCTGTCCAACATTGCAAGCAAGGTCACACTGGTACACCGCCGGGACGAACTGCGCGCCGAGGCCATCCTGGTTGATCACCTGATGGCGAAGATCCAGAAGAACGGCGGCAATATCGCCATCGAATGGGACAGTGAACTCCAGGAAGTCCTGGGCGATGACAGCGGCGTCACCGGGATGCGCATCCGCAACAAGATAACCGGCGAGGAAAAGAACATCGATCTGATGGGCGTGTTCATTGCCATCGGCCATACGCCGAATACCGCCCTGTTCCAGGGGCAGATTGACATGGAAGGCGACTACCTGGTGACCCAGGGAGGCATGGACGGCGGCGCCACCGCCACCAGCGTGCCGGGGGTTTTTGCCGCCGGGGATGTCATGGATCATGTCTACCGTCAGGCGGTCACCTCGGCGGGTACCGGGTGCATGGCGGCGCTCGACGCGGACCGTTACCTGAAAACCCTGACATAACCCACGGCGGGGCCCACTGCACGAATGGCCGGCGGCAACGACAGCGACAGCGGGGACGACGGCGACCTGTTTCGGCAAGCCATGAAAAGCCTGGGCGTGTCCAGGGTCCACTACTCCCCGACCGGGGCGGATGGCAAGCCGGCAGCCGCCCGTCAGGTGCGGCCCCGAGGGACAGGACCCCCTGCGTCCCGGACCGGGAGGACCGCGGCACCGGTGGCGGTGGATCGGACCGACATGGACCAGGCGGTCCTGTTTGTGCGCGCAGGCATCTCTCCTTGGAGGGTCAAGCAGCTGCGACGGGGCAGGCTTGCGATTGAGGAGTCAATGGACCTGCACGGCCTGCGCGGCGCCGAAGCGGAGCCCGCCCTGGAACGCTTCATCAACGAATGCCTGGAGGCGGACCTTCGGACCGTGCTGCTGATTCACGGCAAGGGTCGAGGGTCAGGGGTCACCGGCGGCGTACTCAAACCCCTGGCCGTGAACTGGCTGAAACAACAGCCGGACATCCTGGCCTTTTGCGAGGCACAGCCGCACGATGGCGGCGGCGGGGCGCTTTACGTCCTGCTGGGGTCCCGGCTGGACAACCGTCCGGAACCCGTCACCGCATGGAAGTAGGCGGCCTGGAGCACCTGCCGGGCAGGATCCCGGGCGGGACCATGCCCCATCACACCACCGGGATTACAGGGACAGTATCCAGTCCACCAACGTTTTCGCGTCGGCATCGTTGACCAGGGGGTTCGGCGGCATCGGAATCTGACCCCAGACGCCCACGCCGCCGGCCTTCACCTTCTCGACCAGGGTGTCCGCTGCAGTTGCGTCATCCTTGTACTTGGCGGCGATTTCCTGGAGCGATGGACCGACCAGCCTGGTGTCCATCTTGTGACAGGCGAGGCAGTTGCTGTTGCGCGCAAGTTCTTCGCTGGCGCCCGAGACAGCAGGGGCAGCCGACAAGGATACGACCAGTATGGCCGGTGCGAGCTGTTTCAGTTTCATGGTTAATCTCCTGGAATGGAAAGTTGAGCTTGGGAAATCTCCGGATCTGTCAGGCCGCGATGCGTACGGGGCGACGGTACCATCGGAGTGATTGTCACTTCAGGATATCGAATATTGTGCACCTAACAGGCCGATTGGCAATCGTCTGCAAGTGATATCCTACAGGTCGTACGCCCGCTCCTCATGGGATACCAGGTCTAGCCCCATGGACTCGTCATCCTCATCGACCCGCAGCCGCGTAACCAGGTTGACCAGTTTCAGGATCACCCAGGTGGCAACGGCAGTCCAAAGGACAGTGGCAACGACACCGACCAGCTGGACCCAGACCTGGGAGCCGATGGATTCGATCCCGTCGGCAAAGCCCTGGCCGCTGAAAATCCCAAGGCCCGTGGAAGCAAACACGCCGACCAGCAGCGTCCCGAGGACACCGCCTACACCATGGACCGGAAAGACATCCAGGGAATCGTCCACTTTCAGGCGGTTTTTCAGATACGTCGTTGCGATGGAGCAGAGCAGACCGGCCAGGATGCCGATCACCAGCGCGCCGGCCGGACCGACAAAGCCCGAGGCCGGCGTAATGGTTCCGAGTCCGGCGACCATGCCGGTCGCGGCGCCCAGGGCGGTGGGCTTTCCGTACCGGACCCATTCGAAGCCCATCCAGGTCATGGCCCCCGCCGCGGCGGAGATATGGGTCACCAGCATCGCCATGGCGCCATCACCGTTCGCCGCCAGCGCACTGCCCCCGTTGAAGCCGAACCAGCCCACCCAGAGCATGCCCGCACCTGCCACGGTAAGCGTCATGTTGTGGGGCGGCATGGGAACCCGGGAGAA
>JAJDTE010000129.1:0-6714 GCA_022827325.1 Gammaproteobacteria bacterium | reverse complement strand
TGGTCAGCCTTTCTTCTTCGGCAGGTACAGGTCAGTGATCGTGCCTTCAAAGGCCTCTGCGGCAAACCCGATGGTTTCGGCCAGGGTGGGGTGGGGGTGGATGGTCAGGCCGATATCGCTGGCATCGGCGTTCATCTCGATCGCCAGTGTGGCTTCCGCGATCAGGTCTCCCGCATTGTTCCCCGTGACCGCGGCGCCGAGAACGCGGCCGGTTTCCGGGTCGAACAGGAGCTTGGTCAGGCCTTCCTTGCGGCCCATGGACAGGGAACGGCCGCTGGCCGCCCAGGGAAAGGAGCCTTTCTCATAGGGGATGTTTCCGGCCTTGGCCTCGGTTTCCGTCAGGCCCACCCAGGCGACCTCCGGGTCGGTGTAGGCCACGGAGGGAATGACCCGGGCCTCGAAGCCGCTTTTCATGCCGGCCGCCACTTCCGCCGCCACCTTGCCTTCATGCACCGCCTTGTGGGCCAGCATTGGCTGACCCACCACGTCGCCGATGGCGAATATATGCGGCACGTTCGTGCGCATCTGCCCGTCCACCCGGATGAAACCCCGCTCGTCCACCGCAACACCGGCGGCGGCGGCATTGATTCTGCCGCCATTGGGGGATCGTCCCACCGCCATGAGCACCTTGTCGAACACTTCCTCGGGCGGCGCATCCGGCCCCTCGAGTGATACCTTGATTCCCGACTTCAGGGCCTTCATGCCGGATACGCCGGTACCCGTCCAGATGTTTTCGTACTGTCCCTTGATTTTCTTCAGCAGCGGGCGGACCATGTCGGGGTCCGCGCCGGCCATGACATGATCCAGCATCTCCACGACGCTGATGCGGCTGCCGAGCGCGTTGTACACGGTCGCCATTTCCAGGCCGATAATCCCGCCCCCCACGACCAGCAGCCGGCCCGGGATGTCCTCCAGCCTGAGCGCCCCGGTGGAGTCGATGACCCTCGGGTCATCGTGGGGCATTCCGGGAATCTCGACCGGTTCGCTGCCGACGGCGATCACGGCCTGACCGAATCCGACGGTGACCTCGCCCTCGGGCCCGGCAACCCGCAACTGGTTGGGGCCGGTGAATTCGCCGGTCCCGTGAAGGACGGTCACCTTTCTTTTCTTTGCCAGGCCGGTCAGTCCCCGGGTCAGCTGGCCGACCACTCCGTCCTTCCAGCCCCGCATGGTGTCGACGTCCAGCGCCGGCTTGGCGAATGACAGCCCCACCGCGGCGGCTTCCTCGGCTTCCTCGATCACCTTGGCGACGTGGAGAAGCGCTTTGGACGGGATACAGCCGACGTTCAGGCACACCCCGCCGATGACATCGTAACGCTCCACGAGGACCACCTTGAGACCGAGATCCGCGGCGCGGAAAGCCGCGGTGTATCCGCCGGGGCCCGAGCCGAGAACCACAAGGTCCGCCTGGTGGTCGCTTTCCGGTATCGCGCCGGATGCGGGATCCTGGCGCCTTGGGGTTGCCGGCTCGGGCGCATCCCCGGAATCCTCGGATGCGGATGCCGATCCGGTTTCGCTTTCCCCGGGCCCTGCGGTCTCCTCGGCGGCTTCAGGCTCAAGCAGGGCCACCAGTGATCCCTCGGACACCGTATCGCCTGCCTTGACCTTGAGCTCCCTGACTGTGCCGGCATGGGGCGAGGGGACTTCCATGGTGGCCTTGTCGCTTTCCAGTGCCACCAGGGGATCTTCGGCGGCCACCCTGTCCCCGGGACCGACAAACACCTCGACGATCGGCACGTCCTGAAAATCGCCAATGTCAGGTATTCTTATTTCAACAAGTTGCATTTATTTTATGAACTAAATTCTAAAGAGAAATCCGTCGCATGTCGGCCAGGGCGCGGGCCAGGTAGGCGCAGAACCTGGCCGCTTCGGCACCGTCGATGACGCGGTGGTCATAGGACAGGCTGAGCGGCAGCATGAGCCTGGGTTCGAACTCCTTGCCGTTCCATACGGGGGTCATGCGGGAGCGGGACAGGCCGAGGATGGCCACTTCCGGTGCGTTGACGATGGGCGTGAAGGCGGTGCCGCCGATACCGCCCAGGCTGGAAATGCTGATGCAGCCCCCCTGCATGTCCGTCGGGGAAAGCTTGCCGTCGCGGGCCTTTTCACTCATTTCACCGAGATCTCTCGCGAGATCGAAAATGGACTTGCGGTCCACGTCCCGGATGACGGGCACCATGAGTCCGTTCGGCGTATCCACGGCCACGCCGATGTGGAAATATTTCTTCAGGACCAGGTTCTCGCCGTTCGGATGAATGGACGCGTTGAAGCTGGGAAACTTCTTCAGTGCGCTGACCAGGATCTTGAGGACGAATCCCAGCAGCGTGATGCGAATGCCTTCCCGGGCGGCCTCTTCCTTGAGAGACTGCCGGAATTCCTCCAGCTCGGTGATGTCCGCCTCATCCTGGTGGGTGACGTGGGGAACATTGAGCCAGGCCCGCCGGAGATGCTGCCCGGAGATTTTCTTGATTCGCCCGAGCGAGACGGTTTCCACGGCGCCGAACTTGGCGAATTCGACCGCGGGAATTTCCGGTATGCCTGTTCCCGCCGCCTCGGTCCCCCCGGCGGCGATCCCGGCGAGCTTCTGCTTGATCCAGAGTTTGACGTCTTCCTTGAGTATCCGCCCCTTGGGCCCCGAACCGCCGATCTGGGTGAGGTCGGCGCCCAGTTCGCGTGCAAAGCGCCGGATCCCGGGGCTTGCATGGGGAACTGCACTGCCGGACTTCTGTACCGGCGGGGGCAGGGTGCTCGGGGGGGCCGGGGGGGCGGGCACGGATGATTCGGGTCGTGCCGCCGGCTCCGTTTCCGGTGCCTCGGCGGATGAATCCCCCGTCTGTCCCCCGGCCTCCCCGCCGGTTGCCGACTCCGCCGCCGGTGGCTGTTCGCCGGGGGCGGAAGATTCACCGTCCCCGGTGTCAAGCATTGCCACCGGGCTGCCCTCGGACACCCGGTCACCCACGGCGACGGTCATCTCCCGGACCGTGCCGGACGCCGGTGAAGGCACCTCCATGGTGGCCTTGTCACTTTCCAGCGTCAGCAGCGGGTCTTCCGCCGTAATACTGTCCCCCGGGGCAACCAGCAGCTCGATGACTTCCACATCGGCGAAGTCGCCGATGTCCGGTATCTTGATTTCAATCACGGATGACATGGCGGCTCCCTCAGGCTTCTCTCGGATTGGTCTTCTCGGGATCGATGCCGAATTCCCGGATGGCCTCGTCCACCACGCCAGGCGGAACCTGTTCCTGCAATACCAGGGCATGCAGGGCCGCGACCACGACATGCTGCCTGTCCACTTCGAAAAACCGCCGCAGTTTCTTGCGCACGTCGCTTCTGCCGAAACCATCGGTCCCGAGCACATGGTACTGGCCGGGAACCCAGGCCCGGATCTGGTCGGCATACCATTTCATGTAGTCCGTGGCGGCGATGACCGGGCCCTCGCTGTTCTCGAGGCACATCTGGACATAGCTCTTGCGCGGCTCCGCATCGGGGTGCAGGCGGTTGTAGCGGTCGGTGTCGTGACCGTCCCGGGCCAGTTCGTTGAAACTGGTCACGCTCCAGATGTCGCTGTCCACGCCATAGCTCTCCGCCAGCATTTCCGCCGCGGCCTCGACCTCCCTGAGGATGGTGCCGCTGCCGAGAAGGCGGACCTTGAGCCGGTTGCCCTTTTTCGACGTGCTGTGCAGCAGGTACAGGCCGCGCAGGATGCCTTCCTCGACGCCCTTGGGCATCGGCGGATGGACGTAATTCTCGTTCATCACCGTGATGTAGAAGTAGACGCTCTCCTGCTCGCCGTACATGCGCCTCAACCCGTCACGGATGATGACCGCCAGTTCATAGCTGTAGGTGGGATCATAGGAAACGCAGTTCGGCACCGTGCCGGAAAGGATCAGGCTGTGCCCGTCCTGGTGCTGCAGGCCTTCGCCGGCGAGCGTGGTGCGACCCGCGGTGCCGCCGACGATGAAGCCCCGGGCGCGCATGTCGCCGGCGGCCCAGCAGAAATCGCCGATCCGCTGGAATCCGAACATGGAGTAGAAGATGTAGAACGGCACGGTGTACAGGTCGTGATTGCTGTAGGACGTGGCCGCGGCGATCCAGGAACACATGGCGCCGGCCTCGTTGATCCCTTCCTGCAGCACCTGCCCGCTCTTGTCCTCGCGATAGAACATCAGCTGGTCCGCATCCTCGGGTTCGTACAGCTGGCCCTGGGGCGCATAGATGCCCAACTGCCGGAACATGCCCTCCATGCCGAACGTGCGCGACTCGTCGGGTATGATGGGAACCACGTACTGCTTCATCTCCTTGTCCCGGACCATGGCCGACAGCAGGCGCACGAACACCATGGTGGTCGAGATTTCACGGTCGCCGGTCCCTTCGAGCTGGGCCCCGAACAGGTCGATCCCGGGAACCGGGAACAGCGGTTTGGACCCGGTGAACCTGGCGGGCAGGAACCCGCCCAGGGAACGCCTGCGCTCGATCAGGTACTCGGTTTCGGGGGATTTCTCGTCCGGCCGGTAAAACGGCGCTTCCGCCACCTCCTTGTCCGACAGGGGGATGCTGAACCGGTCACGGAAGGCGAACAGTGCTTCCTCCCCCATCTTCTTTTGCTGGTGCGTGGTGTTCTGGCCCTCGCCGGCTTCGCCCATGCCGTACCCCTTCACCGTCTTGGCCAGGATCACCGTGGGCTGGTCCCTGTGCCTGACCGCGGCGGCGTAGGCCGCGTAGATCTTGTGGGGATCGTGTCCGCCCCGGTTCAGCCGCCAGACGTCCTCGTCGGTCATGTTGGAGACCATCTCACGCAATTCCGGGTACTTTCCGAAAAACTTTTCCCGCACGTAGGCGCCGTCGCGGGCTTTCAGCACCTGGTAGTCGCCATCGACCATCTCCTCCATCCGCTGCTTCAGCAGTCCCTTGTCGTCCCTTGCAAGGAGGGGGTCCCAGTAGGACCCCCAGATCACCTTGATGACATTCCAGCCCGCCCCGCGGAAATCGCTTTCCAGTTCCTGGATGATCTTGCCGTTTCCGCGTACCGGTCCGTCGAGCCGCTGCAGGTTGCAGTTCACCACGAACACCAGGTTGTCCAGGTTTTCCCGGCCGGCCACGGACAGGGCGCCCACGGATTCCGGTTCATCCATTTCCCCGTCCCCGAGGAATGCCCAGACCTTGCGGTCTCCGGCGTCGATCAAACCCCGGTTGTGCAGGTACTTCATGTAGCGGGCCTGATAGATCGCCATGATCGGCCCAAGACCCATGGATACCGTGGGAAACTGCCAGAAATCCGGCATCAGCCAGGGATGCGGATAGGACGACAGTCCATCGCTGTCCACCTCCTGCCGGAACAGCCGCAGCTTGTCGGCATCGATGCGCCGTTCCAGGTAGGCGCGGGCATAGATACCCGGCGCGGAATGTCCCTGAATGAACAGCATGTCGCCGAGCTGGCTGTCGTTGTGCGCGCGCCAGAAATGGTTGAAACCGACATCGTAGAGTGTCGCGGCCGAGGCGAAACTGGCAATATGGCCGCCGAGCTCGGTGGAAATCCGGTTTGCCCGAACCACCATGGCCATGGCATTCCAGCGGATCAGGGCGCGGATACGGCGCTCGAGGGCATGGTCGCCGGGGCTGCGCTCCTCCATGTGCACCGGGATGGTGTTCAGGTAGGCCGTATTGGCATGGTAGGGAATATGTACGCCGGTACGCCGTGCACTGTCGATCAGTGATTCGATAAGGAAGTGGGCCCGCTCATATCCCTCGTTGTCGATCACCGCGCTCAGCGCATCCAGCCACTCTGCAGTTTCCAGGGGATCTATGTCGACGGGACGCTCGTTATTCATCTTGGAACCGGGTTGATGCTTGGAATCATTATATCATCCGGGATAGAAACGCCCGTCGGCTAATACCAATTGGTAATAGCCGGAAAAGACCCGAAAGTTTGGCCGTCCGGTCCCGGACAGGCGTGGGAAGAACGGGATGATCGGAAAGCGGGACTGTTCCGGCTACATGGACCGGCCGCAACCTGCGTTGCCCGGAAATTGACGTTTTTCAGGCCTGCTGCTTCGACAAGCCCCGATCATCCGGCGCCGGGGATGGGGATAGCGGCGGCGAAAGGGCACGAATGACCGCTTCCGGATCGCGGTCGATCACTGTCAGCAAGACGCGCGCCGCCCGGTCGGGAACCCGGCGTCCCTGTTCCCAGTCCTGAACTGCTCGGACATCGAGCCCGAAGCGGTCCGCAAATTTCTGTCGGCTCAGCTTCATGCGCTTACGCAGTTCGACGATCCTTCCCGCAGATGGATCGTCCAGGATCCGGCACGGCAATGCTGTCTCCCCCCGCAAATGGGCAAGAACCTCGCCAAGCGCCGCCTCAAGTTCAAGACCGGTTTCTGTGCGTTTTGTTGTCATCTTTCCCTCCCTTCCCGATTGATGGTCGCTACCAGCCGCGACAGCACCTTGCGGCCCGTCGCCGTCCGGTCATCGCAGTCCGCCTTTGCCTAGGCTGTTAGCATGTAGATCGCCTCCGGACTGGCCTGCCGAAAGCGAGTTGTGCGGATACCGCCGCGTTTGTCCCCTGGGGAATCGGGGCTAACTTCTTTCCAGCAGGGCGATCCGATAGCAGGCGGCCAGTTCCTGGGTGATCTTGGCCGTCTCCCCGAGCTTCTCTTCCGTTCCGGGACCGCCCAGCCGGGTGCCGATCTCGAAGATATTGCCGGTGTCGATGAT
>JAJDTE010000239.1:0-10929 GCA_022827325.1 Gammaproteobacteria bacterium | reverse complement strand
GCCTGACCGTCAGGTCCGTGGCCAGGATGACCACGGGGAACA
This sequence comes from Gammaproteobacteria bacterium, assembly GCA_022827325.1. Taxonomy (GTDB): domain Bacteria; phylum Pseudomonadota; class Gammaproteobacteria; order Arenicellales; family Poriferihabitantaceae; genus VYFG01. Next base: position 10,887 of record JAJDTE010000239.1, on the reverse strand, counting down.
CGAACATCGCCCAGGTGAAATGGTAGCCGAGAAAGGTGCCGGTGAACTGGACCGTGTAATTGGCAAGCGCGATGATCGCGACGTGAAACAGCGCCAGTCCGACGGCAAGGGTGTTGCTGGTTCGTTCCAAGGTTCCAGGGCGGGTTTGGCGGGCGCGGATTGTATCCCCCGTGCAGACCGGGGTCCAGCGAAAGGGGCGAAAGGGGCGCCGGCCGGATACCGTGCACCGCGATTCCCGGTCGCTGCCGGCCGGGCCGAAGTGTTGTGCCGGGTTGAAAAACGGCGTATCGGCAGGCATGTTATTGAAACCCGGCCGCAGGAGGAACTTGTTCATGGACGCACTCATTGATCCAGAATTTGTCGCACGCAGGCCGTTTATCGCGATGCGGGATTGCATAGAATAGGCGACTGCTGCGGCTTGCCGGCCTGCCCGGTGTACCGTTGTACTGATCAACACACATCCACCCCGCCAATGTCAGAAGAAACCTACGAAGACGATATCGATCTTGCCAGCCTTCCGGATGACGAACTGGTAGAGCAGATGCACGACGACCTCTACGACGGTCTGCGGGAGGAGATCATCGAAGGCACGAACATCCTGCTGGAACGCGGCTGGGCGGCCACCAGGGTCCTGGACGAGGCACTGGTGGAGGGCATGCGTATCGTCGGCATTGATTTCCGGGACGGAATCCTGTTCGTGCCGGAAGTGCTGATGTCGGCCAACGCCATGAAAGGAGGGATGGAGGTGCTGCGGCCGTTGCTTGCGGAGACCGGCGCCAAGCCGATCGGCAAGATGGTGGTTGGCACCGTGAAAGGCGATATCCACGACATCGGCAAGAACCTGGTGGCCATGATGATGGAAGGGGCGGGCTTCGAAGTCATTGATCTTGGCATAGACAACCCGGTGGAGAACTACCTGGAAGCGATCGAGAAGCATCAACCGGATATTCTCGGCATGTCCGCACTGCTGACCACCACCATGCCCTACATGAAAGTGGTGATTGACACGCTGGTCGAAAAGGGTATCCGGGACGACTACATCGTGCTGGTCGGCGGCGCGCCCCTGAACGAGGAATTCGGCAAGGCCGTGGGTGCGGATGCGTATTGCCGGGATGCCGCCGTGGCGGTTGAAACCGCACAGGCGCTGGTAGCCCAGCGCCGTGCCGCGGCCTGATTGACGGCCGCAGGAGACTGATGGCGACGTGGAGAGGGTTCTCGTCATTGCCTGCGGCGCACTTGCGCATGATCTGGTCAGGATCCGGGACGCAAGCGGTTGGGAGCACATGGATTTCCAGTGCCTGCCCGCCGAACTGCACAATCGCCCGGAACGGATCACGCAGGCGGTAAGGGAGAAGATCCGCGAGGCGCGGGCGCAGTACCGGGAAATTTTCGTGGCCTATTCCGACTGCGGTACCGGTGGCGAACTGGACCGGATGCTTGCGGAGGAGGATATTGAACGCTTGCCGGGCGCCCACTGCTACGAGATGTTCGCCGGTAGCCGGGTCTTCGGTGAACTGCAGGAAGCGGAACTGGGGACGTTCTACCTGACGGATTTCCTGGCGCGCCACTTCGAGCGCGTGATGGTCAGGGGATTGGGGCTGGACAGGCACCCGGAGCTGAAGGACGTCTATTTCGGCAATTACCGCAAGCTGGTGCTCCTGGCCCAGCTGGATGATCCCGATATCGAGAAACGTGCCCGGGACGCCGCGGAATATCTCGGCCTGGCCTTTGAAAGGGTCATGACCGGAGACAGTGGGCTTGGCAGTGCGCTGCGGGTGCGGGTCGCAATGGCGGGACAGTCCGCCTGATTCCCGGATCCATTGCCGACCGACCCGGAAAACATTTCTGGCGGCCTTGTTGCAGGAGCTGTTCGATGGCAAATCTGATTACGGTGTACTGGCGCGATATTCCCGCCCAGGTGATGGCGAGGGAACGGCGCACGAGCGCCAAGGTGGAACTGAGCGGTCGCTTTTCCGAGGCGATCGACCATGCCGCCATGCGGGCGGGCATGGTGGGCACGGACGCCTACCTGGAGCAGTGGAGGCGCGTCAGCGAACCCTGCGGCGATGATCTCGAGACCGTTGCCCGGGAAGCGGCTCAACACCTGGAAGCGGAATACGGCAGGGACCGCCTCCTGGCGCTGATCCGGAACGAGGGCAGGGAGCCGGCCGCCTGACTGGAGCCGGCCCGGGCCGAACAAATGCAACCATACAGTTATCCATGACAGAGACCGTTATCAGTTCAGCCACCAGCGAGGTCAAGATCGGCTTTGACCGGCCCTTCGTGATCATCGGTGAGAGGATCAATCCGACGGGCCGCAAGATCCTGGCCGAGGAAATGAAGAACGGGGACTACAGCAGGGTGGAGACGGATGCCCTCTCCCAGGTGGCCGCAGGGGCCTCCGTGCTGGATGTGAACGCCGGCATTCCCCTGGCGGATGAACCGAGAATTCTCGCTGAAGCGATCCAGCTGGTGCAGTCCATTACCGCGGTACCCCTGTCCATCGATTCCTCCATCGTCGCCGCCCTGGAAGCCGGGCTCGAGGTATACCAGGGCAAGCCCCTGCTCAATTCGGTGACCGGCGAAGACGATCGGCTGGAGGCCGTCCTGCCCTTGGTCAGGAAATACGGCTGTGCCGTGGTGGCCATATCCAACGATGAAGCCGGCATCTCGGAGAATCCGGACGAGCGCTTTGACGTGGCGAAGAAGATCGTCGAGCGCGCGGCGGACCATGGCATTCACTACAGCGACATCGTGGTCGATCCGCTGGTCATGCCCGTGGGTGCGGTCAACAGCGCCGGCAGGCAGGTTGTTCACCTGGTCAAGCGGCTGCGGGAGGAACTCCGGGTGAATACCACCTGCGGCGCGTCCAATTTCAGTTTCGGCATTCCGAACCGCAAGGGCATGGACGCGCATTTTCTCAGCATGGCCATCGGTGCGGGCATGACCTCGGCGATCACCAATCCACTGCATGAAGAGGTCATGCAGGGCATCATGGCGGCCAACGTGGTCATGGGTCACGACAACAACTGCTCCAGGTGGCTGAAGCGATACCGCCAGCCTGTTCCGGAGGGGGATTCGCCTGCGGAAGGCCGGGGTGGCCGGCGGCGGAGACGCCGCGCCTGAGGGTGGCGGCACGCTGACCGGGACGGGCCTGCACGGCGGTGTGCACTGCCGCGGTCGCGATCCATGCCGCGTCACCTGCGACCAATGCGGCCGCCCGGCAGGGACCCGGGCTTCTGAACAGGGATGCGCTGATCTGGTACGATTCCCCGTTGGTGGCCAGGCGGTGGTTCGCCGGCCGTTGGGCTGGGTCCATTTCCGGCGGGGCCGGTAACGGCGCACGATCAACACGATGGCGGACAGCCTGAACGAACATGCGGTCTTCGCCGCCGTCGGGAACGCTTTTTCGGGGATCCGGGCGCCCGCCTCACCGTGCCCGCGTCCATATGCTGACTCCGGGGAATCCAGAGGATGAACGACAGCCAGTCCGTACAGGTCGTGTTTACCCCTTCCGGCAAGCGGGGCAAGATTCCCCGTGGAAAGTCGGTGCTGGATGCGGCAAGAATGCTGGGCGTCGACCTCGATACGGTCTGCGGCGGCCGCGGAATCTGCGACCGCTGCCAGATCGACCTGAGTATCGGTGAATTCGCCAAGTTCGGCATCCATTCCCTCTCCGAGCACCTCAGCCCCCACTCCTCCAGTGAACTGGAGTTTTTCAAGTCCGGAACCCCGCCGACCCGGCGCCTCGGCTGCCAGGCCCTGCTTCAGGGCGATGTCGTGGTCGACGTGCCCCCGGAAAGCCAGGCCCATCGCCAGGTGGTGCGCAAACGCGCCGAAGTGCACAGCATCAACCTGAATCCGGCGGTCAAGCTCCATTATGTCGAAGTGCCCGAGCCGAACATGCACGAACCCAGTGGCGACCTGCAGAGGCTCGAGGACGCACTGGAGTTCGAATGGGGACTGACGGGACTCACCTGTGACGCCCAGATACTCGGGAAACTGCAGGCGACCCTGAGGGAAGGCGCGTGGTGTGTCACTGCAGCGGTACACCACGGCGACCGGATTGTCGGCCTGTGGCCCGGACTGAAGGACCGCATATTCGGTATTGCCGTGGACGTCGGATCCACCACCATCGCCGCCCATCTGTGCGATCTCACCACGGGACAGGTCACGGCTTCGGCGGGCCGGATGAATCCCCAGATCCGCTTCGGCGAGGATCTCATGAGCCGGGTGTCCTACGCCATGATGAATCCGGGCGGAGAAAGGGACATGACCCGGGCGGTACGCGAGGCGCTCCAGGAGCTGGTGGAGGAGCTGGCCGGGCAAGAGGGGGTGGAGATGTCCGATATCGTGGACATGACTCTGGTGGGCAATCCGGTGATGCATCACCTGCTGCTCGGCATCAGTCCGGTGGAACTGGGCGGTGCGCCCTTTGCCCTGGCTACGGACCAGGCCCTGGATGCCCGTGCCTCGGAGATTGATCTCGACATCAACCCGAGTGCCCGCGTCTACGTGCTGCCCTGCATCGCCGGGCATGTAGGCGCCGATGCGGCCGCGGTCGTCCTTTCGGAGGCGCCCTACGAGCGCAGCGAAATCACCCTCGTGGTGGATGTGGGTACCAATGCCGAGATCGTTCTCGGCAATCACCGCCGCATGGTGGCGGCATCCAGTCCGACCGGCCCGGCGTTCGAGGGCGCCCAGATCAGCGGCGGGCAGCGTGCTGCGCCCGGCGCCATTGAGCGGGTGCGTATCGATCGGAACACCCTGGAGCCGAGGTTCCGGGTCATCGGCTCGGAAGCCTGGTCCGACGAGACGGGTTTCGAGGATGCCGTCGGGAGCGGGGGTGTCACGGGTATCTGCGGCTCCGGCATCATCGAGGTGATCGCGGAAATGTACCTGGCCGGGATCATCCGCCCGGATGGCATTATCCGCGGGGAGCTGGCACGGCAGAGCCGGCGCATCGTGCCCCAGGAAAAGACGTTCAGCTACGTGCTGCATGACCAGGGCGATCTGCGGATCGTGATCACCCAGAACGATGTCCGCGCCATCCAGCTCGCCAAGGCGGCGCTCCACGCGGGCTGTGCATTGCTGATGGACAAGCTTGGCATTGGACAGATCGAACGCATCCGGCTGGCCGGCGCCTTCGGTTCGCATATCGATACGAAGTACGCCATGGTACTCGGCATGATTCCCGACTGCCCCCTGGAACATGTCAGTTCCGCGGGCAATGCCGCGGGAACGGGCGCCACCATCGCATTGCTCGATATCGACGCCAGAACCGAGATCGAGGATGTGGTGAGACGGATCCAGAAAGTGGAAACCGCCGTGGAGCCGAAATTCCAGGAGCACTTCATCGACGCTTTGGCCATCCCGCACAAGACGGCCCCGTTCCACAACCTGGCGCTGGCGGTGGAAATGCCGTCACCGGAAACTGCGGGGACCGAAGGCGGCGGACCGTCAAGGCCGCGTCGGCGCCGGCGCAGCGCCTGACCGCAAAGCGGAACTCCCGCCAGCTTCGGGCGCCGGACGGCGCGGGCGACCCGGTCCTTCAGGAGGCAGTCGCCATCTGCTTGTGGGCTCTTCGCTCTTCGCGCGGCGGAATGCCGAAGAACTCCCGGTAGCACTTGCTGAAGTGCGGTGTGGACACAAAGCCGCTGGCATAGGCGATGTCCACGATGGGCATGCTGGTCTGCAGCAGGAGCTGGCGCGCGTGCATCAGCCTGAGGCGCATGTAGTAGCGGGTGGGCACACAATGGAGGTACTTCTGGAACAGCCGCTCAAGCTGGCGTCTTGACAGCCCCACATGGAAAGCGATTTCGTCCAGGCTGATCAGCTCCTCCAGGTTGGCCTCCATGAAGGCCACGGCGTCCGCCAGCTTCGGCTGGCTGGCGCCCAGCTGCAGTCTCAACGGAAGACGCTGGCGATCGTTTTGTCCACGGATGCGCTCCACGAGGAATTCCTCCGCGATCTGGGTCGCCAGGTCCCAGCCATGTTTCTGTGCGACCAGGTACACCATCATGTCCATCGCGGCACTGCCGCCGGCGCAGGTGTAGCGGTCGTTGTCGACCTCGAAGAGATCGGGGCTGATGATCAGTTGTGGGAACTCTTCCCGCAGCCCTGCCATGTTCTCCCAGTGAATGGTGCACCGGTAACCGTCCAGCAACCCGGCGTGGGCAACTAGGTAGGTGCCGGTGCAGATCGCGCCGATGGCGACCTTACGTGCGGCCTGTTCACGCAGCCAGGCATTGCGGTTGCGGTTGGTTTTCTGTTCGATGTGAACGCCGCCGCAAACGAATACCGCATCAAGCCTGCCGGCATCGTCGATGGCGGCGGTTTCCATGGCGAGGTGATTGCTGGCAGTGACAGTGCCTCCCTCATCCCCCAGTATCACCCATTCATACAACGGCTTCCCGGTAAGGCGGTTGGCCATTCGCAATTGGTCGATGGCGGCGGCGAACGCCATCATCGAATATTCCGGAATGACGAGGAAGCCGTAGCGGGTCGTATGGTATGTGCCAGTGATTTGGACCGTTTCCGCCAATGCAGGACGCCATCTTGCCTAACCCGGCGATTATCCAATAGCAGCCGGGGTGGCGCAATCGGTTATAAGCGGGTCGTGCTGTGCTCTGGCGCGAGTTCCGGCCTGGGCCCATACTTGATAGGATTTCCCGATAATTCCCAGTGTCCTGATGTCCGACCCCCCCCGCAAGCGTGGCGGTCGACGTGCCCGCAGCATCGTCGCCGGCAATGCCGCCCCCGTCATCGTTCCCTATATTTCGAGGAAAATCCCGGTTTATGAACTGATCGGCGAGGAAGGCCTTGAGATCATCGAGCGCAATGCCGACACCATCCTGCAGGAGATCGGCATCGATTTCCGCTATGAGCCGGCGCTGAGGCTGTTTCGCGAGGCCGGGGCGGATATCCAGGGGGAAAGGGTACGCTTCCCGGCGGGCATGTGCCGCGAAATCATCCGGGACTCGGCTCCTTCGGAGTTCGAGCAAACGGCGCGAAATCCGGCGCGCAGTGTCGTCATCGGCGGAAACAACACCGTGTTCGCGCCGGTGTACGGGCCTCCTTTCGTACGGGACCTTGACCGCGGCAGACGCTACGCGGTCATCGAGGATTTCCGGAACCTGGTCAAGCTCACCTACATGCTGCCATCCCTGCACCACTCCGGCGGCACCGTCTGCGAGCCCACCGACCTGCCCGTGAACAAGCGTCATTTCGACATGGTGTACTCGCACATTCGCTACAGCGACAAGCCGTTCATGGGATCCGTGACCCAGCCGGAGCGGGCGCAGGACAGCGTGGACATGTGCAAGATCGTGTTCGGCGAGGACTACGTCGACCGGAATACGGTGCTGGTCAACCTGATCAATGCCAATTCGCCCATGGTGTTCGATGACACCATGCTCGGCGCCTGCGAGGTCTACGCCCGCAACAACCAGGCCAGCGTGGTGTCCCCCTTCATTCTGGCCGGTGCCATGTCGCCGGTCACCGCGGCCGGAACGCTCACGCAGATTCTTGCCGAAGCCATGGCCGGAATGGCGTTCACGCAACTGGTGCGTCCGGGCTCTCCGGTGATCTTCGGCACGTTCGCCAGTTCCATGTCCATGCAGTCGGGGGCGCCAACGTTCGGCACCCCGGAACCCGCCATCGTGCTCAATGGGGCCGCGGCCCTGGCCCGGCGACTGGGCGTGCCCTTCCGCAGCGGCGGCTCGTTGTGCGGCTCCAAGGTAGCGGATGCCCAGGCGGCCCATGAAAGCGCGCAGACCCTGCTTCCCACGGTGCATGCGGGCGTCAACTTTGTCCTTCACGCCGCGGGATGGCTGGAGGGCGGCCTCGTGTCCAGCTACGAAAAGCTGGTCATGGACGCGGACCAGCTCGGCATGATGCAGGTGTATGCGAACGGGATCGACCTGTCCGAGAACGGCCAGGCCATGGGGGCCGTGCGCGAGGTGGGTCCCGGTGCCCATTTCCTCGGCTGCGCACACACCCAGGAGAATTTCATGACCGCGTTCTACCGTTCCAGTGTGGCCGACAACAACAGCTACGAGCAGTGGGAATCGGAGGGTTCGAAGGATGCCGCCATGCGGGCCAACGGCCTGTGGAAAAAGCTTCTGGCGGACTACGAGGCACCCCCGCTGGACCCCGCCGTCGACGAGGCGCTCATGGCGTTCATCAGCCGCCGGAAGAGCGAGTTCGAGGACATGAACTACTGATCCTCGATGCATGCAGACCTGCCATGGTCCCACGGGACGACGGAGTCCGGAACCCGGCCCGGAATACTCCCGGCAGCGGCACCGTTCCCCCGATAGTACCGATTCGCCGCCTTGGAGGTGCGGCTCCGGCGGCGGACCAGACATTGGCGGTTCACTGCTGCGTGGGTTGACAGGGAACCGCCGCGGGACAAATCATATCGGCTTGAAGCATTCGATCGACATACTACGGCACATCGAACTTGGCTGGCATCAACCGCGCATCGTCAACCGGTTGCTGCTGCCCCTGTCGTGGTTGTACTGTGCCCTGGCGGTACTGGTCCGCCTGTCCTGGCGGATCGGCCTGCGCCGGCCGGAACGCGTTGGCGTGCCTGTGCTCGTGGTCGGAAACCTGACGGCGGGGGGGACCGGCAAGACGCCCCTTGTCATCGCGCTGGCTGTCCATTTCCGTTCGATAGGCTGCCGGCCCGGTATCGTCAGCCGGGGATACGGAGGCAGGACTTCGGCCGTGCCCCACAGGGTCACCGGTTCCGATACTCCCGCCACCGTGGGCGACGAGGCCCTGCTGCTGCAGCGGCACAGCGGGGTTCCCGTGGCGGTTTGTGCCGACAGGGTGGCCGCCGCGAGGCATCTGGTGGACCTCGATGGCTGCAACCTCATCATCAGCGATGACGGCCTGCAGCATCACCGGCTTCACCGTGACCTGGACATCGTGGTGGTCGACACCATGCGCGGCTTCGGCAATGGCTGGTGCCTGCCGGCGGGGCCCCTGCGGGAGCCGAAATCCATGCTGCGGCATGCGGACATCAAGGTGTACAACGGTGTCGAGGCGGTGGACAAGGACCGGGAGTTCGGCATGGTAATGGAGGGGGCCGAGGTGCACTCGTTGCGGGACCGGGTCCGCAAACTGCCCCTGGCGGGTCTTGCGGGGGACCCCGTCCACGCCGTGGCGGGGATCGGAAATCCGGAGCGGTTCTTTCGGCACCTCGAGGGCGCGGGCCTGGCCGTGGTGCGTCATGCATTTCCGGATCACCATGAATTCACGGAAAGCGATTTTGGTTTTGCCGGTGACGCCAGCGTGATCCTGATGACCGAAAAGGACGCGGTCAAGTGCGATCACCTGGAGATACCCGGGGATGTTTTCTGCGTGCCGGTGGCGGCACGTATCTCCCCGGGGTTCTTCACCGCCGTGCAACGTCACCTGGACCTTGGGTCCGCGCCCCGGAACCCGGAACCATGAACACGCGCTTTCACGTCGTCATCCCTGCCCGTTATGCTTCCACGCGACTGCCGGGGAAACCATTGCTGGACATCGCCGGCAAGCCCATGATCCAGCATGTCTACGAGGCCGCCCTCGCCAGTGGTGCGGCGAGTGTGACCGTGGCCACCGACGACCGGCGCATCGAGTCCGCCGTGCGGGATGCCGGGGGAGTTGCCGTCTTGACCGGGAAGGATCACGCTTCCGGCAGCGATCGTATCGCCGAGGCCTGCAGCGTGCTTGGCCTGGCGGACGACGAGGTTGTGGTGAATGTACAGGGGGACGAGCCGCAGATGCCCCCGTCCCTGATTCGCCAGGTCGCCGGGTTGCTGGTGGTGCGGGAAGAAGCGGCCATGGCGACACTGTGCACGCCATTCACCGGTGCCGGTGAATTTGCCGATTCCTCCGCCGTGAAGGTGGTGCTGGGAGAGGATGACAGGGCCGTCTATTTCAGCCGGGCCCCGGTGCCCTGGAACTGCTCCCGGGATTCCTCCGCACTTTCCGGGGAAGCCTGGCAACAAGCCTTCAGGCACCTGGGCATCTATGCCTACCGCTCTGGCTATCTGCGCACATACTCCGACCGCGGGCCCTGTCCGCTGGAACGCAAGGAGCGCCTGGAGCAGTTACGGGTTCTCTGGCATGGAGAATGCATTGCCTGTGCATTGGCCGTCGAGGCGCCTCCTGCCGGTGTGGACACCGCCGAAGACCTGGCAGGCGTCAGGCTCCGGATGGAGGGGAGACCGGAGAGTTGAATTGACGGGGGGCCCGTTACCGAAAACACCGTCCCTGTCCACTATCGACAAGAAATTCCCATGGCATCAGGGATCCGGCCATCAGGTTTCATTTATCACTGTTTATGGCGGATGGAGCCGGAGCGGTATAAGATGCACCCAAGGTTTTGACGGTAATTCCAACTATTCCGGGCATTCTCCGTAACGGCTGAGATGAAGAGCGATACCATGCGGAAAATACTCCACGGCCAACTCTGGCGTCGTGACCTCGCCATGTGTGGGGTTTCTCGGGCCGTTGGCCGTAACCCCGGCCGCATCCCCGTTTCCCCGATCGTGGTGGGCCCAAGGGGCTGACAGCGAGATGACCGAGATCACCCTGGGCATAGAAGAGGAGTTGATGATCGTGGACCCAGGATCACGGGACGTGGTTCCTGAGCCCGACGAGCAGGTCCTGGCCCAGGCGAGCGAACAGGCAGGTGAGAACAAGGTCGTCAGCGAATTCCTGCGATCGCAGGTCGAGACCAATTCCAGGGTATGCGCCTCAATCGCCGAGGTCGAGCAGAGTCTGAGGGAAACGCGGCGTTGCGTGATCGACGCCGCGCGGGCGCACGGTGCGAGGATCATCGCGTCCTCCACCCACCCCTGGGCCCGTTGGCAGGACCAGAAGGTGACGGAG
>JAJDTE010000217.1:0-18051 GCA_022827325.1 Gammaproteobacteria bacterium | reverse complement strand
GCGCCGGGATGCCTACCGGGGAGATGAACTGGTCGTCCGGGTCCGGGACCGGGAGAGCCGCAGCCCCCTCGTTAGGACCACGCTGTCTGGCACCCGCCTGCCGCGCATTGCCCTGCCGTCCTTCGAGGACCATGGCGAACTGCTCAAGTGGCTGATGCTGGAAAACCTCCCGGGCTGTTTCCCGTTTACCGCCGGCGTGTTTCCGCTCAAGCGAGACAACGAGTCTCCCACCAGGATGTTCGCCGGCGAGGGCGACGCCTTCCGCACCAACCGCCGTTTCCGGGAGCTTTCGGCGCACGCCGAGGCAAAGCGGCTGTCGACCGCCTTCGATTCGGTGACGCTGTACGGATGCGACCCGGACGAGCGTCCGGACATCTACGGCAAGGTCGGCAACTCCGGAGTGTCCATCGCCACCCTGGACGATATCCGGGTGCTCTACGACGGCTTTGATCTGTGCGATCCCATGACTTCCGTGTCCATGACCATCAACGGTCCGGCACCGATCATTCTGGCCATGTTCCTGAACGCGGCCATCGAGCAGCAGCTTGACCGGTTCAGGGAGCAGCATGGCCGGGAACCCAGCGAGGAAGAGGCGTCGTCAGTGCGCCGGTGGACGCTGGAAAACGCCCGCGGAACCGTGCAGGCGGATATCCTGAAAGAGGACCAGGGTCAGAATACCTGCATCTTCTCCACGGAGTTCGCGCTCAAGCTGATGGGGGACATCCAGGAGTACTTCGTGGAGCACAGGGTGCGGAACTTCTACTCGGTTTCCATCTCCGGATACCACATCGCCGAAGCCGGGGCCAATCCCATCTCCCAGTTGGCCTTCACCCTGTCCAATGGGTTCACCTTCGTGGAAACCTATCTCGCCCGCGGCATGGATATCGACGACTTCGCCCCGAACCTGTCGTTTTTCTTCAGCAACGGGATGGACCCGGAATACACGGTGATGGGCAGGGTGGCCCGCCGTATCTGGGCGGTGGCCATGCGGGAGCGTTACGGCGCCAACGAGCGTTCCCAGAAACTCAAGTACCATATCCAGACCTCGGGACGGTCGCTCCATGCCCAGGAAATGGACTTCAATGACATCCGTACCACGCTGCAGGCGCTGATCGCTGTCTACGACCATTGCAACAGCCTGCACACCAATGCTTATGACGAGGCCATCACCACGCCCACCGGGGAGTCGGTGCGGCGGGCGCTGGCGATACAGCTCATCATTGACAATGAATGGGGGCTTGCCGGCAACGAGAATCCGAATCAGGGCAGTTTCATCATCGACGAGTTGACCGAACTGGTGGAGGAAGCCGTACTGATGGAGTTTGATCGGATCTCCGAACGCGGCGGCGTGCTGGGTGCGATGGAGACCGGGTACCAGCGGGGGAAGATCCAGGATGAGTCCATGGAGTACGAGCATCGCAAGCACGATGGATCGATGCCCATCATCGGTGTGAACACCTTCCTGAAGGAAGGAGAAGCGGAACGGCGCGATATCGCTTTGGCGAGGTCCAGCGACGACGAGAAGAAAAGCCAGATCCGCCGCCTGAGGAAATTTCACGATCGTCACCAGGATTGTGCGGAATCAGCCCTCGAGCGGGTCCGGCTGGCCGTGCTGGAAAACCGGAATGTCTTCAATGAACTGATGCATGCGGTCCGGCACTGTTCCCTCGGCCAGATTTCAGGGGCGCTGTACCGGGTGGGAGGGCAATACCGCAGGAACATGTAGCCGGACGCGGCTGGTCGATCACCTTTCGCTTCGTTCTTTTTCGGCACATTCCCGGACATGATGGCCTGCTCGATACCATGAGTCAGGATTCCACAAGTTGTCGGTAGAGGTCTGCCTTCGGTATCGAGCAGGCAATTATGCTTGGTCAAACTCTTTCAATTACCCATTCCGGGCACTATAATGCCCAGAATGGGTGACTTGGCAACCAATAGGAATTCCCGATCAGCCAACCGCAGGGCGGCGGCTTCGGGTCAGGCCGCTCCTGTGAGCATCGCCGACGCACTGTTCACAACCACCCAGCAACGTGTCCTGGCCTTGATGTTCGGTCAGCCCGATCGCAGTTTCTACACCTCTGAATTGATCGAAAGGACTGCCTCCGGCTCAGGTGCCGTGCAGCGCGAGCTCAAACGACTCGCATCAAGCGGCCTCGTGACGGTCAGGCGCATCGGCAACCAGAAGCACTACCAAGCGAATCACGACTCGCCGGTGTTCAAGGAACTCAGCAATCTGGTAACAAAAACCGTGGCGCTGGTCGACCCGATACGTGAAGCACTCGCCTCACTGGCTGACAATATCGATCTCGCTATCCTCTATGGCTCTGTAGCCAAGGGTACCGATACCGCATCGAGCGACATCGACATCCTGATCGTCGGTGACAGATTAACCTTGGAGGACATCTACTCGGTGCTGGCACCGGTGGAGACGGATCTGGATCGCAAGATCAGTCCCACCCTGTATACGCGGAAGGAATTCGCAGATCGAAGAGCAGCCAGAAATCCATTTCTTGGCCGCGTTCTCTCCGGCGACCACCTGACATTGATTGGCGAAGAGCATGAGCCATCCGCAGCTTGATAACCTTGTTCGCATCGGCCAGTTGAAGGCTGAGCTGGCGGAGGAGGCCGAATATGGGGGACTGCTGCGCTCCGGATTGCTCCGACTCGAAGACGCTGGTCTGAAGGGGCTCAGCCTGGAGAGCCGTTTCGATCTCGCCTACAACGCCTCTCATGCACTGGCACTGGCGGCATTGCGTTTTCGCGGTTACCGGTCGGAATCACGCTACTTGGTATTTCAGTGCCTGCAACACACCATCGACCTGCCCAACGAGCAGTGGCGCGTGCTCGACCAGGCGCATCGCAAGCGCAATCTGGCCGAGTACGAAGGCGAGATGGATATCGATGAGCAACTCGTAGAGGCGCTGATGCGAGTGACCCGCGAGGTAGCAAAGCGGGTTAAGGAACTGTTTGTTTCGTAATAGTCGGGTATCTCCTCGTTCCGACCATATAGCCTTTCAATGGACGCTATCTGTAGCCGGGCCTCGTCGCAATATCTCCGTGGTCTTCTGCTTCCCCGTGCGATTGTTTCAGAAAGGCAAAGATAGAGACTACCCGTTCGCTGGCAATCGGCTCAATACACCTGCAACATGCTGGCGGTCTTGCAGACCACTGAGCGTTCGATTCCGGGGAGCTTGCATCCTGTACGGTCATGCCGTATGTATACTCTGCATATTCGTCCGTTCCATTCGCTCCCGGGGACCGCGCCTGCCTTTCGAGAACGATTCGCTCCGGCTGCTGAAACAGACTCTGGTGGAGCGGATCTGCGGTATCCTGACCGCGTTGGTCATGGCGGAGAACATGGAGACCTTAATCCGCGTGGCACCACCCGGATGACGGATCCATCGACTGACGGGCGGACGTCGGAATGAGTGGAGCATCTCCGTGTCAGGAAACTGGCGGATCACGTTCAAGGAACGGGATGGTGAAATCGAGCACATGAATCTGGAGGACTATCACTGATGACCAGCGACACCATCAAGATGGGGATGATTCCTTCGCATCCTGGAGCATTTATTCGTATCGAGATTCTTGAGGAGTTGGAGTTGAGCGTTTCGGCGGCAGCCCGGATTTTAGGCGTTCGCCGTGCTGCGCTTTCGAACATGCTGAATGGAAACGCCCCCCTGTCTCCGGAAATGGCGCTTCGGGTCGAGAAGGCCTTTGGCCTCAGCATGGACCTCCTGTTGAGAATGCAGGCATGGTACGACGCAGTGCAGATGCGGGCCCGGGCCGGCGAGATCGACGTACAGCGATATCAGCCAGAATGATCGTGCCGTGATCAGCAATCAACGGGGCGGTCTACCAACAGCCGATTCTCCTGACCACTATGAGGTCTTTGAGGGTAAGTTTGTGCTGGGTTTGTAACCAGGTATCGTCCGGTAGTGCAGCGAGTTAATCCAGAAATCAAAAAAAGAGGCACAGAAGAAATGCACGATACTTCCATTCTGGAAACTGGTTATGTCTACATACTGGAAGTCAAGGATATTATCCTTCCTGTCTGCAAGATCGGAAGGACTGGAAGAACGCCGGCAGTGAGGTGTGAAGAAATCAACAGCAGTTCAACGGGTGATTTTCTCTGGGAGGTTGCACACTTCGTTTACACGGACAACTGCAAGGGACTCGAGGCATTGGTACACAGGAAGCTTGGTCCGCTAAGGCAGAAAAGGCGCGAATTCTTCAATCTGGGGGCGGATGATGCAATTATTGCGCTTCAGTCGATCATTGACTCTCAATCCAGCATCAGGATTCTTGACATCCCTGATACAGAACCAGATGAAACGAAAGTTCATGTGCAAAAGAAAAGTCGAAACAACGTAGCGGCAAGTGGCAGACATCTTGATCCAAGATATGCTGAATATCTGCATGTTTTCACGTCGGAGCTGAATATCAAGGGCAGACCGTTCGGTCAATTGAACAAGCCCAAGTTCGGTATGAGCGATGGCAACATGGGAACACAATGGAACCTTGCTTTAGCCGCTGGGTCGGCAGAGGCTCATCTGGGGGTGAACCTGGAGGGGCTCAAATATGACGACTGGCCCATTGCCAAGTTACTGTTGTCCGAGAAGGACAATCCTAGCATTGAGAACCTCAAGTCACAGGTCGACGATCCCGATGGGGTCTTCATAAGGCTAATGAGGGACGCCTGGCAGGTTACCAGCAGGCCGAACATCGAGGAACAGTACATTGGTGGGGGAATTGCCAGTCTGGCCGAGACAGACAACCGGAAATGGCTGCAGATGGTCAGGGAGGCGCTGGACTGCCTGGATTCAATGAATTCCTACCGTGGCAGGGCAAAGCAACTGGTAACCTTGGTGAGACAGCCAGTGAAAGGTGATCGAAGGCGCATGATGCCTGTTTCACCACACCTGACTGTATTTTGCGGAGTCGGTCTCGGAGAGAGTTTCGAGGAGGAGTTCAGGCGAAGGTTCAGAGAGATGAAGCCAATTTACGACTGGGTAAAAAAGTCAGCAGGAAGATAGAATTTTCTGACCATTCCATAGTTGCATATCCTGCGATGGATTGTGAAAAACAGCGATGAAACGTTGAACATCACAGTGTATTCTCGCTTCGGACCCCGAGTCGCAGGCAACCCATAAATTTTCGGAGACTGATTGATGGCGCTTTTTAACGACAGTCTCAAGCAACTCCTTCAGGGATTGGTTGGGGCGGTCGAGTTGCGCCGCGCAATGTCGATGTGGACGCTTGCCTTGGGAAAAAGGGGGATCAATTCACCGTACCAGCGCTAGGCTGCAGCGATCACAAAGGCACTTGAAGTTGATCGTGCTCAGTACATTCTGCGATATGATTCAATATAATGTGACTGCCTCCAGCATTGGCTGTTGCGCTGCAAATCACGATAATGATCGTTCAAACACCATGACGAGATGACGAACACTGTTTCGGGCACCCCCGATACATTTCCCAAGCTCCTGATTCTCAACGCCCAGCGATTCGGTGACCGCCCCGCGGTCAGGGAAAAGGAATATGGAATCTGGCAGACCTGGACCTGGAAGGAGGTCAAGGAGGAGGTGTTCGCACTCGCCGCCGGACTCCGGGAGCTGGGGTTCGCCCCCGGTGACAAGCTCGCCATCATTGGCCGTAATCGACCGCGACTGTACTGGGGCATCACGGCCGCTCAGTGCCTGGGCGGTGTCCCGGTGCCGGTATATGCCGATTCCGTCGCCGAGGAAATGGAGTTCGTCCTCAATCATGCCGGCGTGCGTTTTGTCCTGGCCGAGGATCAGGAACAGGTGGACAAGGTGCTCGAAGTGGGTGAGAGCGTTGAGACACTCGATCAGATCATCTACGACGATCCGCGGGGACTGAGGGAATATGACCAGACGAAGCTGCATGATTTCGCCGTGGTCCAGAACCTGGGTCGGGAAGCCCTGTCCAGGGAACCGGAACTGCTGAACGATACCATCGACCAAGGCAGGGGTTCCGATGTCGGGATTTTTCTCTACACTTCCGGCACTACGGGCAAGCCGAAGGGCGTGGTCCTCACCAACGACAACATCATCATCACCTCCCGCAACAGTGTCGAATTCGACCGTCTTACCGAGGCGGAGGAAACCCTGAGCTACCTGCCCATGGCCTGGGTCGGGGACCACATCTTCTCGCATGGCCAGGCCTACGTGGCCGGATTCTGCATCAACTGTCCGGAAAGCGAGGAAACCGTTGCCACGGACCTCCGGGAGATCGGCCCGACCTACTACTTCGCACCGCCCAGGGTGTTCGAGGGGCTGCTGACCCACGTGATGATCCGCATGGAGGATGCCGGCCGCATCAAGCAGAAACTGTTCCACTATTTCATGAAGGTGGCCACGGAAACCGGGATACGCATACTGGACGGGGAGCAGGTCTCACCGGTGGACCGTCTCAAGTACTGGTTCGGCAACCTACTGATTTACGCCCCCCTGAAGAACACCATGGGATTCAGCCGGATCAAGCTGGCCTACACCGCAGGGGAGGCCATTGGCCCCGAAATCTTCGATTTCTACCGCTCGCTCGGTATCAACATCAAGCAGTTGTACGGCCAGACCGAGGCTGCCGTGTTCATCACCATGCAGCCCGACGGCGAGGTGTATGCCGATACGGTCGGCGTTCCGGCTCCGGAGGTGGACATCCGCATCACCGACGCGGGCGAGGTGGTGTACCGCGGTCCGGGCGTGTTCCAGAGCTACTTCCGCAACGAGGAAGCCACCCGGGAGACGAAGGATGAGGAAGGCTGGGTGCATACGGGAGATGCCGGCTATTTCGATGACAGGGGGCACCTTCGCATCATCGACCGGGCCAAGGATGTCGGCCGGCTGAATGACGGTTCCCTGTTCGCTCCCAAGTATCTGGAGAACAAGCTCAAGTTCTTCCCGCATATCAAGGAGGTGGTGGCATTCGGTCACGAACGGGAATTCGTCACCGCATTGATCAATATCGATCTGGACGCGGTGGGAAACTGGGCCGAACGCAACAATATCCCCTACGCGAGCTACCAGGAACTGGCCGGGAATCCCGAGGTATACGGCATGATGGAGGACAGCATCCGCCAGACCAACGCCGATCTTGCCGGCGACTCCCAGATGGGCGGCTCCCAGATACGGCGCTTCCTGATCCTGCACAAGGAACTGGACCCTGACGACGGCGAGATGACTCGGACCAGGAAGGTCCGCAGAAACATCATCCGGGACAAGTACGGGGTGCTCGTGGACGCATTGTATGAAGGCCTTGAGTCCTGCCACATCCGCACGGAAGTCACGTTCGAGGATGGCCGCAAGGGCGCGCTCGAGGCGGACCTGAGTATCCGCGACGTGGAGGTCTTCCCGACCGTCGCGAAATCCGCCTGAGGAAGATATGGACCAGGCAGCCGCATCGGAAGACATCCTCCTGGACCTCAGGAACATTTCCCTTTCCTTTGGCGGGGTCAAGGCGCTGATCGACATCACCTTCGATATCCGCCGGGGGGAGGTTCGCGCCATCATCGGACCCAACGGTGCCGGCAAGAGCTCCATGCTCAATGTCATCAACGGCTTCTACCACCCGCAGGAGGGCGAAGTCTGGTTTGACGGCAAGCTGCGCGGTCCCATGAAGCCTCACCAGATCGCCCGGCAGGGTATAGCGCGCACCTTCCAGAACATCGCCCTGTTCCGGGGGATGAGCACCCTGGACAACCTGATGACAGGCCGTATCACGCACATGCATGAAAACATGTTCTGGCAGGCGATCTGGAAGGGCAGGGCGGAAAGAGAGGAACTGGCCCACCGCGAGAGGGTGGAGCACATCATCGATTTCCTGGAGATCCAGTCCATCCGCAAGACGCCGGTGGGCAAGCTGCCGTACGGACTGCAGAAGCGGGTTGAACTCGGCAGGGCACTGGCGGCGGAGTCCAAGCTCCTGCTGCTGGATGAACCCATGGCGGGGATGAATCTGGAGGAGAAGGAGGACATGTGCAGGTTCGTGCTGGACGTGCATGACCAGTTCGGCACCACCATCGCCCTCATTGAGCATGACATGGGGGTGGTCATGGATATCGCGGATCGCGTGGTTGTCCTTGACTACGGCCGGAAGATCGGCGACGGTTACCCGGATGAAGTCCGCAGCAACAAGGACGTGATCGACGCCTATCTCGGCGTGGCCCATGACTGAACGACCCCGGAGCGAATGATGAGCCCTGTCGTGCTGAACACCATCGAGGTTTTCCTGAACGGCCTGATGACCGGGGTCATGTATTCGTTGGTGGCCCTTGGATTCGTACTCATTTTCAAGTCTTCCGGGATCTTCAACTACGCCCAGGGTGTGATGGCCCTGTTCGCGGCCCTGACACTGGTGGGATTCCAGACCGGGCAGGTCCCGTTCGCACACCTGATCAACGTGGTGTTCGGTACCGACTACCATCACTGGGGCGAGGGAATGAATACCGCGCTGGCGATCATTCTCACCATGCTCGTCATGGTCCTGCTGGCCTGGGTGGTGGAGAAAGTGGTCCTCAGGTACCTCGTCAACCAGGAGCCCATCATCCTGTTCATGGCCACCATCGGGCTGGCATTCTTCCTCGAAGGCCTCGGCGACCTGATGTGGGGCGCCAACATCAAGGTGCTGAACGTGGGACTGCCGTCCGGCGGTTCCTTCTGGTGGGAGGATGTCACCAGGACCTGGGCGACCGAGGGCTCGGAATACTACGGCATGTACATTGACGTGCTGGATGTGTGGGCCGGGGGAATCGCAGTGGTCCTGGTCGTCGCCCTGACCGTATTTTCGCAGTTCACCAAGACGGGCCGCGCGCTCCGCGCTGTTGCCGACGACCACCAGGCCGCACTCACGGTGGGCATCTCCCTGCGCACCATCTGGGTGGTGGTCTGGTCCATTGCCGGTTTCGTGG
Organism: Gammaproteobacteria bacterium; assembly: GCA_022827325.1. Lineage (GTDB taxonomy): Bacteria > Pseudomonadota > Gammaproteobacteria > Arenicellales > Poriferihabitantaceae > VYFG01. Next base: position 9,122 of record JAJDTE010000217.1, on the reverse strand, counting down.
CCCTGGTGGCGGGCATCATGTGGGGCGCGAAGTCCGGCGTCCAGTTCTCGCTCTCCCTGATCGCCCTGAAGGCGTTGCCGGTGCTGATTCTCGGTGGCTTCACCTCCATTCCCGGCGCCATTGTGGGCGGACTGATCATCGGGGTGGGGGAGAAGCTTTTCGAATTTTCCGTCGGTCCCATGATCGGCGGCGCCACGGAAAACTGGTTTGCCTACGTGCTGGCGCTGTTCTTCCTGATGTTCCGGCCCCAGGGGCTGTTCGGCGAGCGGATTATAGAGAGGGTATAGATGATTTATCGGGAAGCAGGCGATTTCAAGACCAGTTACTCTGCGGACCAGCAGACATTTCCCATCGCCTTTGATCGATGGGCGGTACGGGCGGCGGTGATCATCGCCGTCCTCATCGTGCCGTTCCTGATCAACGACTACTGGGAGAAATCCATTCTGCTGCCGTTCCTGATCTGGTCCCTGGCGGCCCTCGGGCTCAATATTCTGACCGGTTACTGCGGCCAGCTCAGCCTGGGCACGGGGGGCTTCATGGCAGTGGGAGCCTATGCGTGCTACAAGCTCACCACCATGTTCCCGGAACTCAGCATCCTGTACGTGGTGCTGTTTTCAGGCGTGGTGACGGCGCTGGTGGGCATCCTGTTCGGCCTGCCGAGCCTGCGGATCAAGGGCTTCTACCTGGCGGTGGCCACGCTGGCCGCCCAGTTTTTCCTGGTCTGGCTGTTCAACAAGGTGCCGTGGTTCTACAACTATTCCGCTTCGGGCCAGATCAACATGCCGGAGCGGGAGATCTTCGGCTTCATTGTCACCGGACCCAATGCGGAACCCTGGGCCACGTACCTGTTCGCACTGATGTTCGTGGTGGTGTTCGCGGTGATCGCCCGGAACCTGACCCGCGGCCGGCTTGGCCGCTCCTGGATGGCGATCAGGGACATGGACATCGCCGCGGAGATCATTGGCGTGCCGCCGCTGCAGGCGAAACTCTCGGCCTTCGCGATCAGCTCGTTCTACATCGGCCTTGCCGGCGCCCTGTATTTCGGAGTCTACCTGGGCGCGGTCGAACCCACCGAGGCATTCGCCATCGACAAGTCATTCCTCGTCCTTTTCATGATCATCATCGGGGGACTCGGATCCATCGCGGGGTCCTTTATCGGTGCCGCATTCATGGTGCTCCTGCCGGTACTGTTCAAGAATATCATGGTAGGCAACTTCGGCTGGCCTACCGACACCGTCCAGCATTTCATCTTCATGCTGGTCGGCGGCCTGATCATGTTTTTCCTCATCGTGGAGCCCCATGGGCTCGCGCAGTTATGGCGCGTTACCAAGGAAAAGCTGCGACTGTGGCCGTTTCCTCACTAAACCCAAAACCAAACCAACTGGAGAATCCTATGAAACTGAAGCAACTCACTGCCGTTACCCTGGCGGCGACCGTGGCGCTTGGCAGCGGGGCGGTGTCAGCGGACCTGACATTCCCGTCGCTGAGTTACCGCACCGGTCCCTACGCGCCCAATGGCATTCCGTTCGCGGATGGGTATGCGGACTATTTCACGCTTCTGAACGAGCGTGACGGCGGCATCGGTGGAGAAAAGATCAACTTCATCGAATGCGAAACCGGATACAACACCGAAAAGGGCGTGGAGTGCTACGAGTCCACCAAGGGACAGGGCTCCCTCGTGTACCAGCCATTGTCCACCGGCATCACCTACCAGCTGATCCCCAAGGCGACCGCTGACGGGATTGCCGTTCATTCCATGGGCTACGGCCGGACCTCGGCCGCCAACGGCAAGGTGTTCAAATGGATATTCAACTATCCCGGCACCTACTGGGATGCCGCCTCCATCATCGTCAAGTACATCCTGGAACAGGAGGGCGGTGACATCAGCGGCAAGTCCCTTGCGCTGGTCTACCACAACTCGGCCTACGGCAAGGAACCCATCCGCACGCTGGAGGAACTGTCCAAGAAACACGGTTACAGCCTGACCCTGCTGGCCGTGGACCATCCCGGCCAGGAGCAGAAGTCCCAGTGGCTGCAGATCCGCCGGGAACGTCCTGATTACGTGCTCATGTGGGGCTGGGGCGTCATGAACCAGGTTGCGGTCCAGGAGGCGGCGAACATCCGCTATCCGATGGATCACTTCATCGGGGTCTGGTGGTCCGCGTCGGAAAACGACGTGATTCCGGCCGGTGAGGGCGCCAACGGTTACAAGGCGATCAACTTCCACGGAGTCGGCAGCGATTTCCCCATTTACGACGATCTGAAGAAGTACGTCGTGGATGCCGGGAAGGCTGCCGGGGACGGCAACTACCTGGGCACCGTGCTGTACAACCGGGGGATGTATGCCGCCCTGCTGGCTTCCGAGGCCGCCCGTACCGCACAGGAGATCCATGGTGTCTCCAACATCACGCCGGCACAGATGCGCGATGGCATGGAGGCGCTGAAGGTCGACCAGGCGCGTATGGCCGAGCTCGGCCTGCCGAATTTCGGGCCGGACATCAACGTGACCTGTTCAAGCCACGGCGGCCCTGGCGAAGCGGCGATCCAGCAGTGGGATGCCGCCAGCAAGTCCTGGTCCCTGATCACGGGCTTCTCCGGCGCTGACCGCGAAGTGGTGGATGCACTGATCGAGGAGGATTCGTCAGCCTATGCCACGGAAAACAAGATCACGGCGCGTGATTGCTGAATAAGAATAACGCTCATCAAAACGGGCGGCCGGTCGTTGCCGGCCGCCCGAATTGACAGGTCGGGATACCCTTAGCATTGGAACCCGGAATGAACAGCAGCGAAATCGTACTCAGCGTCAACAATATCGAGGTCATCTACGACCACGTGATCCTGGTGCTGAAGGGCGTTTCCCTGGAAGTGCCCAGGGGCGGGGTCGTGGCGCTGCTGGGGGCCAACGGCGCCGGCAAGACCACCACCATCAAGTCCATCTCCAATATCCTCGGCACGGAACGCGGAGAGGTCACCAAGGGCTCCATCGAATTTCTGGGGGAGCGTGTGGATGCGCTCTCGCCCAATGAACTGGTCAGGCGTGGTGTGGTGCAGGTCATGGAGGGCCGCCATTGCTTCGAGCATTTGACGGTGGAAGAAAACCTGCTCACCGGGGCCTACACCCGCAAAGTTACACGCAAGGAAATCAATGACGACCTGGAACTGGTCTACAGCTATTTTCCGCGTCTCAAGGATCGGCGCCGGAGCCAGGCCGGCTACACCTCGGGCGGCGAACAGCAGATGATAGCCGTTGGCAGGGCGCTCATGGCAAAGCCGAACGTCATCCTGCTGGATGAGCCGTCCATGGGGCTGGCGCCCCAGCTGGTGGAGGAGATTTTCGAGATCGTCAAGGCACTGAATGAAAAGGAAGGTGTCACGTTCCTCCTTGCTGAGCAGAACACGACAGTGGCTTTGCGTTACGCCACCTATGGGTACATCCTGGAAAACGGGCGCGTGGTGATGGATGGGGACGCGGGGTCCCTGGCGCAGAACGAGGACGTGAAGGAATTCTATCTCGGCATGAGCGGAGGCGATCGCAAGAGCTTCCGTGATGTCAAGCATTACCGCCGCCGCAAGCGCTGGCTTGCCTGACCGGAGCTGCGGCGAGCCCAGGCGAGATCCGCAATGACGATGCACTACGACCAGCGGGAAACCCGACCGAGCGACGAGCGGACCGCGTCCCTCACGGCGGATGTGCTGGCGCATCTCGCCCACGCCAAGACCCATTCGCCGGCCTACGCGGAGATTCTGGGGGACGTGGATATCGGCGATCTTGCGACCCTGGAGGATATCGCCGCGCTTCCGCTGACACGGAAATCCGAACTGATAGAGCGGCAGGGGCAGGCTCCGCCTTTCGGCGGCCTTGCCGCCCTGACGGGGGAGCCACTGACGCAGATTTTCGCTTCTCCCGGACCGATTTTCGAGCCGCAAACTGCGCGGGCGGATTACTGGCGTATGGCAAGGGCCCTGTTCGCGGCAGGAATTCGCAAGGGGAGCCTGGTTCACAACGGCTTTTCCTATCACCTCACACCAGCGGGCAGCATGCTGGAAACCGGCTGTCATGCGCTGGGAGCCGCGGTGGTGCCGGGAGGCGTCGGCAACACCGAGCAGCAACTGGAATCCATCGGTCTCCTGAAACCGGATGCCTATTGCGGCACACCGTCGTTTCTCGGGATTCTGCTCGACCGCGCGGATGAAGCCGGCCTCGATGTCAGTTCGATCGACAAGGCGCTGGTGAGCGGAGAGGCCTACCTGCCGAACTTGCGGCAGAAGTTCGCGGACCGGGGGATCAACGGCCTGCAATGCTACGCCACGGCGGATCTCGGCCTGATTGCCTATGAGTCGTCCGCGGAGTCAGGCATGATTGTCGACGAGGACGTGTACCTGGAAATCGTCCGGCCGGGTACCGGGCAGCCGCTGCCGGACGGCGAGGTGGGAGAGGTGGTGGTAACTCCGCTGAACCCGGACTACCCGCTGATCCGTTTCGCAACCGGAGACCTTTCCGTGATACTTGCCGGCACCAGTTCCTGCGGCCGCACGAATCGCCGCATCAAGGGATGGATGGGGCGCGCCGACCAGACTGTCAAGGTGCGGGGCATGTTCGTGCATCCGTCCCAGGTGAACAGCGTTGCCGGACGCCATTCCGGGATACTCCGTGCGCGCCTGGTGGTCGAGAGGTTGGACCAGGCGGATATCATGACGCTGTATTGTGAATGCGAGCGCCGGGCGGATGGACTGGACGACGCCATTGCGGAATCCATCCGGGATCTTTGCAAGTTGCGTGGCGGGGTCGAGTTGGTCGAACCGGGAACGCTGCCCAATGACGGTATCGTGATCGAAGACAAGCGCAGCTACGACTGAATCCATGGACGCGGCGCCCCTGGCCGGTATCCGGGTGATCGACCTGAGCCAGTATCTGCCCGGACCCTACGCCACACGAATTCTTTGCGACCTCGGTGCGGAGGTGATCAAGATCGAACCGCCGGCCGGAGATCCGCTCAGGAAGATGTTCAGCGCGAACGGTGACCTGGATTCACCCGTGTACGCATTGCTGAACCGCGGCAAGTCAATCGCCCGACTGGACCTGAAAGATCCCGGTATCATGGATTCGTTCCGGACGGTTGTGGCGGATGCGGACGTGTTCCTCGAATCCTTCCGTCCCGGGGCCGTGGAACGCCTGGGTCTGGGATATGACCACTGCGGCAGCCTCAATCCCGGGCTGATCTACTGTTCGCTTTCCGGTTACGGCCAGGACGGTCCCCTGCGCCTTGCCGGCGGGCATGACATCAATTACTGTGCAGCCGCGGGTGTATTCAGCTTCGCCGCCACGCATGCACCGCCATTTCCGTTGATGGCGGACCACGGGGGAGCGATGAGCGCGGTCAACGCCATCCTGGCGGCCCTGCTTGGCAGGGCGCGACACGGCCGGGGAGCCGTGCTCGACATTTCCCTGTATGAAACCATGCTGTCCTTCCAGTACCCCGCGACCGCCGGTTCGGGTGAGGGGAGTTCCGGACTTCTGACCGTTACCGGCGGGGCGGCCTGCTACAATTTCTACCGGACCGCGGATCAGCGGGTCATCACCCTGGGTGCCCTGGAGCCCGTTTTCTGGCGCAATTTCTGTGAAGCCATGGCGCAGCCGGACTGGATCGGCAGGCAGTTCGAGGCCATGCCCCAGGAGGCGCTGATCGACGAGGTCAGGGGCGCCATCGGCGGCATGACCCTGGAGGAGGTCGTCTCCCGGCTTGAAGGGGTGGACTGCTGTTTTGAACCGGTTCCCGATGCGGCCGAATTCCATGCCCACCGCCAGACGGTGTCACGTTGCATGTTCACCCCGGACAGGGTGGGGTATCCCGGCAGAATCGATGGACATCAACCCTTTACCGATCGCCCGACCCGGGATCTGCCGGTGGGCGTTCTTCCCCAATGGACCAATTGAACTCAGGCATGTCATTCGAAACCATACAACTTGAAACAGATTCCCGGGGCATTGCCACGCTGACGCTGGACCGCCCCCGGAAACACAATGCCATGGACTCCCGGATGATGGTGGAAATCCGTGACGCCATCCGGGGACTGGATGCCGACGCCTCCGTCCGGGGAGTGATACTGGCGGGAAACGGTCCGAGTTTCTGCGCGGGCGCCGATCTTGGATGGATGCGGGACAATTTTGCCCGCAGCCGCGAGGAACGCATCGAGGAAAGCGACGTCCTGAGCGCCATGCTCCATGCGATGGATACGATTTCCAAGCCCCTGATCGCGAAAGTGCACGGGCAGGCCTATGCCGGCGGCGTCGGCCTGGTCTCGGTCTGTGACATCGCAATCGGCGTGCCGGAGGCCAGGTTTTCCGTCACCGAGGTTCGCCTGGGACTGACACCCGCCAACATTTCCACCTATCTCATTGCCCGGGTGGGGGCGCGGAATGCGCGGCGCCTCTTTCTGAACGCGCATTTCTTCAACGGCAACGAGGCGGTGCAGTACGGGCTGCTCGACAAGGTGGTGCCCGCCGGTGAGCTGGACAAGGCGGTCGAGGCGGAGGTCCGGGCACTGCTGGACTGCGCCCCGGGCGCCGTGGCGATGACCAAGGAACTGATTGCGTATGTGAGAAGCCACGACGCGGAGGCCAATCGCAGGCATACGGCGGCCCTGCTGGCAGACTGCTGGGAGGGGGAGGAAGCCCAGGTGGCCATCGCCAATTTCTTCGACAAGAAGCCGCCGCCCTGGACGGTTGACGGCGACTGAGCCGATGCGACTCACCGAGGAGGAAAAATCCATGCTGGCCGGTGACTGGGGCTATCCCAGGCAGTGGGCCATGGAGCACCTGCTCCGGGTAGGCGCGTTTTTCGATGCCGAAAGGCTGACGGAAGTCTCGCAGGCGCACATGATGGCGGACACGGAGTCCCTGGGGGAAGCCGGCGTGGCCTTCATCGAAGAGCTGGCTGCCTGCCCGAAGGATGAACGGGAAGTCCGGATCCCCATGATCACGGACCCGCGGGGGATCGACTTCGCGCACTACCGTGAACTCGGCCAGGAAGAATGGATGGCGGATCTCGAGCAACGCGCCATTGATGCATTCAAGGCCCTGGGTATCCTGATGACGGACACCTGTATCAATTACCAGACGATCATGCCGCCGGCGCGCGGAGAACGGCTTGCCTTCGGTGATACCGGTGTGGTGATCTACTGCAACAGCGTGCTTGGAGCCTATTCCAACTTCGAGGGCGGACCCTCCGCCCTGGCCGCAGGCCTGACCGGCCGGGTGCCCTGTTACGGCCTCCATCTGGATGAAAACCGGCGCGCCACAAGGCGCTTCAGGCTGGAATACCAGCCACGGAACCTGGTGGAGTGGGGCGCACTGGGAGCGCTGGTCGGCAAACGCACGGGGTCATATTGGGATGTGCCCGTGATCGAGAACGTGGAGGGCCCCCTGAGTTCGGATGAACTCAAGCATCTCGGCGCCGCCATGGCGAGCTACGGATCGGTGCCCCTGTACCACTTGGTCGGGATCACCCCAGAAGCGCCGGAGCTGTCATCGGTCTGCAACCCGGACAACCTGGCGGCTGAAGCCGTGACGGAACAGGAATTTGCCGATTACTTCGGCACCTACGGCAACCAGGGTGACAAGGTGGATGTCGTGGTGTTCTCCGCACCGCAACTGTCATTGCTCGAACTGGCGGAACTGGCATCCTTTCTCGATGGCAAGACCGTGCACAGGGATACGGCGCTGCTGGCAGTGACCTCGCCGGTGGTGGCGGCCGATGCCCGGCGGCTGGGCATCAGCGAACGGATCGAGGCTGCCGGCGGCCGCGTGCTGCAGGGGATGTGTTTTTACCAGAGCTATGCCCGGGAAATGGGTGAGGCCAATGGCTGGACCACCCTGCTGAGCAACTCCGCCAAGCTGGTGAACATCATCGGAGGCTATGGTTATCAGCCCGCCCTGGCGAGCATGCGGGATTGCGTGGCCGCGGCGGTGGCGGGCGAGATTGTCTGAAACCGCCGGATGTTCCCGGGCAGATCGGAATCATTGCGTGTGCAGCCTCGCTCCGGTTCTCGCGCTCGGCCTTCTGTGATTAAATCCCTGCGGTTCAGCCCCCGTCCACTGCATGACCCGGTAGTATGCCCCGAATATTGAAATGCCACGTCGGCGTCGGCCCCAGGGTCACCGGCACGGCGCTGGTCACGGACGACAATTTTTCCGCCCGCTACGATCTGGATCGTATCCGGGGAATCTTTTCCAGGCCCCAGCACAAGCTGGCTGGCGAAAGCTACGTGGGCAGGGTTCTCGTGGTGAACACCGCCAAGGGCGGTGTGGCGAGCGCCTGGATGCTGCATGAAATGGCCAGCCGGGGCATGGCACCCAAGGCCATCCTGTTCAATCGGGTCAATCCGATCCTGGCCCAGGGCGGTGCGCTGGCAAACATGGCCCTTTGTGACCGCTTCGAGGATGGTGACGTCACCGGGTTGATCCGGACCGGCGAAACCGTGACGGTCGACCCGTCCCGCGGTGAGGTTACCGTCGGCTGACGACCGGCAGGAAGTCAAGGAGATAACCGGCCGGCAGCCGGCCAGGCGGGCCACCGCGAAAGATTGTCAGCGGATACTTCCGTCTGTGCGAGCCGACCCCAGGCGGGAAGCACTGCGGTGATGCTGACGAAGGTACAGGCCCACGCCAAGCAGGAGATAACAGATGCCAAGATAGCCGGGCAATCCCCACACGGCGGAGCCCGCCATGGCCCAGCCCCCTGAAACGGAGCCGAGAAAGGCGCCCATTCCCCACATTGCGGCAAATGAGGCTGCCCCGTTGACCAACTGGATGCCGCTGAATCGGTCGCCAAGATCCGCCAGGGCAACGGTGTACACGCCGTAGCCGCAGGCTCCAATGAGGACAATGGCCGGCCACATCCAGAAGGTGGCAACCGCCATCGGAAACACGCCAAGCAGCAGTGCCGTGACTGTTGCGCAGGTTGCCAGCACAATACGTTTGGGAAACCGGTCCGCCAGCCAGCCGATGGGGTATTGCATGAAGACATTGCCGAGCACCATAGCGCTCAGCAGGTACGCGGACTGGCCGAGTTCAAGACCGTTGTGGAGACCGTATACCGGCAGGAGGGACAGGGTGGCCGCAT
>JAJDTE010000119.1:0-15831 GCA_022827325.1 Gammaproteobacteria bacterium | reverse complement strand
GACAGCCCGATGGCATCCAACTCAACGCGCAGGATTTCACCCGGATGCACCGGCCTCATTCCGTTCTTCGCGGTCATGGCAATGTCGTTCATGGTCACCTTTCTCCAACCCCTTTATTGTAATCAACCTTCCCGGCAGCTTCCGGCACCTACGACTTGAGCCGTATCCGTGTCCCTCCAGGATCGAAAGCGGCCCTGAGACTCGCTCCGCCGGCATGACGAATTCCCGCAATGCCGATTTCGACGCGCTGCCCATCAGCTCCGTCAATACATTCAGCATCCATCATGGCCAGGGCCACGGGCCGGCCGATCCGGTAGCCGAATGCAGCCGACGTGGTGTTGCCGACAATCCGGTCTTCACGATAGACCGGTTCCCCGCCAAGGGGAACAGCCCCCGCATCATCGAGAATGATGGAGACGATCCTCTGCCCGGGCGCCCGGTCCCTGAATTGCTCCAGGGCAGGACGGCCGATGAAATCCTTTTCCCAACGGACCGCAAACCCGAGCCCGGCCTGGAGCGGGTTGACGTCGGTGTCCAGGTCGTGGCCGTGGGCCAGGAAACGCTTCTCGATCCGCATCGAGGTCTGTGCGAACAGCCCGGCCGGCCGCGCGCCGGCCCCGTGCAGCGCATCGTACACGGCCCCGGCATGCCGGGCGGGACAGGTAATCTCCCAGCCGGCCTCGCCCACATAGGAAAGACGCGTCGCGCGCACCGAGACTCCGGAAATGCGGGTCTCACAGTGGCGGAAGTATCCGAGTTGATTGAGTTCTGCAGCTCCCATCGACTCGACGATGCGTGCAGCATCCGGTCCGGCAAGGGCGAGCACGGCATGGGCCTCCGTCTCGTCGGCGAGGGTCACGTCCTCGGCGCTTGAGAGGTGGCGTCTCAGCCATGCCAGGTCCCGCCTGACCGCGGAAGTGCCGACGTACAGACGATAGTGGTTCTCGTCGAGCCGCATCGCGACCAGATCGCTCTCGATGCCGCCGCGTTCGTTCAGCACTAGCGTGAAGGCGGCTCCGCCCGGGGGAAGCGACATGTCGTTGGTGCAGACCCGGCCCAGAAAGGCTTCCGCCTGCCGGCCGGTAACGCTGATCTTGCCGAGCGAGGACTGGTCGAACACCGCGGCCTGTTCGTGCGCCCGCCTGACCTCCCGGCCCACCCGGTCGAACCAGGCGGGCCTGGCAAAGGTCAGCACCGGCTCCTCCTTCCTGCCGAAATAGAGCGGCCGCTCGAATCCGTAGACCTGGCCGAAATGCGCGCCTTCGGCCTGCCAGCGTTCGTCGAGCGGCAAACGGCGCAGGTTCCGCGCCGTGCGCCACTGGCGGCCGGGATAGGTGATCTCGTAATGCTTGCCGAGCACTTCCGGCACCCGTTCGGCCAGGGCGGCGGCGGAATTGAAACAGGACGGGAACCGTTTCGGGTCCGCCTCGTGGAGGTCCATCGGCGGATGGCCGTGAACGATGCAATGGGCCAGGGCCATGCCTGCGCCGCCGCCGGTCGCCACCCCCACCGAGTTCATGCCGCAGCCGAGGAAGAGTCTCCGCGTCTCCGCGGCCTCCCCGAGCAGGAACGAGCCGTCCGGCGTGAAACTCTCCGGCCCGTTGAGCAGCATCTTTACCTCCGCGTGTTCAAGTACGGGGAGCCGGTGCAGGGCGTTCAGCATCATCGGCTCGAAATGGTCCCAGTCTTCCGGCAGCAGCCTGAAGGCGAAGTCGTCGCCGAGCCGGTCAGGATCGATCGGCTTGCCGGACGGCTCGAAGCAGCCGATGAGCAGGCCGCCGGAATCGTCCCGGATATAGAGGTGGCTGTCGTGGTCCGACAGTGTCGGCATGTTGCCCTCGATGCCGTCGACGGGCCGTGTCAACAGGTAGAAATGCTCGCACGGCCAGACCGGAACCCCGACCTCGGCCATGGCGGCCACATCCCGGCTCCAGAGTCCGGTGCAGAGCGCGACCGCGTCGCACCGCACCGTGCCTCCCTGCGTCTCGACGCCGACGACACGTCCGGCCTCGGTCAGGATGCCGTCGACACCGACCCCCTCGAAAATCCCCGCGCCCCGGGTCCTGGCGCCCCTGGCCAGGGCGGCGCATAGATCGGACGGGCTGACCCGGCCGTCGTCGGGAGACCAGACCGCACCGAGGACGTCCGACACGTTCATGAGCGGCCAGCGCTCCTTCGCCTCCCCGACCGGAATGGAGTCCGCGCGGACACCGAAGACATGGGCCAGGGCCTCCTGCCGCCTGATATGGGTGAGCCGGTCCCCGCTGGCGGCGATGGACAGCGACCCCTTGTTGATCCAGCCCGTCGCCTGGCCGGTCTCTGCTTCCAGCCCGGAATACAGGGAGATGGAATAGCGGATGAGATCGGTGAGGTTGCGGCTCGAGCGAAGGGCCCGCACCTGGGCGGCGGAATGCCACGTGGTGCCGGAAGTCAGCTGGTTGCGCTCGAGCAGGATGGCGTCGGAGACGCCGAGACCGGCGAGGTGGTACAGGGTGGAGCATCCCATGACCCCGCCGCCGACAACGACAACGGAGGCATGGGACGGCAGGGCCGTCTCGACATCATGCTTCTGTGGCACTGGCGAAATACAACCGGGGTGTTACGGCTAGGCAGGCGGGGGCGGGTGGGTTCCGGTGATCAGGCCTGGATGCCCCGCAGCCGTTCGTTGCGGCGGCGGAGCAATTCTAGCATCAGCAGAAGAATCACCGAAAGAAGAATCAACAGCGTCGCAACCGCGAGAATGGTCGGACTGATCTGTTCTCTGATGCCGGCCCACATCTGGCGCGGGACGGTACGCTGCTCGGCGCCGGCAAGAAACAGCACGGCCACGACCTCGTCGAAGGAGGTGATGAAGGCGAACAGGGCCCCGGAAATCACCCCGGGCAGTATGATCGGCACGGTAATGCTGAAAAACGTACGGGACGGGGTCGCCCCGAGGCTCGCGGAGGCCCGTGTCAGCGTATGGTCGAATCCCGAGAGCGTTGCGGTAACCGTGATCACCACGAAGGGGGTTCCGAGCACCGTATGCGCGAGAATCAGGCTGAAATAGGTTTGCGACAGGCCAAGGCCGGAATAGAAGAAGTACATGCCGGAAGCACTGATGATCACCGGCACGATCATGGGCGACAGCAGGACCGCCATGATCGCGGTGCGGGCGGGCATCCGTTCCCGGCTCAGACCGAGAGCCGCGATCGTACCGAGCGTGGTTGCCAGTGCGGTCGCGGGAAGCCCGATGATGAAGCTGTTGCGGATTGACTTGATCCAGTTTTCGTCCGCGCCGATCTGGGTGTACCAGCGCAGCGAAAAGGCGTCAGGGTCCAACCGAAGCATGCCCTCGGTGAAGGTGAAGTACGGCTCGGCATTGAACGACAGGGGGATGATCACCAGGATGGGCGCGATCAGGAACAGGTAGATGGCCGCGCAGGCCAGCCTGAACGCGACGTGCTTCGCGCGCCCGAGCGGGGTGATGTAGGCGGGAAGTCTTGCGAACATGCCGGCCGTCACCCCATTTTCATGTTGTCGATGCCGACGAAGCGGCTGTAAAGCCAGTACATGGCAAGTACGCATACGAGCAGAACGCAGCCGAGCGCTGCCGCCAGACCCCAGTTCAGCGACTGTTGCATGTGATAGGCGATCGCGTTGCTGATGAACTGTCCTGTACGTCCACCGACCAGGGCCGGCGTGATGTAGTAGCCGATGCTCAGGATGAAGACAAGGATCGAACCCGCGCCGATGCCCGGCACGGTCTGCGGCAGGTAAACCGTCACGAAGGCCCGGGAGCGGGTCGCCCCGAGGGACTCGGCGGCGCGTATGTAGTCGGGCGGTATGCCTTTCATGACGCTGTACAGCGGCAGGACCATGAACGGGAGCATGATGTGCACCATGGCAACCACGGTTCCGAACATGTTGTAGATCATCTGGATCCGGGAATCGTCGTCCACCACACCGAGCCAGACCAGGATGTCGTTGATCGTGCCCTGGGACTGCAGCAGCACGATCCATGACGTCGTGCGCACCAGGAGCGATGTCCAGAAGGGCAGCAGAACGAGGATCATCAGGAGATTCGCCGTGCGTGCAGGCAGGTTGGCGAGCTGGTAGGAGATCGGATAGGCCAGGAGAATGCAGATGACCGTGATCAGCAGGCTCATCCCGATGGTCTTCACAAGGAGTGGGACATAGATGCGTTCCTTCTCGTCCCGCGGCACGAAATCGCCGTCCGTGTCGAATCGGTGGTCGAATGCCGTCAGGTAGTTGAGCACCGAAAGGCGGGAATCCAGGTTGCGCAGCGCGGCCCAGATCTCGGTGGAAGCCCACCGCGGATCGACCCCGACCATGAATTCCTTGAATTCGCCGCCGCCATGACGCTGCAGGCGCCGCACGGTGCGCGTGAATGTACTCCTCGAACCCGGCAGGACATAGTTGACCTGGGTTGCCAGTTTACCGACGGTGCCGGTTTCACGCGCCGCCAGCAGCTCGCCCGCGAGTGTACGGAACGTCGCCTCGTCCGGCGCTTCAGCCCGGTCCCAGTCACGCAGCGCCTCGAGCGTTCGCGGCACGGTCTCCACCGCAATCGGGATGTGGACCGACCGGACCATCATGATACCGATCGGGACGATGAAGGTGATGGTGACAAAGGCGAGCAGCGGCAGGCTAAGGCCGAGAAACAGCAGCTTGTTGCGGCGCTCGGCACGCGCCATCTTCTGCTTCAGGGGCACCCCGTCATCGGCCAGAATCGTCGGCGGATTGTCCGATTGCGCGGTCATGAAACCCGAGCCCGGTTCACGCGGCCGATCCCACGAAGTCAGGCATCCAGTCCACGGCAATCGTCGGCTTTCCATCCGAACTCGACCGTATCCCCCTCCGCGAGTGGCGGATGGTCGGAATCGTTCGGAATCTTCACGATGAAATCATCGTGTCCCGCCACCCGCGCGCGGGTCCGGATATGGTCGCCGAGATAGATCAGTTCCTCTACCTTGCCGGAGATCCTGTTGTCCAGGGAGGCGGAATCGGGATTGATCTTGACACGTTCGGGCCTAAGCGAGAGCGATGCCGCTGCGCCCACCCCCGAAATGTTGACGGCGAGGGCCCTGACGACTTCGCCCGACTCCAGCCTGACCCGGCAATACCGGTCATCCGAGGTCTCCACAGTGCCAAGCAGCCGGTTGTTTTCACCGATGAACTGTGCGACGAAGGAATTCTCCGGCTGCTCGTACAGCTCGTCCGGCGTGGCGATCTGCTGGATGATGCCGCCGTCGAATACCGCCACGCGGTTTGACATGGTCAGCGCCTCGGACTGGTCGTGGGTCACGTACACGACGGTCACCCCGAGTTGCTCGTGAATGTGCTTGATCTCGTACTGCATCTGTTCGCGCAGCTGCCGGTCGAGCGCGCCGAGGGGTTCATCCATCAGCACCAGTTGCGGTCCGAACACGAGGGCGCGCGCCACGGCCACCCGCTGTTTCTGGCCACCGGACAGCTGGCCCGGCCGGCGCGAACCGAAATCCTCGAGCCGGACCATCTGGAGCGCCTGCCCGACCCTTGTCTCGGTCTCCGCCTTCGACACCTTGCGGACCTTGAGCGGGTAGGCCAGGTTCTCCGCCACCGTCATGTGCGGAAACAGCGCGTAATTCTGGAACACCACACCGATATTGCGCCTGTGCGGCGCGACCCGGTTGACGGGCATGCCGTCAAGATAGATTTCACCGTGGGTGGCGGTCTCGAATCCCGCCAGCATCATCAGGCAGGTGGTCTTTCCCGAGCCCGACGGGCCGAGCATCGTGACGAATTCACCCTGGGCGATGTCGAGATTGAGTCCCTTCACGACCAGGGTTTCACCGTCATAGCTCTTCTGGACATCCTCGAAACGCACGAATTGATGTTCGGAGTTCATGCCATCACGCTCCCTGGTTTCGTTCTCGGATTAGCGGGGGATCCCGGCACGGACCGCAACCGGGTGAACCGATGGGGGGCTGCTGCCTGCCGTCTTTCCGCATGGTGACGAACCCGCGCCACTACTGCATCGGGGCAGTTTTTCTTGCTATCGCCCACCGCATGGCCGACTTGGGTTCTGTTCGAGATCGTCATGCTGCCCTGGACCACCTTGGCCGAAGCCGTGATTCACCCCGGGTTCTGCGTATTCGTCTCTCATCATAGCAGATTCAGCCTAAAATACAACATTTGATTTATTAATTCATATTTATTGATCATACGTTGTCTTTCTGCTATTGTTTCCTTCCGGCTGCGTGCCCATGCGCGTCGGCCGGGCCAACAGATCCATGCCACCAACACCGGAGGACTAGCCATGCCGATCATCAGCAGCAAGCAATTCGCCACGGGCGCAAGCACGGCGCTCGTCGCGGCCGTTACCCTCTTTTCACCCGCCCAGGCCGAGGCCCGCGACCTTGTCGTCGTGGGATGGGGCGGCGCACTGAGCGCGGCGATCAAGGCCTCGATGGAGGACCCGTTCCAGGAATCCATGGGAGTGACCATCGCAACCGAGGTCTACAACGGCGGAATGGCCCAGGTGAAAGCCCAGATCGAGTCCGGAAACGTCACCTGGGACGTGATTGACTCCAACCTCGTCGACGCAGAACTCGGTTGTGCCGAAGGCCTGCTGGAGGAGATTCCGTTGAGTGCGCTGGAAGCGGCTCCCGACGGAACGTCCGTCGAAGAGGACTTCTACGATGAAGCCCTGCATGATTGCGGAATCGCCAGCTACATCTGGTCCAATGTCTTCGCCTACGACAAGAACAAGTTCCCCTCCGGCACCCCGACCTCCATCAAGGACTTCTTCGATGTCGAGGCGTATCCCGGCAAACGCGGCATGCGAAAGTCGCCGCAGGTCAACCTGGCCTGGGCGCTGATGGCCGATGGCGTGCCCCGGGAGGAGGTGTATGAGGTGCTGGCAACCCAGGAAGGCGTCGACCGGGCGTTCGGCAAGCTCGACACCATCAAGAGTCATGTACTGTGGTGGGAGGCCGGCGCCCAGCCGCCACAGATGCTGGCCGACGGCGAGGTCGCCATGACATCAGCCTACAACGGAAGGCTGTACAACGCGATCGTGAAGGAGGGACAACCCTTCGAGATCATCTGGGATGGCCAGATCTGGGACTATGCCGCCTTCGTAATCCCCAAGGGCTCGCCCAACAGGGACCAGGCGCTGGAATTCATCCGGTTCGCCACTTCAGCCCAGCGGCTGGCGGACCTGACGGACCACATCTCCTACGGCCCGGCCAGGCGTTCGGGCAACGAACTGATTTCCGATGACCTGAAAAAACACCTGCCGTCGGTACCGGAACACCTTGCCGTGGGCATCCGGGCAAATTCGGTTTTCTGGGCGGACTACGGCGACCAGCTGAACGAACGCTTCAACGTGTGGCTGGCCTCGGACTGACCGGCTCCGGATGGGGCCGCGGGGTAAAGCGGCCTCATCCGGCATTCGCCTGTCCGTCACTCCGGCAAGGTCGATAACCCAACTACGGTCTTCGGCAGGGTGTCCCGTTCCGGACTCCCTGCCGCCTGCCTTCGGGACCTGCCCGGGCCCGTCGGCAGCGAATTGACCACAACAGAATAATTCGGCTAAGTTTCATTCGTCGTCCATTTGGAGCCTACGATGCGTTTGCAATATGAAGATGGAGCAGAACGCCTGACACTTGCATTTCCGAACCTGAGCCGACAGCTTCAGAAGTGCGCCGCCTACATACTGGAACATCCGAGCGATGTCGCAACCCTGTCCATGCGGCAGGTCGCAACCCGGGCCGGCGTATTGCCGAGCAACATGAACCGGCTCGCCCGTACGCTCGGCTTCAGCGGCTACAATGAATTCCGCGAGATCTATCGAAACAGCGTCAACGAAATATCGGTCAGCTATCCGCAGAAGGCCGGCCAGCTCCAGGCGGCTGCCAGCGATTCGGAATTCGAAAAAACCATCGACACGTTTCACCGCGCCAGCATTTCCAACCTGGACGGCCTGTTCAAGAATCTGGACCGCAATGCGGTCGTGTCCGCGCTCGGCATCCTGGAAGAGGCGCGCAACGTCACCGTTGTCGGCATGCATGCCTCCTATGCATTCGCGGACTACCTTCAATACATCGCGGCAATGTGCTTTCGCAACTGGAACCTGGTGACCAGGCTCAACGGCGAGCTTTCGGACCGCGTGGCGGGACTGAACCCCGACGATGCCCTGGTCGCGATTTCCCTCAGGCCCTGCGCGGCCGACACCATAAAGGTAGCCAAGCGCGCCTACGAAACGGGGGTCCGGGTGGTTGGAATTACCGACAGCCGCACTTCCCCGCTTGCCGCCTACTCGACCATCGTTCTGCTCGCCCCGAATCGCAGCCCGGGTTTCTTCGACTCCTATGTGGCGACCACGGCCCTGGTGGAGATGCTGATGGGCATGATCGTGGCGCGCGGAGACCGGTCGATCGTGCATCACATCGAGAAGATTGAAAGCTGTCGCCACGAACTGGGCGAATACTGGGATCAGGCATAGCCAGTCATGACCACAGGGGAGCATTCATGGCGCAGTTGACCATTCTTGCCTGTCAGATCATGGTGCCCGCGTTCACCACCGAAGTGGAGCGGGACCGGCACCTGGATCGTATCGCCGCCGAAATCCGGTCGCGCCTGCAGCGCAGGAAGCACGATCTTGTGGTATTGCCCGAACTTTCCAGCATCGACTATTCACCGGCAAGCTTCGACAATCTGGAGAACCTCGCCGAATCCCTGGATGGCCCGTCGTTTCAAAGGTTCGGGCCACTGGCACGTGAGTTCGGCGCCATGATCGTCTACGGAATACCCCGGCGGGGTGAAGATGCCTATTACATCACCCAGGTCGCCGTCGACGGCAGCGGCGAACCGGTCGGCCATTTCGACAAGCTGCACCTTGCGCAATACGGCGCATCGATGGAAAAGGACTACTTCAAACGGGGCAACCACATTTTCGTATTCCAGCACAATGGCATCACCATTTCGCCGATCATCTGCTACGACATTCGCAATCCGGACCTGACACGCACACTTGTCATCGAACACGGTGTACAGCTGGTGCTGCATTGCAGCGCCCATGCCCGGGATGAATCTTTCTACAGCTGGCATCATTTTTCGGTATGCCGGGCCATCGAGAACCAGATCTACTTTCTCAGCCTCAACCGCGCCGGGAATGATTACGGCAATTCGATCTTCTGCACTCCATGGGTGGACCAGGACAGTCCCGGCCTGCGCTTTCCGACGAGTGCGGAAAAATTCGCCACCATCGAGATCGAAACGGACCTGATCGAGAGCATTCGGAAGAAGTATCCGCTCCTCGAAGACAGGATCGGCGACTATTCCGCCCTCGCACTGAATCGGCGCGAGGCGAACCCCGAGGACGGCAGCCTGGTGCAGACAGGTTGAGGCACCGCTCCTTGCACGGTGCCGGACCTGCCCCCGGGGAAGCCGACCGTTTTCTCCGTCACGGACCGGCCCGCGCCCGCCGGACAAGGCATGGAGGCGTCCCTGCCGGAGGGCGGCGCGAAGATTGACGTACCCCGGCCAAGGGAAATTCAACCCGGCAGGAGAGGCCCGGACATTGCGCGTTTCGGGTTAACATGTCGCCGCACCAGATACACGGCAGCCGATGACGACCACCCCGACCGACCCGCCCCGCCACCGGCACTACGATGTCGTCATCGTCGGCGGCGCAATGTACGGCACCGCCGTTGCATGGTTCCTGATGGACAACCCGGACTTCGACGGCAGCGTGCTGGTGGTGGAACGGGACCCGTCCTATGCGCTGTGTTCGACATCCCATACCAACAGCTGCATGCGCCAGCAATTCTCCACCGAGATCAACGTGCGCATCTCGCAGTTCGCCGCCGAGTACGTCAGGAACTTCCGCGAACACCTGGGCGGCGACACGCGGGTGCCCGAACTGGCATTCCAGAGCTTCGGCTACCTCTACCTCGCGGACAACGACGCATTCGCCGAGTCCCTGCGCGCGAGCCAGCAGGTGCAGTCGGCCCTGGGTGCCGCCACCCGCATCCTGGATCCCGGGCAGATCCGGGCGGAATACCCGTTCTACCATCTCGACGATATCGTGGCGGGCAGCCACAACCCGAAGGACGAGGGCTACTTCGACGGCGGCTCCCTGTTCGACTGGTGGCGCCGCATGGCCCGGGAGCGCGGCGCGGAATACGTCGCCAACGAAGTGGTGGCCATGACGAAAAACCGGGCGGGCGACCGGGTGGAGGGCGTGACCCTGAAATCCGGCGAAACCATCAGCTGCGGCACCGTGGTCAATGCCAGCGGCCCGAGGGCGGTGCGCACTTCGCGCATGGCCGGAATCGAAATACCGGTCGAGCCGCGCAAGCGCTACACCTTCATCTTCGACGCGCAAAGGCCCCTGGACCGGGAACTGCCGCTCACCATCGACCCGAGCGGCGTCCACATGCGCACGGACGGGCGGTACTACCTGGCCGGCTGTCCGCCGGACGTGGACCCGGCGGTGGATTACGACGACTTCGAGGCGGACCACGATCTCTGGGAGAACAAGGTCTGGCCCGTCCTCGCCCACCGGATTCCCCGGTTCGACGCGATCCGGCTGGTCAATTCCTGGGTGGGCCACTACGCCTACAACACCCTGGACCAGAACGCGATCGTCGGGCCCCATACCACGGTCACCAATTTCCTCTTCGTCAACGGTTTCTCCGGGCACGGCCTGCAACAGTCCCCCGCCATCGGCCGCGGCCTCGCCGAGTGGATCGCCTGGGGCGAGTACCGCTCGCTGGACCTGGCCCCGTTCGGCTACGGGCGGATCGAGCTCGGCGAGCCGTTTGCGGAAAAGGCCATCATCTGACGGCCCCGCCAAGGGTGGTGCTTGCCCTGGCGGGACGGGCCGGGAATGGCACGGTGGATTGAAAGAAAATTTCCCGCTATGCTTTGGCTCCGGCAGTATTTCGCTGCCCAATCACCAATACGGAGACATTATCAATGCAACTCATCAAGAGAATCCGCCGCGCAGTGATGTACGCGGCCGCCGGTCTTGCCCTAGCCACCACCGGAATTGGCGTCCAAGCGGCAGATATCGACAGCATCCACTTCCTGATCCCCGGGGGTGCGGGGGGCGGATGGGACGGCACCGCCCGCGGTACGGGGGAAGCCCTGACCAAGGCCGGTCTCGTCGGCACCGCCAGCTATGAAAACATGTCCGGCGGCGGTGGCGGCAAGGCCATCGGCTACCTGATCGAGAACGCCGACAGCCAGCACGGCACCCTGATGGTGAATTCCACGCCGATCGTGATCCGCTCGCTGACCGGGGTGTTCCCCCACAATTTCCGTGACCTGACCCTGGTGGCGGGCACCATCGGCGACTATGCCGCCCTGGTGGTTCCCAAGGACAGCCCCCACGGCAACGCCGGCGACCTGATCGCCGCGCAGCAGGCCGATCCCACCTCGGTCGCCATTGGCGGCGGCTCGGTGCCCGGCGGCATGGACCACCTGGTGGCGGCCATGGTCCTGGAGGCGGCGGGGAGCGATTCCACCAGCCTGAACTATATTCCCTACGATGCCGGCGGCAAGGCAATGGCCGGCCTGCTGTCCGGTGAGATCGCGGCGCTTTCCACCGGATTTTCCGAGGCCGTGGAACTGGCCAACGCCGGCGAGGTGCGGATCCTGGGGGTCACCTCCGATGCGCGCGTGGACGCGGCACCGGACGCGCCGACCCTGAAGGAACAGGGCATCGACACCACGTTCGTCAACTGGCGCGGTTTCTTCGCGGCGCCCGGCCTGCCCGCCGATACGCTGGCGGCCTACCAGGGCGTTCTCGCCAAGATGTACGACACCCCGGAATGGGAGGCGGTGAGGGCCCGCAACGGCTGGGTCAACATCCACAATTCCGGCGACGACTTCAAGGCGTTTCTCGAGAGCCAGGAGATGGTCATCGGCGACCTGATGCGCAAGCTCGGGTTCCTGTAATCCGCACCCGGACGTCCCCGGACAGGCGGCATGGCACTGGATCGCTGGATTGCGCTGGTTCTTCTGCTGATCTTCGCGGTGTACGGATACACCGCGTTCTTCACCATGGACGCGGGCCTGCCGCCTTTCATGCAGCGCAATCCGGTCTGGCCGAGCACCTTCCCCAAGGTACTGTCGGTCATCGGCATCCTGGTGGCCCTGTACGTGCTCACCGGATTCGAGAAAGCGGTCGGCGGGCACAGGGCGCCTGAGATCGACTACCGCAGGCTCACCGACTACAAGCTCGGCCAGGCCCTGATCCTGCTGTCGCTGATGGTGGCATATGCGCTGCTGCTGAGGCCGCTCGGCTTCATCCTGTCCAGCAGCCTGTTCCTGATCCTGTCCGCCGCGGTTCTCGGGGAAAGGAAGTGGCTGGTGCTGGTGCCCGTGGTCCTGGCGACCAGCGTGGGGGTCTGGTACCTGGTGCAGCAGGTCCTGGGGATATTCCTCAGGCCCCTGCCCTTTTTCTTCGGCTGACCGGACGGCGGGATGTTCGAGGGAATCCTGATCGGGCTCGGCACCGCCTTCACCCCCATCAATCTCCTGATGGTGGTGGGCGGGTGCCTGATCGGCACCTTCATCGGCATGCTGCCGGGGCTCGGGCCGATGTCCATCATCGCCATCATGATCCCCGTGGCCATCAGCATCGGCGATCCCTCCGCCGCCCTCATCCTGCTGGCCGGCGTCTACTACGGCGCGATCTTCGGCGGCTCCACCTCCTCCATCCTGATCAATGCCCCCGGGGTGGCCTCCACCGTGGCCACCAGTTTCGACGGCTACCCCCTGGCCCGCCAGGGCAAGGCGGGCAAGGCCCTGACCGTGGCCGCCATCGCCTCCTTCTCGGGCGGTACGCTGGGCGCGATCCTGCTGATGATCTTCGCGCCCATGCTGGTTTCGGTGGCGCTGCTGTTCCATTCGGCGGAGTATTTCGCGCTGATGGTGGTGGGCCTTTCCGCCATTGCCGCCTTCGCGGGCAGCGGCCAGGTGGGGAAAGCCGTGCTCATGACCATCACCGGCCTCGTCATGGCCACCGTCGGGGAGGGGGCGCTCTTCAACCTCCCCCGCTTCACCATGGGCGTCATGGACCTGCAGTCGGGGTTCAGCTTCATCACCCTGGCGATGGCCATGTTCGCGCTGCCGGAGGCGATCTATCTCGTGCTGGACCCCGGCCGTTCCAATACCGGGCAGAGCGGCTCCGGGCAGATCACCGACCTGCGCATCACCCGGGACGAGGCGAAGCGGATCACGCCGGTCATCGGCCGCCAGTCCGTGCAGGGCTTCCTGATCGGCGTGCTGCCCGGAGCAGGGGCCACCATCGCCTCGTTCCTGGGCTATGCCGTGGAGCGCAACATCGCCAAGGGCGAAGACCAGGCCGAGTTCGGCAAGGGTTCCGTCAAGGGCCTGGCCGCACCGGAGTCGGCCAACAACGCGGCCTGCACCGGATCGTTCGTGCCGCTTCTGACCCTCGGGATACCCGGCTCGGGCACCACCGCCATCCTCCTCGGCGCCCTCATCGCTCTCAACGTGTCGCCGGGCCCAAGGCTGATGGTGGACCAGCCCGAGATCTTCTGGTCCGTGATCATTTCCATGTATCTCGGCAACGTGATCCTGCTGGCGCTCAACCTGCCGCTCATACCCTACATCGCCAAGGTGCTGGCGATTCCGCGCAACTACCTGATCCCGTTCATCCTGTTCTTCACGCTGATGGGCGCCTACATCGGCCAGAACAACGCCACGGAACTGCTGATCCTGGTGGGCCTCGGAATCGCCGCCACCGTGTTGCGCTTTGCCGACTATCCCCTGGCGCCGCTGCTGATCGGTTTCATACTCGGGAGCATGCTGGAGGACAACTTCTCGCGCTCCATGCAGCTCTACAACGGCATCGGCTTCATCGCAGAGCGGCCCATGACCCTGGGCCTGCTGGTCCTGGCCGTGATCCTGGTGGTGCTGCCGGGCTACCGGGCAAGGCGGGCACGCTTAAGGGCGGAGGGTGTCGCGGACGGGGACTGAACGGATTGTCCCGGCGAACGGCGCCGGGGCCTTCCCGGAATCCCGCCCGCATGGTTCCCCGGTCCAATTACGGTAACATGCACCCATGGATACGTCCCTCGTTTCCCCGGTTGCCGCACAATACCCGCTGGACCGGCCCGACGACCCGGACTACCGGGCGCTGGTCGGCCACTGCCGGGAAGTGCTGCGGGATACCGGCGCCCTCGCCCTGCCCGGATTCCTGCCGCCGGCCCTTGTGCGGGAAGTCCGCAGCCAGGCCAGGGCGGCGATGCCCCGCGGATACCGGATGGCGGGCAGATACAATCCGTACTCCGAGGACCTGAGCGCGGGGGACGACCTCTCGCTGCCCCCGGATCACCCGGCCCGCCTTCGGCTGCCCGCGTCCCACCTGTCCCTGGCCGGAGACCTGCTGCCGGCCGATTCCGCGCTCTACCGGCTGCACCGCGACCCGTCGGTCTGCCGCTTCCTGGCCGACGCCCTGGACAGTCCGGCGCTGTACCCGGTCACGGACCCGCTCGGCGGCGTCAATGTCCTCGTGTACGAGCCCGGCGACGCCAATGGCTGGCATTTCGACTCCGCGGCCTTCGTCGTCTCGCTGATGCTGCAGAACGCCGCCGGGGGCGGGCGCTACGAATACATTCCCTGGATGCGCACCGACGCGGAGGAAAACCTGGCGGAGGTGGCCCGCCGGATGCGCTCGCCCGACCTGCCGGACGGCGTCCACCGGGCCAGGCTCGAACCCGGGACGCTGTTCCTGTTCAAGGGCAGGCACACCCTCCACCGCGTGACCCCCGTGGCGGGGGACCGCAGCCGCATGATCGCCATTCTCAGTTACCACCGGACACCGGGCTGGCAGGTCAGCGAGGGCACCCGCCTGGCGCTCTACGGCCGCGTGGCCTGATCCGGAGTGACCGCCGGCGACAACAGGGCCCTGCGCCAGCACCTGCGGGAGCTGCTGCGGCAACCCGACGACCAGGCCCGCGCCCTGCCGGGGGCGTTCTATACCGATCCGTCCTGGCTCGCTGCGGAAATCAGGGAACTGTTCGCCGTGCAGTGGGTTTGCCTGGGCCGCCGGGAGGAAATACCGGAGCCGGGGGACTACTTCACCGCCGAGGTGGCCGGGGAACCGGTCATCATCCTGCGCGGCGAAGACGGCGCCCCAAGGGCGCTGGCCAACGTCTGCCGCCACCGGGGCACCGTCCTGGCGGAGGGCGCGGGCCGGCTCAAGCGCCTCGTCTGCCCCTACCACCACTGGTCCTACGACCTCCAGGGCAAACTGCTCTGCGCGCCCGGGATGGATCCGTCCGGCCCGCCCCGGGCGGAAGACATCCGCCTGCGCGAACTGCCCCTGGCCGAGTGGATGGGGTTTCTCTTCGTCAGCCTGGCGGACGAACCGCCGGACCTGCCGGCGGCGCTGGCGCCGCTGGCCGGACGCATAGGCAACTACCATCTCGAGGAAATGCGCTTATCCCACCTGGAGACGGAAACCTGGGACATCAACTGGAAATGCCTGTTCGAGAACTTCATGGAGGGCTATCACCTCTCGCCCCTGCACCGGAAAACCCTGCACAGGGTCAATCCCACGAGACTGTGCCGGCACTTCCCCGCCGGTGACGGTTACCTCGGCTACACCGTGGGATTCACCGAGCGGGTGGGCGAGGGCGCGGCGGGCCATCCCGATCTTTCCGAGGAGGAGCGCAATACCTGCGTCATGTTCGCCGTGCCCCCGGGGCTGGTGGTGGGTGTCGGCAGCGACTATTCCTCCTTCATCTGCCTCCAGCCGGATGGCGTGGAGCGGGTGCGGGCCAGGATGGGCCTGTTCTTCTTCGG
>JAJDTE010000222.1:0-3624 GCA_022827325.1 Gammaproteobacteria bacterium | reverse complement strand
AGTGGGTACGCCCTCGAACATCAGGGTGATGGCGCCGTTGGCGAGCGGACCGTAGACGATGTAGGAATGGCCGGTGACCCAGCCCACGTCCGCCGTACACCAGTAGACGTCCCCGTCATGGTAGTCGAAGACGTATTTGTGGGTGATGGCGGTATAGAGCTGGTATCCCCCCGAGGTGTGGAGCACCCCTTTCGGCTTGCCTGTTGAACCGGAGGTGTAGAGGATGAACAGGGGGTCCTCGGCGTCCATTTCCTCCGGCGGACAGTCCGCGGAAGCCGAAGCCATGGCCTCGTCGTACCACACATCCCGGTCGGCGTTTCCGGGGACCGGGTTGCCTGTCCGTCTAACGGTGACCACGGTGTGCACATCCGGGCAGCTCTCAAGCGCCTTTTCCACATTGGCCTTGAGGGGAACGTTCCGGCCTCCCCGGGGGCCCTCGTCCGCGGTGATCACCACCCGGCAGTCGGAGTCGAGGATCCGGTCCTTGAGCGCGTCCGGGGAGAATCCGCCGAAGACGATGGAGTGGACCGCCCCGATCCGGGCACAGGCCAGCATGGCTACCGCGGCCTCGGGGATCATGGGCATGTAGATGGATACCCGATCCCCTTTTTGGACACCGCGATCCTTGAGCACGTTTCCAAGCTTGCAAACCTGCTCGAATAATTCGTTATATGTTATTGATTTATCAACTTCAGGGTCGTCCCCTTCCCAGATGATCGCTACCTGGTCACCGCGGCTTTCCAGGTGCCGGTCAACACAGTTGTAACAGACATTCAGCTTGCCGCCTTCGAACCACCGGATATGGGCGTTGTGGAAATCCACGTCCATGACGTTGTCCCAGGGCTTGAACCAGGTGACGAATTTCTCGGCCTGTTCCGCCCAGAATCCTTCCGGATCGTCCACGGAGCGCTGGTACATTTCGAGGTAACTGCCCTGGTCCACGTGGGCGTGGGAGGCGACATCCGCGGCAACCGGGTATGTATTGACTTCTGACATGCTTTCCTCGCTGCTTGACTGGATATGGTGAATATGAATGGTACGGTAAAACTTTAAAACCCGGGGCCGGGCCGCGCAAGGCTACTTAAGTGTACCCGGGTAGATCGGCGCCTGCCCCGTCGTCCAGCAGTTCCACCCAGTGCCGCACCGGTACCCGGGCGGCGCTTTCCAGGTGCAGCTGGCAGCCGATGTTGGCGGTGGCGATCGCATCGGGATTCCCTTCCATGAGACAGGATATCTTCCGGTCCCGCAGGCGCATGGACAGGGATTTCTGCAGTATCGAGTAGGTGCCCGCAGAGCCGCAGCACATGTGGGAGTCGGGCACCGGCACGACGGTGTGCCCCGCTGCCGACAGCAGCGCCTCCACCCGCCCGGCAAGCTGCTGTCCGTGCTGCAGGGTGCACGGGGACTGGAAGGCCACGGTCAGGCGGCTGTCCGCCTCGACCGGCGACAGGGTCACTTGCGAGAGAAACTCCACTGCATCCAGGCAGAGTCCGCTGACCTTCGCGGCCCTTTCCGCGTACCGCGGGTCGTGTTCCAGCGCCCGGGCATAGTCCTTGATCATCACACCGCATCCGCTGGCGCTGCTGATGATGGCCTCGGCGCCGGCTTCAATGTGGGGCCACCAGGCATCGATGTTGGCACGCATCAGGTCCAGGGCTTCCGCTTCCGCATCCAGATGGAAGCTTACAGCACCGCAGCAACGTTCTCCCGGGGCACGGATGGCGTCAATACCGGCCCGGTGCAGTATCCGGGCCAGCGACGCGTTGGTGGCCGGTTTGTAGGCGGGCTGCACGCAGCCCTCCGCCAGGATGACCTTCCGGGAATGGGAGGGTGCTGGAACCGGCGGAGCCTTCTGCCTCGGCGGGATTTTCTCCCTGAGGACCGCCGGCTGCAGCCGCCGCGTCATCTGACCCAGGAAAAGCATCGGGGCGAACAGCCCGGGCACGGTCAGGATCTTGCGCAGGGACCATCGGAGCAGCCGCTGATGCGGCGGCCGGGGCAGCTTCTCCGCCACGACAGCCCTGCCGATATCCAGAAGCCGGCTGTACCGTACCCCGGAAGGACAGGTGGTCTCGCAACTGCGGCAGGTCAGGCAACGGTCCAGATGCAACCGGGTGGAACGGTCCGGCGGCAGACCCTCGAGGACCTGCTTGATCTGGTAGATGCGGCCCCGGGGCCCATCCAGCTCGTCGCCGAGCAACTGGTAGGTGGGACAGGTGGCGGTGCAGAAGCCGCAGTGCACGCATGCGCGCAGGATGGCGTCCGCCTCCCGGCCATGCGGGGTATCCCGGATAAAGTCCGCGAGCCGGGTTTCCATGCTCAGCCCCTGTTTCCCGGGGATATCATGCGCCCGGGATTGAATATACCTTCTGGGTCGAAGGATGCCCGGATGCGCTCCTGGAGTGCAGCCATCGCCGGCGACAGCGGGTGGAACACGGCACATTCGCGGTCGCCGCCCCGGAACAGGGTCGCGTGTCCGCCTGCCCCGGAGACCGGTTCGCGAACGGCCTCGGCAGGCGCCTTTGAACACAGCCACCATTGGCTACCGCCCCAGTCAACCAGGACCTCCCCCGGGAGATCCGGTCTTGCACCGGCCGGCAGGGCAATGCGCCACACCGGCAGGCCGGTTTCGAAGAACGGGTGCGTGAACTCCCGCAGGCTGCGCCAGAACCCTTCACCGTCGGCAAGTTCCTCCCCGCCCAGGCGCCGCATGGCCATACCGACTCCCGCTTCTGTGCCGCTCAGGCGCAGATGGAGCGAGCCGTCGTGGAGCACGGCGCCGCTCAGCGGCAAGGGTTGCGCGCCCAGTCCGGTTATGAAATCCAGGCCCGAATCGTGATCCATCTCCAGCACCAGGCTGGCCTCCCTTTCCGGCTCCGGCAGAACCTTGAAGGACGATTCGAGGATCACGCCGAGGGTTCCCATCGCACCGACCATCAGCCTCGAGACATCGTAACCGGCCACGTTCTTCATCACCTCGCCGCCGAAACGGAGAACCTGCCCCCGGCCGTTCAGGACCCGTGTCCCGAGAACATGGTCCCGGGCAGCGCCGGCCCAGGGTCGCGCGGGACCGGAAAAGCCCGTCGCCAGGGTGCCCCCCAGCGTGCCGTGGCCATCCAATTCCGGCGGTTCGAAGGGAATTCTCTGGTTCTTTTCCGCCAGGGCGGCATTGATGTCGCGGATACGGGTGCCAGCGCGCGCGGTGATCACCAGTTCCGTAGGCGCGTAGTGCACGATTCCCCGGTGACCGGCGGTTTCCAGAAGTTGCAGCGACGAACCGGATTTCCCGCCATAGAAGGTCTTGCTGCCCCCGCCGCGAATCTCCAGCGGTGTCCTGTCGGCAACCGCGCTGTCCACCTGCGTCTTCAGGTCCTCTGTCCGGTCCGCATCCTCCATCAGAACCGTTCCAGTTCCGGAAAGGGCAATTCCCCGTGGTGGACGTGCATTCCGCCGAGTTCCGCGCAGCGTTGCAGCGTGGGAACTGCCTTGCCGGGATTGAGCAGCCCGTCCGGGTCGAAAGCGGCCTTGAGGGCGTGAAACTGCGCCAGTTCATCGCTGCTGAACTGTGTGCACATCTGGTTGATCTTCTCCACGCCCACGCCGTGTTCCCCGGTGATGGTGCCG
>JAJDTE010000072.1:0-2559 GCA_022827325.1 Gammaproteobacteria bacterium | reverse complement strand
CCGAAGCCCCGCTCGATCATCCCCCGGACCACCGGCTGGGTGATGTTGAAGGCGCTGCTCAGGTTGGTGTCGATCACCGCCCCCCACTGCTCCTCGGTCATGTTCCTCAGGGTCCGGTCCCGGGTGATCCCCGCGGCGTTCACCAGGATGTCGATGCCGCCGTAGAGCTGCTCCACCGTCTCGACCATGACCCGCGCGCTCCGGTAATGCGTCACGTCCACGGGCAGGATGGCGAAGTCGTATCCCTCATCCCGGTGCCGCTGCTGCCAGGCTTCTGCCCCGTCCTGCTCCAAGGGGTAGTAGCAGGCGATCACGGTGCAGTCCCGGTCCGCGAGTTCCCGGCAGACCGCGGTGCCGATGCCGCCGATGCCGCCGGTGACGAGTGCGATGCGATTTGACATGTTGTTGTTCCGGTTATTGGGTCAAAATGCTTGTGCAATGCAGCATTGCGCGCTGCACAATAATCCCACCCGGGAAGCCCTGTCAAGCCCTTGGAACCGGTTGGTGTTGATGCGCAGGCAAAGAAAATCCAGGAATGATGAGGGCTGAACGATCATGGTTCGTATACCCTTGATGGCTTGCAGATTTGATGAAGTACGCCATGGTCACCGCCAGAATACACACATCTCGGCACACTACTCGTGATCCATATGAATCCAGGGGATTGTTCATATCACCACAAGGGACATTCGAAGTGCATGCAGCACTCGTGGAACTTGACGGGATCAGATCACCGTTTGGTCATCGCATCGTTCTTCGATGAATTGGGGGTATCGTGGAAATACCGGCACTTGCCGGATAACCGTCATTCAGGTAATAAAGACAGCATTGAAAGCATGACAGGTTATCGACTATGGCTGTACTGACCGTGCGCAATGTACCCGATGAGGTCCACCGCGCCTTGCGTGTCCGGGCCGCCCTTCGGGGCCGCAGCACCGAGGCGGAGGTACGCGCCATCCTTGAGGAAACGGTCCTGCCGGAAGGAAGAGTAGGATTGGGGACGTTGCTGACCGCCATCGGACGGCGCGTCGGGTTGACGGAAGAGGAGTCCGCGGCCTTCGCGCAGCGCGACACTGCAACTGCCCGCCCGATCGATCTCGAATGATTCTGGTGGACACGAATGTGGTGTCGGAGCCGTTGCGCAGGGCCCCGGAACAACGCGTTACCGAATGGCTCGACGCCCAGGCGCTGGAAACGCTGTATCTGTCCGCGATTACCGTTGCAGAACTGCGTTTCGGTGTCCGGGCACTGCCGGAAGGGAAGCGCCGCAATCGATTGAACGATGATCTGGAGCAGCAGGTATTGCCGATGTTTGCCAGCCGTGTGCCGGCGTTCGATCTGGCGGGACTGAAGACCGTCAATCCCTGGACAACATAGGAAAAGAACGGGAATTTTTTCTTCGTTACCCACAATTCAATTCATGTGCGGACGGTTCACCCAAATCTCCTCAGGACGCGAGGTGCATGCCGTCATGGACCTGGACGGCCCGGAGGCAGACCTTCGTCCGCGCTACAACATTGCCCCGAGCCAGAACGCCGCGGTGGTGCGGGATGATGCCGGCAGGCGCCAGCTCTCCATGCTGCGCTGGGGACTCATTCCGGCCTGGGCGAAGAAACCAGACATCGGTTACCGGCTCATCAACGCGCGCGCCGAAACCGCCGCCGAGAAGCCCTCGTTCCGGGCAGCGTTCGCAAGACGCCGGTGCATCGTCCCGGCCGACGGGTTTTACGAATGGCAGCGCGAGGGCGCGGTCCGCCATCCCTGGTACGTCACCGCCAGGGACGGGGAGCCGATGGCGTTCGCCGGTCTGTGGGAGCACTGGCGGGTGCCCGAGGGCGCAGGTCTTCGGGGCTCCATTGCCGATTGCCGGCCGAACGACGTCGTCGAGACCTTCACCATCCTCACCATCGGGGCGAACGAAACCATGCAGTCCATTCATCATCGGATGCCGGTGATCATTTCCCCGGAGGCGGTCCGGCCCTGGCTTGCGGGAGAAGATGTCGACCTTGGACCCGCAGCCGAGGATCTGCTCACGATGCATCGGGTCAGCCGCCAAATGAACAACCCGCGTCACGACGGCCCGGAGTGCATCGCCGCGCTCGAGGCTCCCTGGGAAGCCGGGTAACCCCCCCCGGTCACGCATGCACGACCGGGATATCCGACCAGCGGGTGGTGTATTCCGGCGAAGTGTACTGCTGGCGCATGTACCAGGGCCGGGAGACGCCCTGGGCGGCAAGGAACACGCTGCCCTTCCCTTTCTCGCGATTGATGGCATCGACCGCCTGCATCAGCCGGTCGGTCTTTTCGGGCTGTTCCGGGTAAAACAGGTCATCCTGGTAATGGTTCCTGTCCACCAGTTCGATCAGGCCGACGCCGGCCTTCAGATACTGATGGCCCGGGCGGTACAGTCTTTCCGCCGCCAGGCGGGCCTCCCGGGTGATCACCCTCGTGTCGTCGGTCGGACACGCCAGGCGGATGACCTCGCTGGCGGAATGGAAGTCGGGCATGAACGGCGAGGTATGGATGAAGACGTGCATCGCGACCGCGAGGTGGTTCTGC
>JAJDTE010000174.1:0-32284 GCA_022827325.1 Gammaproteobacteria bacterium | reverse complement strand
CATGAGGCGATCCTGGCGGGCTATCCTGTCCTGAAGTAGGACGCTACGGGACCAGGGAGGGAGGGACAGCCGGACAGGCTGCTATCGACAAGAGGTGGCCGCTGTCCACCATCGTGCAGGCGTAGGCGATCGCAACATCCGGCACCATCCATGCATTCTCGCACTAGGTCAGAATGCGGAGCGCGCGCTCCGGCATCTTGTCGAGTACTCGTAGCAATGCGCGCGCTGCACCGGTAGGACAACGCTTCCCCTGTTCCCAGTTGCGGATTGTCTCGCGTGACACGTGGATGCGCCGTGCAAACTCATCTTGCGTAAGTCCCATTCGTCTCCGAATCCGGCGTGTATAGCGTGCCATGTCCTGCATGGCTTCGTTCTCGTCTACCTCCTGCTGGAGGGCGATCATCTCCTCGGTGATGCCATCCACCACCTTAAAGTCAACCTTCCCTTTTGGGAATGACTCAGGATCGGCGGAATCTACCTTGATACGCGTTGCGCTCATAGGTTTCGACTTTTTATCGTTGGCCTTGCGGAATGAATTTTTTCGGAACATTTCCGCCCACATGTATAAACGACTGCATACTCTCTTGTCGATCATGAAGCTGGATTAAAATTCTTTTTCAATCCGGCATCTTTCAGTATGGCGTTTGCAGTGTGCCTGCTTTTGATTTTGCTTGGGAAAGTGACATTCAGATCGCCATTCTCCCAAGTTTCATGGCTACCGCCTGGATTCCTGATAAGAGAAAGCCCGGCTTTCCTGAGCCGGGTCTCCACCGTTCTCGCATAATCTGACACCGTCAGGCCATGGCATCCCTAAGGCTATTTATACCGCTCCATAAAACCGCAGGAGAGTCGACCGCTGACGGATGGGGAGCGTCATTGTCTCCCGGACCAACCACCAAAGTGACATCTGCAAATCGGTCTGGAGAGATATTGTGATTTTTTTCCAGGAGATGTGGGACGATCATATGAAGTTCCTTCTCCAATTCTTCGAGTGTGTCTACCTCAAGAACCAATCCCGTGATCTCGCTGTCCCTTACACAAAGCCTGCCGGTTTCAACGTAAACAGGAACCCGGAAGATGAATTTACCCATGCTGTTCAGAGTGTATGGTGAGGGGGTGTAATGTGCAGTGGAAGGCGAACTGTCTTGAGATTGGATTCAATGTACAGAGTATCAAGCTTCAGTATCTAATCAGTCGTACGGCCAATAGCCAAACGGGTTGAATCGCGGGCCGTGTGATCGCTTACCCCAATCACCATGGACAGGTATTCCAGCCTGCCGGGGTTTTTCTTATCGCGGAAATCTGCTTGTCACAATTTCCAGATTCTTCTCCCTCTCCCCGGCCCGCCCAGTAGTAAACGCCATATCAGTTCGACCAGATACCTGGCCAGTCCCATTAGGCTCATGTCCTGAATCAAGACTGGATCCCGAGTCCGCACCGATCTCTGAACAGGTGGGTGGGATCATCCGGCGGTACCTCTGAAAGGATCTCCAGCATCTGCCAGGACGACGTCGTGCCGATGCCGAGATAGCTGTTTTCAGGCTCAACGATCTGATGGTGGAAGGCGATGCAGACGCTGAGGCAGAGCCGCATGCAGGCCAGCGGGAAAACCACACCGACCTCCTCCGGCAGAAGCGGATGCTGTTCATGGTATCCGGCCACGATGTCGGCCGCGACATCAAGCGGATGGTCGCTGTCCAGCATCGCGTAGGCGCAGGCAATCGCGACATCCGAAACCAGCCATCCATAAAGGATATCGCCGAAGTCAATGAGCCCGCACACCCGTTCATTCGTGCCTGCAGGGAGTCCAACCAGGATATTGTTGTCATTGGCGTCATTGTGGATGGCTCCCCGGCGGAGGGCATCGCTCACCGTCAGCACCCGATCCCGGTACAGGTCGGTGAATCCGGCGATCAGGTCTTCCCTGCCCGGGTCCGCATCCGGCAACCGGTACGCCTCCAGCACCTCCACGGCCCGGCACAGATCCCAGGGCAACGGACGCTCCAGTGCCGGATGACGGAATTCCTGCAGTGCCTGATCGACCCTGGCGATGCATTGCCCCAGTGATCGGTGGAGGACCTTGCCCCTGGGATTCACCCCGGAAAAAAGCCGTCCGCCGACCCAGCTCGTCAGCCGGCACAAGTGAAGGTCTCCGTCGTCCGACCGGATGGTTGCCCTGCTTTCGCCGTCAACCGTCGGAATCACCCGGGGAAATTCAAGACCGTCAAGCGCCGCCATTCTGGCAAGGACCTGTTCCTGGCACTCCAGCATGGACGCATCCTCGGAGGCATTGCAGATCTTGAATACCCGGGAGCGCCCTTCCGGTTGTCCCAGGTCAAGGACACGAAAATTCAGGTCACGCTCCCCGTTGAGCGGGACAAGGGTGCCCCGCAGGCCCCATCGGGCCGCCAGCGTCTCTTCGATCCGCTCCCGGCTGACCACCGGGAGCGCCACCGAAAACCTACCGGGCATTGCCCGCCCGGCGGGCCGGCATGCCGCTGCGCTGGGAATCCTCCCACCCCTCGGCTACGCCCACGGGCGCATCCGACGGAGGCAGCATGCCCTTGCCCAGGATCAGGTCCGCGCCGCGTTCCGCGGTCATGATGGTCGGCGCGTTCAGGTTGCCGTTGGTGATGATTGGAAAAATGGAGGAATCCACCACCCGCAGCCGGTCCACGCCCCGAACCCGGGTTTCCGGGTCCACCACCGCCATGTCGTCGTTGCCCATCCGGCAACTGCAGGACGGATGATAGGCGCTTTCCACGTTCTGCCGGACCCAGGCATCGATTTCGTCATCCGACCGGACGTCCGCGCCGGGCTGTATCTCGTCACCCCGGTACGGATCCATCGCCTCCTGGGCGATGATCTCCCGGGAAAGGTGCAGGCTGCGACGGAATCCCAGGATGTCGTCCGGATGCTGCAGGTAGTTGAACAGGATCTGCGGCTTGTCCGCGGGTTCGGGCGTCAGCGCCCTGACATGTCCCCTGCTTGCGGGCCTGTTGTGGCCGACGTGCAGTTGGAATCCATGCCCCTTGAACGCGGCCCTGCCGTCGTAACGCATGGCCGCGGGCAGGAAATGGTACTGGATGTCCGGCGCCTCCAGGCCCGGCCGGGACCGGATAAAACCGCAGGATTCGAAATGATTGGTGGCGCCGAGCCCGCTGCGGAAGAACTGCCACCTGGCCCCGATCAGGAACTTGCTGAAGAGCCCCAGTTTCGCGTTCAGGGTGATCGGCCGGCGGCACCGGTACTGGAAATAGTATTCCAGGTGGTCCTGGAGGTTCTCCCCCACGCCGGGCAGGTCATGCAGGACCGGAATGCCCGCCGCCTGCAGCACTTCGCCCGGGCCGATGCCCGACAGTTGCAGCAGATGGGGAGAGCCCACCGACCCGGCGCTGAGGATCACCTCCCTGTCCGCCCCGGCCCTTCTGGTGTTGCCGCCGGCGTCATACTCAACGCCCGTGGCGACCCGGTTTTCCAGAAGCACCCGCCGGGTAAGCGCCCCGGTGACCACTTTCAGGTTGGGACGACCCATCGCCGGCTTCAGGTAGGCGTTGGCCGCCGACCAGCGAACGCCGCCCCTGACGGTCATGTGCATGGCCCCGAAGCCTTCCTGGCAATGGCCGTTATAGTCCCCGGTCGGCGGATAACCCGCCTGGACTCCCGCCTCGATGAAGGCACGGTACAGCGGATTCTGCATCTCATTGCCGTTGCAGACGGACAGCGGCCCGCCCTGCTCCCGGTAGGCGTCACGGCCGAACTTCCAGTCGTCGGCCCGGCGGAAATACGGCAGGCAATGCCGGTAGCCCCATCCTTCCGCCCCGCCTTCTTCCCATGCATCGAAGTCCAGCGGATGGCCGCGCACGTAAACCATGCCGTTGATGGAGGAGGATCCGCCGAGCACCTTGCCCCTGGGGCAATGCATGACCCGGTTGTCCAGGAAGGGTTCGGGTTCGGTATGGAACTGCCAGGCAAAGCGCTCGGTATTCATGGGAATGGAAAGCGCCGTCGGCATCTGGATGAAAATGCTGCGATCGGAACCGCCGGATTCCAGCAGCAGCACCCGGTTGCGGGGATCCTCGCTCAGCCGGTTGGCAAGCACGCATCCCGCCGAGCCCGCACCGACGATGATGTAGTCGTACTGATCGGTCATCTCCGGAGATTTGCAGGATGATGGCAGGGGATTGGAACGCC
The DNA here is from genome assembly GCA_022827325.1 of Gammaproteobacteria bacterium. Taxonomy (GTDB): domain Bacteria; phylum Pseudomonadota; class Gammaproteobacteria; order Arenicellales; family Poriferihabitantaceae; genus VYFG01. The sequence goes on along the minus strand of JAJDTE010000174.1, from coordinate 28,090 downwards.
GGCAATCGTATCAGATTGCCGTCACCGCAAGGGAACCATTTCGTCGCCGGCGCGTCTCAGGTGTATCATGTAACTTTCTTCACGTCACCATGAATATGTTCAAGGCAACCACTCTTTCACGAATCCTGCCCGCATTGGCCCTGATGCTGGTCCTGGTACCACCCGCCTTTGCCGCCAAGGACCCGATCTACACTTCCCTGTTCTCCAAGAATGCCGCCGGGGGCTATGACGTCACCGCCTATTTCTCCGAGAACAAGCCCGTGAAGGGCAAAAAGAAGTTCAACACCTCGTACATGGGCGCAAACTGGCTGTTTGCCAGCCAGGAGAACCTGGATCTGTTCCTTGCGGATCCGGAAAAATATGCGCCGCAGTACGGCGGATACTGCGCCTGGGCCGCCGCCGGGGGGTACACGGCCAAGGGCGACCCGAAGCAGTGGAGCCTGCACGACGGCAAGCTCTACCTGAACTACGACGCGGACGTCAAGAAGCAGTGGCTGGACGACAAGGAGAACCTGATCGTGCAGGCGGACAAGAACTGGCCTGCGCTGCTGGACAACTGATTCATCCACGACCCCGGGGCCACGCCGACGGGAGCCGGAACCACCGACCCCGGTCGTGCGCACGGCCACCCGTCGGAAAGTCCTGAATCTCCCACCGGTATTCCGCCGGTGGGGCTTCGGTTAAAATCCGCCCCCACCCCTTTCATCGGCCAGCCCATGCCGCCCCCCGCGGAATTCAGGATACGCCACGGCGGACCGGAGGACATCCCCGCCATCGCATCGTTCAATACCCGCATGGCACAGGAAACGGAGGGCCTGTCGCTGGATCCCGTCACCATCACGGCGGGCGTCCTCGGCATGGTCGAGCACCCCGAACGCGGCTTCTACCTGGTGGCGGAGACCGGCCCGGCCGGGAAGACGTTCATCGTGGCGTCGCTGATGGTCACCATGGAGTGGAGCGACTGGCGCAACGGCATGTTCTGGTGGATCCAGAGCGTGTACGTGTTGCCGGACTATCGCCGCCTGGGGCTCTACCGTTCACTGTACAACCGGGTCAAGGAACTGGCGGCTGGGGAGACGGGGGTTTGTGGTTTCAGGCTGTATGTGGAGAAGGATAACCACGCGGCCAAGTCCACGTACCTGTCCCTCGGCATGTCCGAAACGGCGTACCGGATGTACGAACAGGAGGTTCTTTCCCATACCGAATAAATTACATTATATAAATAATATAATTATCTGAAATATTTTAAATTATAGTGTCGATAAACAATTTTGTTTTGACCCCAAACGGCTCAGGAAGTATAGTCTAGGGTCAGTGATTCACAATGGAGAGGTGCCTATGTCTAATTTGCACATACTGGAGCAAGTAATTTCCACCAGCCTGGAGCCTATGATGGAGGAGGCGGAAGAAAACGGACTTTGGTTTTACCACATGACCGAAATGGGAGAGGAGATTTGGTGTTCCCCCCCTTTTCTGCGCAGGGAACAAGCCAAGGGCCAACTCATCATGGCGCCGGAGCACTGGGAGCTTCGAAACCCGGTGGGCTACATGAGCAAACTGGCCCGTGATTGCCAGGACATTGTCAACGAATACAATGAAATGGCGCGCCGGCTGAAAATCCAGGAAACCCTGGAGCTGGTCACGCACTCAACGCATCCCGCCGACCCCAGATAGTTCCGCCGACGCATCGGCGACCGGCCGGCCGGGAAGACGGCCACGACCATTCACTGCCATGTCCGGTTCCTGACCGTGCCTTCCCGGTCACCGTCACCGGTATGGACCGTCAGAACGGTCCCCGGCTCCGAGGCCGGGACATCCACTGTCGCGAATGACAGGTTCCCCCGGAAGCGCGGCGACCACGCAAGGCTCGTCACGATGCCGACCATATGCCCCGATCCGTCTGACACCCGGTAGACCGTCCTCGGTGCGGGTACGGCGTCGCCGGGGATCAGCAGATGGACCAGCCGGCGCCGGACCCCCTCCCGGCTGATCCGGTCCAGGGCATCGCGGGAGAGATATTCCGCGGTCTTGCCGAGCCTGTAGAACCGGTCAAGACCGCATTCCATGGGGTTCGTTTCGAGCGTTATGTCGCTGCCGTAGGAAAGCAGCCCGGCCTCCAGGCGCTCGATCAGGTTGGGACAGCCCGCGCGGATATTGAACGCCTGGCCTGCCGACCAGACCAGGTCCCACAGATCCAGGCCCCGGGAGGAATCCTGCAGGTAGATCTCGAATCCGCACTGGCCGCTCCAGCCCGAGCGCGCCAGCACAACGGGGGTGCCGGCCAGTTCACAAAGGATGAACCGGAAATTCCCGAGTTCACGCGCCTCCGGGCCTGCCAGCCTTTCCATGAGGTCGTCCGACAAGGGGCCCTGGACCGCCAGGGGGCTGACATCGGGCTCGAAAACCCGCACATCCATCCCGCGGCCCGCCGCCAGGCCCTTCAGCCACAGGAGCACGTCCGAATCCGCGATGGAGATCCAGAAACGGTCCGTGTCCAGCCGCAGGATGACGGGATCATTGACGATGCCCCCGTTCTCATCCACCAGCGGCGTGTACAGGCATTGCCCGATGTCGCAGCTCGAAATATCCCTGGGTGTTGCCAACTCCACCAGTGCCAGGGCATCGGTCCCGACAACCTCCACCTGGCGCTGGCAGGAAACGTCCCAGACCTGGACATAACGGCGAAGATGTTCATAGTCCTCGACCGGGGAACGGAATACGGACCCCAGCGTCATGTGGTTGTACACGGACACGGCACTGACCCCGTTTTCGAACACTCTCTGCTCGAACGGGGTGGAACGGATACGGCGGGAATATACGAGTCTCTGGCTGGGCATGGGATCGTGGCGGCTGTCACCGGAACGGGGTGCGATGATAGACAGGAAATGCCCCCGGGGCCGTACCTGGATGCGACCGAAGCGGTCGCAATTGCCTTACAATCGCCGGTTATCCATTACCGCAGACATCGCCGGCAGGCGTTTATGCAACAACACTACGACACCCTGCCCCCCATTGCCGGCCTGAACCATGTGGTTCTGAGCCCGATCTCCATCCTTGCAAGGGCCAGCGACGCGTACCCGGATCACGACGCGATCATCTACGGCCACCGGCGGTATACCTGGAAGGAAGTGGCTGCCAGGGCGAAGCGGCTGGCTTCCGGGCTGAATGCCCTCGGCATCTCCCGTGGCGACACGGTGTCGATGATCGCGGGGAACACGCCGGAGCTGCTGGAGGCCCACTACGGGGTACCGATGTCGGGCGGTGTGCTCAACGCGATCAACGTGCGCCTCGACCCGGACACCATCGCCTACATCCTGGAACACGGCGACTGCAGGGTGCTGATCACCGATACGGCCTATTCCGCGGTGGTGCGGCAGGCACTGGCTTCCATGGAAACACCCCCGGAGGTGGTGGACATCGTGGATGAGCAGTTCCCCTCCCCCGAAGGCGGCGGGGACCGGCTCGGACGGATCACCTACGACGACCTCCTCGGCATGGGCAGCAGCGACAGCGGATGGGGATACCCGGAATCGGAATGGGATGCGCTGACCCTGAACTACACCTCGGGCACGAGTGGGAGGCCGAAGGGCGTCGTGTATCACCATCGCGGTTCCTACCTGATGTCCATGGGCACGGTGGCGGCCTGGCGGGTGCCGAAACACCCGGTCTACCTGTACACCGTGCCGCTGTTCCACTGCAACGGCTGGGGGCATATCTGGACCATGGGCATCATGGGGGGAACCTTCATCTGCAACCGGGTCATTTCCGCCGAGGTCATCTTCAATGCCGTCCGGGACCACGGCGTCACCCATTTCGGTGCCGCGCCGATCATCCTGTCCATGCTTTCCGCGGCGCCCCCCGAACAGCAGTTCCGGCCGGACTACACCCTGGAGGTAATGACGGCCGGCGCCCCCCCTCCGAGCAAGGTGCTGGAGCGGACAGCGGCCCTTGGCATGAATGTCACCCATGTGTACGGCCTCACGGAAACCTACGGCCACGTCGTCTTTTGCGACTGGAACCCCGACTGGGACCGGCTGGCCGTGGAGGACCAGGCGGAAATCAAGGCACGCCAGGGCATACGGTTTCCCATGATGGAGTCCGTCCGGGTCATTGACACCGGAAGCGGCACGGAGGTGCCCGCCGACGGGGCAACCATGGGTGAAGTGGTGATCCGCGGCAACCCGATCATGAAAGGCTATTACAAGAATCCGCAGGCAACCGACGAGGCCTTCAAGGACGGCTGGTTCCACAGTGGAGACCTGGCCGTGGTCCACGCGGACGGATACATCGAGGTCAAGGACCGCCTGAAGGACATCATCATCTCCGGCGGCGAGAACATCTCCTCCATCGAGGTGGAGTCCGTCCTGTACCGGCACCCCAAGGTGGCCGCGGCTGCGGTGGTAGCCATGCCCGACGAAAAATGGGGTGAAACGCCCTGCGCCTTTGTCGAGCTGAAACCCGGAACGGAAGCCGACGCGGACGAGATCATCGATTTCTGCCGGGAGCACATGGCCGGGTTCAAGCGGCCGAGGCACGTGGTCTTCATGGAACTGCCGAAGACCTCCACGGGAAAAATCCAGAAATTCACGCTGCGAGAACTTGTCCGGGACGGAAACGTCTGATCGCGCAAATTCCACTCCAACACCCCATTTTCCTATCGTCATGACCAGAATCGAAAAAGTCGCCGTGCTCGGATCGGGCACCATGGGATCCGGCATCGCCGGCATTTGCGCCAACGCCGGCTGCCAGGTATTGCTCCTGGACCTGGACGAGACCAACTGCAATGCCGCCCTCGAGAGACTTTCCGGCGGCCGGGCGCCGGTGGTGCAGGACCCCGGCCTGCTGGTCAATATCCGGACCGGTTCGTTTGACCGGGACCTGGACAGGGTGGCGGACTGCGACTGGATCTGCGAGGCGATCGTGGAGGATGTCGGCATCAAGCGGGACATGTTCAGCAGGGTGGAGGCGGTACGCCGGGACGGCGCCATCATCACCACCAACACCTCGGGAATCCCGCTCAGGGACATCTATGCGGGAATGCCGGATCGACTGTGCCGTGATATCGCCGTGACCCACTTCTTCAACCCCGTGCACATCATGAAACTGGTGGAACTGGTGCCGGGGGAGGCCACCCGGGAGGAGGTGATCGGGACCCTCGCGGATTTTCTTGGAAACACCCTCGGAAAGGGCGTGGTATACGCGAAGGACACGGTCAATTTCATCGGCAACCGCATCGGCTGCATGTGGATGCTGGCCGGACTCCATATCGCGGAAACCGCGATGAACGAGGACGGTCTGGATATCGGGACCGTGGATGCATTGATGTCGGCGCCCATCGGGCTGCCGGCGACGGGGCTCTACGGACTCGTGGACCTGATCGGACTGGATGTCATGTACAACGTCGGGCGCAACCTGGAGGCCAACCTGCCGGACGGCGATGCGGGACGGCGATTTGTCCGGTTCACCGACAATGTCCAGAGGTTGTACGACCGGGAGCAGCTCGGCAGGAAGTCCGGTGGCGGATTCTACAAGCTCATCCGCCACGACGACGGCAGCAAGTCCATGGCAGTCTTCGATCTCGCCGGGGACGAGTGGCAGCCCTCGGGCAATGTGGCCCTGCCCGAAAATGAGCAGTCGCTCACAGGGTTGTTCGCCGCGGACAGCGCCAACGGACGCTTCGTCCGCAGCCTCATGACCGAAACCCTCTGCTACAGCGCGGACCTGGTGCCTGAAATCGCGGATGACATCGTCAATGTCGACCGGGCCATGCGCTGGGGGTTCGGCTGGAAGAAGGGGCCCTTCGAACTCATCGACGAACTGGGCGCCAAGCGCCTCGCCGAATCAGCGAACAGTCTGGGCCTGGCGCCGCCGGCCATGATCTCGAGGCTGCTGGATTGCGGTGAATCGACGTTCTACCGCCGGGACGGCAGTGAGTTCTTCGGCGTGGACGGTCACTGGCACCAGGCTTGAGGAGGCCTGAGGAACCCTCAGGAAACCCGGGGAACAGGTCCCGGCCGCCCGGACCCGTCCGGTGCGGGCGGCCCTGCCCTGCCGGGCGTTCTATCTCCCCTTCCAGACAGGGTCGCGCTTTTCGGCGAACGCCCGGGCACCCTCGAGCTGGTCCTCGCTGTCGTACAGCGCGCGCACGGTGGGGATGGCGGATGCGCGCAGCAGGTCAAACGATTCCTGGGTTGTCCGGGACTCGGTCATCCGGAGCGTCTCCTTGATGGCCGCGAAGACCAGGGGAGGACCACTGGCCAGCAGCTGGGCAAGCTCCCGCGTACGATCCATGAGCGCCCCGGGTTCCGTGACCTCGTTGACGAGTCCCCACCGGTGCGCTTCCGCGGCATCCATCCAGCGGCCGGTGAGCAGCAGGTCCATGGCCACGTGATAGGGGATTCTCCGGGGCAGCTTGATGGTGGCGGCATCCGCCAGCGTGCCGGCGCGGATTTCCGGCAACGCGAAAGAGGCGGTTTCGGATGCGATGATCATGTCCGCCGAGATGGCCAGTTCGAACCCGCCCCCGCAGGCGATTCCGTTGACCGCCGCGATCACGGGCTTGTTGAGATCTGGCAGTTCTTGGATGCCGCCGAATCCTCCGACGCCATAGTCGGATTCCACCGACTCGCCGCCGGCCGCCGCCTTGAGGTCCCACCCCGCGCAGAAGAACTTCTCTCCCCCGCCGGTGATGATGGCAACCCGAAGGTCCGGGTCGTCGCGGAATTCCGCGAACACCTCGCCCATTTCCCGGCTGGTGGACACGTCGATGGCATTGGCTTTCGGACGGTCGAGAACGACTTCCAGAACGGAGCCCTCGCGGCTGATCTTGAGTGGTGATTCCATGGTTGTTTGCCTGGTCAGGATAAATTTGAAAGTATGCCCCAGGTCATTGATTGACCGGTTGGCTGAAAATGATCAGTGCATCCGCCACCGTCGTGCCGCCTCCCCGGGGATGCACGATGAGGGGATTGATGTCCACCTCCAGGAGGTGGCCGCAATGGGCATTGACGAAGCCTTCCAGCGCAATCACCGAATCTACGACCGCATCGGTGTCCGCCGGCCGGCCGCCCCGGTAGCCCTCAAGGAGCGGCGCGAATTTCAGCGACGAGAGCGCTTCCCGGACATCCGGGCCGGAAAGCGGAGGCAGCAGGATGGCACTGTCGGCGAGCAGTTCCACCAGGGTTCCGCCGATGCCGATCATGAAATAGTGTCCGAACTGCGGATCCCTGGCCACGCCCAGGATCAGTTCCGCCACGCCGCCTTGCACCATCTCCTCCACCAGGATCCGCCCGCTCACCGCAAGCAATGCCTCCGCGGCCTCCCGGGCAGCAGCGGGGTCGCCTATGCCGGTTCTGACCCCCCCGTGCTCGGACTTGTGGGTCACACCATCGCCGGCGATCTTCATCACGACGGGATACCCGATTTCCCCCGCCAGGGCCACCGCGTCGTCCACGCTCCGGGCCAGTGATCCCCGGGGCACCCTGAACCCGGATTCCGCCAGCAGGTCCTTGGCGCGCGGCTCGCTGCAGGTTTCCGGGTTCATGGATTCCGCCGCGACGCCATCCCCGTGGACGCCAGCGGGCAGGCGGGGCAAGGGGCACCGGATCCTGCCCGCCCCGGATGCCGCCTCGACGGCACCAAGGGCCTGGGGAATGCCCATCAGCACGGGAATGCCATGGCCGGCCAGTTCCCTGATGATCTCCCCGGTCACGTTCTCCCCCATGCTCACCACCACCGCCCCGGGGTATCCGCTGTTGCCGACGGCCCTGGCAAACGCCCTTGCCGCCTCCTCCCATTCGGTCGCATCGCACTGGTTGGTGGCGGGGAAATCGAGCACCAGCAGCGTGAGGTCGTATCCGCCCCGCATCATGGCGAAGAACGTGGCCTCCATGGCTGCGCTGTCGCCCCAGATGAAGGTGTGGTAGTCCAGCGGGTTGTCCACGTTGACATACTCGTTCAGGGTGGCGGCAACCTCCGCCCGCTGCTGCGCGTCCAGCGGCGGGAACGAGATGTCGAGACTTTCGGCAAGATCGGCGACCATGGAGGCCTCGCCGCCGGAGCAGCTCATGGAAGCAATCCGGTTGCCCCGCAGCGTCCCGCAGACCGACAGGAGCTTGAGGGACTCGAGAAAGGTTTCCAGGTCAGGGACCTGTGCCACCCCGAGCCTTCGGAACAGCGCGTCATACAGGCCGGATTCCCCGGCGAGGGTGGCCGTGTGGCTCAGGGCAATGTGGGCTCCGGCGGCGGAGCGTCCGAGCTTCAGGGCCACCACCGGCTTGTCCGCCTCGGCGGCCTGCCCCGCCACCTCCACGAATTTCGGCAGATCCCGCAGCCCCTCGATCAGCAAACCCACCGCCGTGATGCGATCGTCCTCCAGCACCGCCTGCAACAGTTCCTCCACGCCGACGTTCGCCTGGTTGCCGATGGAGACCATCAGTGCAAGGGGCAGGCCACGCTGCTGCATGGTCATGTTGATGCTGACATTGCCGCTGGCCGAGAAGATGGCAACCCCGGAATCACAGCGGCCCATGCCATGCTGGTCCGGCCACAGCACGGCGCCGTTGACGGCATTGATGAAGCCGTAACAGTTCGGCCCGATCACCGGCATGTCGCCGGCGGCGGCCAGCAGGCGCCGATGGCGGTCCGCCGCGCCGACTTCCCGGAATCCGGAGGCATAGCAGACCGCGCCGCCGGCCCCCATCCGGGAGAGCCGCTCCATGGCTTCGATGCTGGGCTCCGCGGGAATCGCCACGAAGGCCGCGTCGGGCACCTCCGTCAGCGCGTCTATGTCCGGAACACAGGGCAGCCCCCCGAGCTCGGCACGCCGGGGGTTCACCACCTGGATGTCGCCGCCGAATCCCATCTTGCGGCACTGGAAAACCACCCGCTCGACCTCCCGGCCCCCGACCACCGCGATCGAGGCGGGACTGAGACAGCGGCGAAGGCGCCGGATCATGGAACCTGCGCCCGGTTCAGGCGACATTCTCCAGGGGTCTCAGTATCGAACGGGATATGATCATCCGCTGGATTTCGCTGGTGCCTTCCCAGATGCGTTCCACCCGGGCGTCCCGCCAGATCCGCTCCAGGGGCAGATCGGACATCAGCCCCATGCCCCCGTGAATCTGCAGCGCCTCGTCGGATATGAACCCAAGGGCCTCGGTGGAGGCCAGCTTGGCCAGGGCCGCGTCCATGTCCGTCATCCGGTCCTCCGCCGCCTTGCAGGCGGCGTCGTACACGATGAACTCGGCGGAACGCCTGCGCAGTTCCATGTCCGCCAGCTTGAACGCCACCCCCTGGAACTTGCCGATGGTCTGGTTGAACTGTCTGCGTTCGGCGGCATAGGACGCTGCCAGTTCGAACGCCCGGTCGCAGCGGCCGAGGCAGATGGCCGCCACCTGGAGCCGGGTGTTGCCGAGCCAGTCATTGGCCACCTCGAACCCCTGGTCCACCTCGCCGAGCACCTGGTCCGACGGAATCCGGCACTGGTCGAATTCCAGGATGCTGTTGTGGTAGCCGCGATGGGAAACGTTGTGATATCCCTTGCGCACGGTGAATCCGGGCGTCCCCATATCCACGAGGAACGCGGTGATCTTCTTGCGCGGTCCCCGCTTGGTTTCCTCTACGCCAGTGGCCGCAAAAAGAATCACAAAATCAGATACATCTGCGTGACTTATGAAGTGTTTTGTACCGTTAATGACGAAGTCGTCCCCTTCCCTCTCGGCGCGGCACATCATGGAACGCAGGTCGGAACCGGCACCCGGCTCGGTCATTGCCAGGCAGTCCATCTTCTCCCCCCGGATACAGGGAAACAGGTATTTCTCCCGCTGTTCACCCACGCAGGCCTGCAGAATGTTGCTCGGCCTGGCAACGGTGTACTGCAGCGCCATGCTGGCACGGCCCAGTTCCCGGTCGAGCAGGCACATGGACAGGGGGTCGAGTCCGCCGCCGCCCAGTTCCGCCGGCATGTTGGCCGCGTACAACCCGATCTCCAGGGACCGTTCGACGATCTGCCGGCGCAGTTCGGGCCGCACCTCGTCGCTCCGTTCCACTTCCATCTCATAGGGATACAATTCCTCTTCCACGAACCGCCTGGCGGTTTCCACCAGCATGTTCTGTTCTTCGCTCAAATCAAAGTTCATAGGGTCGTTTCCAGGTAAAGTCAGTCATCGACGCCGCCCAGCGATTCCAGGTGGCCGTCGACGGAAATGGCCTGTCCCGTGATCCGGCGCGCTCCGGCAGAAGCCAGGAACACCGCGGTGCGGGCGATATCCTCGGGATCAATGAATGTCCGCAATGATACGCTCTGGGCATAGTTTTGCCGGATCATGTCCTCGGGGACGCCTTTCTCCCTGGCCTCCTCCGTGATCACCCGGTCCATCCGGGTTCCGCTCACACTCCCGGGACAGATCGCATTGACCCGGATGCCCCGCGGTCCCAGTTCCATTGCCAGGGACTTGGTCAGGCCGATGACCGCCCATTTCGCCGAGGCATAGGGCGTTCTCAGGGGATAGCCATGCCATCCCGCGGTGGAGGAAATATTGATGATACTGGCATCACTTGCCTCGAGGAGCAACGGAACCGCATGCTTGCAGCAGAGAAATGTCGCATCCAGGTTGACCGCGAGACATTCCCGCCAGTCCCCGAGTTCCAACGTCTCCACCGGTCCCGTGGGTCCCTTGATGCCCGCACAATTGACCAGCACGTCGATCCCGCCGAACCGTTCCTGCTGATGCCGCATCATCAGGGCCACGGCGGACTCGTCCGACACGTCCCCCGAGGAAAATGCCCCCCGATGCGCCCAGGATGCCGAGGCGCGGAGCTCCTCCACCGCATCGGCGTTCACATCCACCACATGCACCCTGCTCCCTGCGGCGGCGAACTCAAGGGCAATGGCATGGCCGATTCCGCCAGCACCGGCGGTGATCAACACGCGTCTGTCTTCCAGTCCGTTCATCATGGGGGCTTGAATGGCTGGCGGAACTTTGCCTTCAGGGCGGATTCCGCGCAAGTCGGATTTGCGCCAGAACCTGCCGAGAACGGCAATCGGGGGGCCGGCCTGCCCCCTGGGACACATCTGTCGGGCAACGGAGTGCGGTCAGTCAGCCGGCATGGAAAATCCCGTCCTTATCCGGTCACCTCCTGCAGTACAGCCGGCAGGTGATCGATCATGTCCGAAGCCGTCAGCGACCGTTCCCCCACTTCGCCGCTTGCCAGATCTCCCGCCGCCCCATGCAGCCAGACGCCCTGTCTGGCCGCATCCCACGGCGACAGGCCCTGGGCGAGGAGCGCCCCGATGATGCCGCTCAGCACATCGCCCGTACCCGCCGATGCCATGCCGGGATTGCCGCGGTCGCAGATCTCCGTACCGGTACCGTGGATCACCGTACCGGCACCCTTGAGCACACAGACGCCGCCGTAGCGCCGCCGGATCTCGGCCGCGGCCGCAGGACGGTCGGCCTGGATCTCGCCGGTCCTGCATCCCAGCAGCGCCGCTGCTTCGCCCGGGTGGGGGGTCAGCACCCTGTTGTCGTTTCGGTCAGGCATGGCCGCCAGCAGATGAAGCCCGCCCGCATCCAAAAGGACAGGCACCCCGATTTTCGCCTGCATGCCGAACAGGCCGGCACTCCACTCGCCGCCCGCGGTCCCCGGACCGAAAACCACGGCATCCGCACCGGCGAACGGCTCTTCCGGCCCCCGGTCCGGCGAATAGGCCCGCGTCATCAGTTCCGGCTGCACCAGCGCAGCACGGTCCAGGTGCTCCGTCACGCTCAAGACCGTCACCAGCCCCGCGCCGCTGCGGAGCCCCGCCCTGCCTGCGAGGAGCGCCGCGCCCAGCATGCCGGGTTCCCCACCCGCAACCACCAGATGGCCGTACATCCCCTTGTGGGAATTACTCGGACGAGGCCGCAGTTCGGGAGCACGCGTCAGTACGGCGGCGGCGGGCACTTCGCGGTACACGGCCCGGTCCAGTCCCAGGCTGTCGAACATCAGTTCCCCGCAGTGATCGGGACCATCCGCGGTGTATTGTCCGAGTTTGCGGCCGATGAAGGTCACCGTGAGATCGGCGCATATGCAGGGATCGAATGCCCTGCCGGTATCGCCGGACAGCCCGGAGGGAAGATCGACGGCAACTACGGGACACCGGCAGGAACCGACGGCCCTGATGAATTCCGCGCAGATGCCTTCGGGTGCCCTGGACAGTCCGGTACCGAGCATCGCATCGATCACCAGTGCGGCACGCTCCAGTATGCCGCCGTCACGGGATGCCGGGCGTCCCCCGGCTTCCAGGTATCTCCGGCACATCTCCCGGGTGTCCGGCGTTCCGGGTTCGGCGGTGGCAGCGATATGTACCTCCACGCCGATCTCATGCAACAGCCTGGCCACCACGTAGCCGTCCCCGCCGTTGTTGCCGGACCCGCACAGCACGACCACCGGCACCTTTCCGGGATACCGGCGCACGACATGGTCGAACACGCGTCTGCCCGCCCGTTCCATGAGTTCCAGGCCCGGGGTTCCGAATTCCTCGATGGCGACCCGGTCAAGCTCCCGGACCTGGGCCGCGGTGTACAGGGAGACGGCTGTCATGAGCGGATCTTATACCGTCTTTCCCGCGTGCAGAAACGAAAAAAGGGCGGTGACAACGTCACCACCCTCCCTTGATCAACCCGGCGGACCGGGTCAGGCCGCTTTTCCGGACTTGTGCTCCAGCACGGTGTCGGAATCACCGCCGATCTCGATTTTTCGGGGCTTCATGGCCTCGGGCACTTCCTTCACCAGACTGAGCTTCAGAAGGCCGTTGGACAGTTCCGCACCGGTGACTTCCACATGATCCGCCAGGGTGAACTTGCGTTCGAACGCCCGATTGGCGATTCCCTGGTGCAGGTAGTTGTGCTCCCTACCGTCGGAATCCTGCTTGCCGCGGATGGTCAGCACACCGTGTTCCACCTGGATGTCGATGTCATCGCGGGTGAAGCCGGCAACCGCCAGGGTGATGGCGTACTGGTTTTCGCCGACCACTTCGATGTTGTAGGGCGGATATCCGCCGGAAGCGGGCTTTTCCGCGCCAAGGGCGGCGTTCAGCAGGGAACCGAACCGGTCGAAGCCGATGGTGCTGCGATAAAGGGGGGTAAGGTCGATCGTAGTCATGATCATATTCTCCTGTGAAGCAATATGGTTAAACACTTGAAACATCCTGTGGTCCGGGAATCTTCGGGAGACTTCCCGCCACGCCGGAAACATGCGGGTTCCCGGCCGGATTTCAAGTGGGACGGGAAAGACCGCTGTCAGGTCGTCTTTGAACCGCCAAGGCAGGGGGGGGACTCCGGCACCGCACCGCCCTGCGCGAACCACTCGTCCGGGGTCCGCGTATGAAGCGCCAGGGCATGGACGCCGGCTGCCAGTTCCTCCTCGAGCATGCCATTGACCACCCTGTGACGCGCCACCAGCGGCTGGCCGTCAAACCTTTCCGACACCACGGTCACCCTGAAATGGGTCTCGGAATTCGCCGGCACGCTGTGCATATGGCTTTCATTGACCACTTCCAGGTGGACCGGGTCCAGCGCCAGCAGCTTGGCTTCAATGGAAGAATGGAGACTCATGGGACCAATGTGCGGATTCGGACGGCTTCTGTCAAGACCGCATGTTCCGGTCTGCCTCAGGGCCTGGTCCCGATGAACAGGAACCGGTTGACGCAGAAGAGGTAGTCCCCTTCCCGGCCCAGGCGTTCCAGGTCATCCTGCCACATCCTGGATTCCTCCGGGGATACGGCCCCGCGCCGGACCGCGTTGCTGCCCATCCAGTCAATCGTACTGACGGAGAACTGCTCCGGGCCATATTCCGTGTTCAGAAGCGGTATGGCCGTCACCCGGATATCCTGAAGGCCCGCCGCACGCATCAGACGCCGCAGCCGGACGGGCAGGTTCGGACTCGGCACCGCACCGTCCCAGGCCCGGTAGACGGCGTCCGTCAGTTCCGGATGACCGCTGTTCATGACCACGCCGCGCCAGTCCGTTTCCAGGACCGCGAGCCGGCCACCCGGACGCAGCGCACGGGCCATCCGGGCAAGCGCATTTTCCACGTCCGCTACATACAGCAGCACCTGGGTGCAGGTTACCGCATCGTAGCTCCCCGGGGTTTCCTGCAGTTCGGTTACATCCCCCTGGCTGGCGGAGACCTGGGGCATCCCCCGGCAACGTTCCAGGGCCGCGTCCACCATTTCCGGGGAGATGTCCAGTGCATTCACCGACCCGCTCTCGCCTACCGCCCTGGCCAGCTCCAGGGTCAGGAAGCCCGACCCGCAGCCGATGTCCAGCACGTCTTCACCCGCCTGGACCGACAGCTGCGCCATCGTAACCCGCCGCTGGTTTTCAATTTCCGGCGAGGAATAACTGCGATTCAGCATGTCAGGGCTGTAGTGGATTTTTTCGATCATGACCATGGATACCTGTTTCTATCATCCGCGGATTGTACTGCGTGAACGATCACGGTCCGCAACGGGAATGCAAACAACCGTCCTTCCCGGGACCCGGGGAGTGCTATGCTCCGGAAAAAACGGTCAGTACTTCAGACATGCATGTATCGAGCAACTTCGAAGGCGGCAATATCCGGCCAATCGATTGCAGTGAAGCCGACAACATCCGGCTGGAAATCCGCAGGGACCGGGAATCCGGTTTCCTGCAATGGTTCTACTTCCGCCTGACCGGGGTCGCACACCGCCAATGCCTGCTGCGTATCGTCAACGCCGGCGAATGCAGTTATCCGGACGGCTGGAAAGGCTACCGGGCCGTGGCTTCCTATGATCGGGAATTCTGGTTCCGCGTCGACACCAGTTACGAGGACGGCGAACTCTGCATCCGGCACCAGCCGGGCTACGACTCGGTTCACTATGCCTATTTCGCGCCGTATTCCCTGGAAAAACTCGCCGGCCTGGTCGCAGTGGCGCAAACCTCTCCCCGTGCGGCAGTCCTGCATGCCGGCACCACGGTGCAGGAAAGGGATCTGGATGTCATCCGGATCGGAAACGCGGAAACGAACCGGAAAATCTGCTGGGCCATCGCCCGGCAGCATCCCGGCGAAACCATGGCGTCATGGTGGATGGAAGGGTTCATCAGCCGGCTTCTTGACAGCAACGATGCCGTTTCCCGGGAACTGCTGAACCGGGTAACGTTCTATGTCGTTCCGAACATGAATCCGGACGGATCCTCGCTTGGCCATCTTCGCACCAATGCGGCCGGTGCGAACCTGAACCGCTGCTGGCATGAACCCGACGACCGGAGAAGCCCGGAGGTGCTGCACGTGCGGCGCATGATGGAGGATACGGGCGTGGATCTCGGGATCGACGTGCACGGGGACGAAATCCTTGCCTGCAACTTCATCGCGTCGGCCGAGGGAGTGCCCTCCTGGGACGGCCGGCGCCAGCGGCTGCTGGACACCTACAAACGGGAGCTCAGTCTGATCAACCCGGATTTCCAGACCGAATACGGCTATCCCAGCACGCCCCCGGGGAAAGCCAACCTGTCCTATTTCTCCAATTACATCGCGGAAACGTTCGGTGCCCTGACCATGACCCACGAGATGCCCTTCAAGGACACCCAGGGTACGCCCAATGCGCTCCAGGGCTGGTCACCGGAGCGGTCGAGGCATCTGGGCGCCACCAACGTCGAGGCGATATACCGGATCGTGGATGAGTTGTGACTGAGAGGCAGTAAACGCCCCGGCTCGCCCGCTGTTCGCTGAACGGGTCAGGAAAGCGCCTCGCGCACCAGTTGCTGGAAGTGGTGCACGCCATGCTCGCTCAGTTCCGAGCGACCGTCATCCACGATGAAGCGGCCCTGGTTGTAGCCGATGGACTTCAGCCCCCGCTGGACGCTTTCGCAAAGCCCGATGTCCTCGGGTTGCAGCACGTCATCCAGGTAGCGGCAGGCGTCCCGCATCTCGTTGCTCAATTCCGGCGAAGTGGTGAACACGTCCAGGAATTCCAGCGTCTGCTCCACCCCGTCGGGATTCATCTGCAGCACCGACAGGTTGGGTTCCCCGGGCATCGCCCAGAGCGTGATATTGGGCCATATGAACCAGGCCGCATAGCTGAAGTCGACGTCGGAACTTACCCTGTAGGCCGAGCTGTCCGCGTTGACCGAACCGCGGGAACAATGGCTGGACCACCAGCGGTGGGTCTGCGTCGAGTAGGCATCCATGTTGACCAGGTCCACAAAGTCGCGGTGGGCCACATGGCAGTGATAGCACTCGAGAAAGTTGTCCATGATCACCTTCCAGTTGCTGGCTACGGAGTATTGCCTCCGTTCCGAGTAGACCAGCGATCCGGCATCGGGAACATAGCTGAGTATCTCCTCCTCGAGTCCGTCCATCATCTCGCCAAAGGGCTCGGCATCGGGGTCGCAATTGACGAAGACCATGCCCAGGAACACCTCTACCCGGACCGGCTTGAGCGAGAAGTCACAAGCTCTGAATTCCGGGCTGGTCCCGGTGTTGCGCGCGTTGGCCAGGGTGCCGTCCGTCCTGTAGGACCACGCATGGTAGGGACAGACGATGAGGCGTGTGCTGCCGGTTCCCCGGACCAGTTCATGGCCGCGATGCTGGCAGACGTTATGGAAGCCCCGCAGTTCACCGTCATCGCCCCTGATCACGAAAATGTTCTGATCGTGAATGCGGGTGGTGAAATAGTTTCCTTTTTCGGTCAACTGACTGGCATGGCAGGCATAATGCCAGCTTCGGTAGAAGACGCGGTATTTCTCCCGGTCATAGATGTCCGGATCGAAGTACCAGTATGCCGGAATCGTGAAGGAAATCGTGGGGTCTTCCGAAAACGGACGCTCCGCCGGCTTGAGAAGGTTGATCCGCTCGACCGATTTGTTCATGTTTTCACCTTAGTTACGTAAGCATCAGGCAGTCCGGGTCCGGACCGCCCCCATCGATCAGTCACTGACATGGGCGCGTGAAATTTGGCCGGTCATGATCCGTGACAGTGAACACTATTCCCCGGCGTCGGACACGAAATAATCGCTGATTCCCACGGTGTTGAAACCGCCATCCACGTAGGTGATCTCGCCGGTGATGCCGGACGCTAGGTCCGAGCACAGGAACGCGGCGACATTGCCCACTTCCTCGATGGTCACTGCCCTGCCGAGCGGAGACACGTGCTCGAAATGCCCAAGCATCGTCCTGAAGTTCTTGATCCCGGAGGCCGCCAGGGTCCGGATCGGCCCCGAGGAAATGCCGTTGACCCGAATGCCCCTGCCGCCCAGGGACTGGGCCATGTACCGGACATTGGCCTCCAGGCTGGCCTTGGCGAGGCCCATCACGTTGTACCCCGGCATGGAGCGCATCGAGCCGATATAGGTCAGGGTGACCATGGCGCCGTTGCGCCCGTCCATCAGCGCCGCCGCCGCCTTCCCCATGGCCGCGAAACTGTATGAACTGATCTCATGAGCCACCCTGAAACCATCCCGGGTCACCGCGTCGAGATACAGTCCCTCCAGTTCTCCAGCCGGCGCGAATGCGACGGAATGCACCAGTATGTCGAGCCCGTCCCAGCGCTCCCCGAGCGTTGAGAACAGGCTGCCGATCTCTTCATCGCTGGCCACATCGCAGGGCAGGACGATCTCGGAGCCGAGTTCCCCGGCACATTTTTCCACCCGCCCCTTCAGCTTGTCGTTCGGATAGCTGAATGCCAGCTCGGCGCCTTCCCGGTGCATGGCCTGGGCGATGCCCCATGCGATGGAACGGGTACTGGCGATCCCTGCGATCAGGGCGCGCTTGCCGGTCAGAAAACCCATGAAACCTCCAGAAATGAATGTGGTGTCCGGTCGTGGCACGGTATTATAGCCGTCCCTTTCCCGGATCGCGCCACCGGATGATCGCCCCGCAATTCGCCGTTCTGGTTTCCGCCTGTCCGCCGGATTCCCGGTACCCCGACAGCGAATCCTGTCCCAGGGAAATGCGATTGGCCGAGACCCTGAATGCGCCATTGGTCACCCCCGGAAGCCGGCATGATGCAAGGTACCTGGTCGGCTATAACGGGGCCGGACGGCTGGAACTCAGATATTGCATGGATTCCGCCGCCAGGCCGCTCCAGGTCAACCTGTCATCCCGCCGGCACTCCAGGGGAAGGGACCCGCTGCTTCGCGCCATCGGGTCCGGGTGCCGTGAAATCGTCGACGGCACCGCCGGGCTTGGTGTGGATGCCGCCCACCTGGCTGCCGCGGGTCACCGGGTTACCGCCGTGGAGGAACACCCCCTGCTCCACGCACTCCTTGCGGACGGTCTGTTGCATTGTGGCGATACCGAACTCGCCTCCCGCCTCAACCTGGTGCGTGCCGACACGATTGAATGGCTCGGGAACACGGACCACGGGATAGATGTGGTATACCTGGATCCGATATACCCGCCGCGCCCGGGAAGCGCACTGCCAAGGAAAGGAATCCGGCTCCTGCAGGAAATCATACCGTACTGTCCGGATCGGGACCGCCGGATGCTCGAAGTGGCAAGGTGCCGGGCAGTTCGGCGTGTCGTGGTGAAAAGACCCCGCCATGCCGAGCCGCTGCTGCCCGGAAAATCGGGGGAAACCAGGGGCAAGCTGGTGCGGTTCGACATCTACCCGCCCGTTCCTGCAATCAGCCGGAGTTAGCCCTTACATACCGGACCCTGATACGTTCAAAACTCCCTGATTTGAGGCCACTCGCTTTCGGTTCTCGCATTCCGATAACGGAATGCTCAATCAGACCCTGACGCTGCCATGGGAAAGGCTTGAAATATCCACGTATCGAATAAGGAACCCGCTTGACCGCCGCTAATAAATACTTGGTCAGAAATTTACCCCACTGGTAGAGCACACGTTCAAGAATGACTTGGAGTCTCGAACTCTAACCCGGACTGGTGATCTTCTCCTTCCAAAGCTCATGATTGGTGAAATCTGCCCTCGAGATGCGGAGAAGGCGGTGGAGGTCGTGGCGTGAAATCACCTGGGGGCGAAGTCATCGTCTACGAGTCCGGGGAAGGTAAGGCGCGTGTGGACGTGCGCTTCGAAGAGAAAACGGTCTGGCTGACACAGCGTCAAATGTCGGAGGTGTTTCAATCCACACCTCAAAACATAGTGATGCATCTGCGCAATGTCTTCTCCAGCAAGGAATTGGACGCCGAGTCAACTAGTAAGGGTTTCTTGGTAGTTCGTCCGGAAGGCAAATGAAGGGTGATAACTACAATATTACGGTCCGGTTATATCGACATACACCTGTTGTAGTTCCCGTTCTCACCCAGGATGACTACAATGAGCGCCAACGAATGCGTATTCAATCTCTTGTTGTAGTTCCCGTTCTCACCCCGGATGACCATCACCCTCGAAATGTACGGCGACGGAGCCGTGTTCCGGTATCCCTCCGGATACGACGATGTCGTGGACGAGTTTGACGACCTCCTTGTCAGGCGAGAGGCAGGCATGCTGGACGAGAACCGGTATCTCCGTGCGCTGGAGGAACTGGTCGCACGGCATCCCTGGTTCATCGACGGGCACGCGCACATCGGATATTCCCTGTTCGATCAGGGAAAGTTCGAGCGCGCCCTTGAGGCTTACGAGCGCGGATACTCGTTGGGCACGGCGGTGCTGCCGGCCGGATTCGGCCGGTTCATCGAATGGAGCCATCTCGAGAACCGCCCGTTCCTGCGCGCGGCGCACGGTGTCGCCCTCTCCCAGTTGCAGATGAACCGCCGCGCCGAGGCCATCTTGACGCTGGAGAAAATGCTGGGGTGGAACCCGAACGACAATCAGGGAATCCGTTTTATGATCGGTTCGGAGTATCTGCGCGCGGGCGAGGAAGAAAAATCGATTTCCTTCTTCGAAACGGAAACCGAATATCCTCCCTATCGCTACGAGATGGCGCTGCTGCTCCTGCGCCAGGGGCGGCACGTCGAGGCGGCGACCAGCCTCCGACGCGGCTTCGTCGAGAACGGATACATCGCCGAAGTCCTCTGCGGTAATCCGCATCCGCTGCCGACCGGCATCTGGCACGGCATCTCCTGGGCCGAACCCGCTACGGCGATGGACTATGTGCTCGATTACGGAAAGCTGTGGCATGCAACCCCAGACGCGGTAGCATTCCTGCGATGGCTGCACACCCATCCGAAAGTCATGGAGGAGCAGGCCGACATCCTGCAATGGAAGGAGGCTCTCCTGTGGGAGCACGATATCACGCGCCGCGTATCGCTTGGGGCCGAGGCGGACGCCGCATGGAGACGGATCGACGATCGATTGTCCGAGGAGATTGTCGTCGAACGCACCGACCGATATGGGCGATCCGTGCTTCCCTGGCTGCATTCGAACAGTCGGACACCTTGGCGAACGGCTGGATGAACGGAATTTGCGCCCTCCCCGATGGGTACTGCCGGATCGTTCCGCTCCCGTGAGGGCGGCTGGCGAGGGGCCTGGAATCAGCGCGCCAGCACGGAGCCGGGGAGATCTTGCCGAGCGAACTGCAGACGGCTGAGCGTGGACGTTGTGCAGCCGGACCAGTCCCGGAGTCGTCGTCGCCGGGCCGGCGGCACGTGCGCGAGGCTCGCGTTGGCAGCGCGACCGGCGAGCCGGCAATGCCAATATCCGTGAATCGGTTGTCGCAATATCTAGGAAGTTTATGGCAATGGAAGGTAAACTTTCTGTATCCGGCAGGCGGCCGAGCCAACGGTTTATGTCGGCCACGGATAAACCATGACGTGTCAGCTATCCTGAATTCATAGCGGCCCGATTTCCGGCTCGATATTCTTTGGAATTTTCATCGGTGCCCTCCATTCGAGTGCACCTCATCGGCCGGAATGGATGTTCCCTGAATGTCATCCCGGCACTGATCACAGTACTATCCGATGCCAATTTCACCTCCACCTGGTTCTGCAATCGGCGGTATTACCGCAGGAACCCGATCAATAATCAGGCTCGAATACAAACTCGGGGACGACCACCTCCCAAAAATCGCATTTGATGGCGTCGTGATATTGCGGTTCCGATTCCTCTCGGCTTCGCCCAATCACGGCGAACACTTCGGCCGACCGGCATCGCATTCCGGAAGGCGGCTCGAACGACCTCGCGAGACGCCCGACCGTTCGCCCGGACGAATTGAGAAGTTCCCAGCGTCCCTCGCGTACCACCCGCACGTCCAGAGAATCGCCGATCGACATCGCACCGATCGCTTCGTGTACGGAGCTTTTGGCATGATGGCGGCCGGCGAAACCGAGGTCCACATGTTGAAGGGTTGCCCGGACATGTCGGTATTCGACACCTCTGGCACAAGGTGTAAGTTCCACTGCCTCACGCTGGATCGTTGCCGGATGGTCCAGAAGCTCTTTGTGAAAACCTGGAGAATCTTCGAAGCGGGCAAGTGTGAGAGTCTGCCGAGCACGGGTCATGGCCACATAGTACAACCGGCGGGGCGCATCATGGTCTTCGCCCTGCCCGACGCGATTCCAGCCGCCGTCCAGAACATCCAGGATTGCCACATGGTCAAACTCCAGACCCTTGGCCCGATGGGCGGTGAGCAGCAGCAATCCCCGTTGGCGACGACGTATTTCGCGACCCCACTCCGCCAGCCATTCGATGAAGTGGTCCACCGGGGTCTCTCCGTCACCAACCTCAAGACCGTGTTCCTCAACCGCCTGCCGCAGCAGGTCGTGCCAAGGGTCAGATGGTTGTGCGTCCAGCCACCGGAGCAACGCCGTATCGTCGACGATGCGAGGCTTTCGAGCTCGCAGCCATTCAACGAGGGCACGGGTCTGTCTCAGGCGCCAGAAGTTCGGAATGTCCTCGTTCGCCATCTGCACAGGAATTCCATGAGCTTCACAGAACGCCCGTACTGGAACCAGATATTCCCATTCGCGTGCGATGACCGCGCAACCCGACCAGTCCCAGTCCGGAACGAGGTCGCCGAGACGCTGAAATTCGGCCATGATCGCCCGTGTCTGGTGGACAGGATCCCGTCCCGCCGGAAGAATCTGCACCCGCCCGCACGCGACCGGGTCCTGCCTCTCCCAATCGCCGCCCGGCGGATTCCCGGAGCGGGACCGATCCACGTGGATCGGATGATCAGCCTTCATGCGCTCCCGCGCCGGCTCGATCATCGCGTTGGCGGCCGCCACGATATGTCCCGTTGACCGGTAGTTGGCAGTCAGATAGGCGGGCTTCGGCCCGTAGTCGTGCTCGAAGCGACGTATGAAGCCCACGGAAGCACCGTTGAAGGCGTAGATATTCTGATCGTCGTCTCCGACCGCGAATAGTGTGAGCTTGCCCGCATCGTCCTCCAGCGACCGGCCCGCCAGGGCAGAGATCAATTCGTATTGGTCGGGACCGATATCCTGGTATTCGTCCACAAGGATCCATCGAAAACCCTCCAGAAGCCGTGCGCGGCGCTCGTCCGCCTCCTCCGGCAGGAGCCCCTCGCCCCGGAGCAGCGCGGTTGCACTGCGCAAGACCTCAGCGAACATCCCTTCGTCCGGCCGGTCTGCCCGGCCGGTAAAGCTCGCGCCCGCCAGGCGCATGGCCAGTGCGTGACAGGTGAGTACCGTCACACCCCGTGCATCGCCGCCGATCAATTCCGTCAGCCGACGGCGGATATCGACAGCGGCGTGACGATTGTAGGCCAGGGCGAGTATGCCCCGGGCGTTCTCCCTTTTGATGCGGATCAGCCAGGCAATGCGATGCACCAGTACCCGCGTCTTGCCGGATCCGGGACCTGCAAGCACCAGCGCATTGCTCTTCTTCACCTGTTTCGGGTCATCGGCCACGATACGCTGCTGGATGGGATTTTTCAGGCTTTCGACGATGGCCCGCCACGACTCGGGAGTAGTCTGAAGCCCGATCTCCTTGTCCCGGCCCGGAAGCCAGCGCGCGAGAAACGCCTCCTCCTTCAGCGAGAAATAGTCCATCGCCATACGCATCGCCTCGCTCATGGCGGCAAGGCCGCGCTCGGCGAACTCCTTCATGACGTGGATTTGAAGCACCTGTCCCTTGTAGTGGAGGGCAAGGGGCTCGAAGTCCACACTTGAAAACCCACGACGATCCTGCTGTTCCAGCCTGATCGTCATGGCGGGACGGAACACTACCAAACCCTTGTTGAGGCGGAGCACTTCCTGCTCGTGGAGCCAGAGCAGGGCCCTGTCCAGCAGTTTGGCGGAATCGCGGACCCTGCCCTTCAAGGTCACATCGGATTCAATCGCCTGCAACAGTTTTCCGAGCGTGGTCTCGGCCAGCAGATCCGTGCCGCGACTCCCGGGGGGCAGGCTGCCCAGCAGATGCTCCAGCAGCCTTCCGGCGGCCTCCCGCCGGATTCTCGCAGTATGTTCCAGCGCTCCCCATTCACGACGCAGGGTGATGCGCGCCGTTTCCATGTCCGACTTCCGTACCGTGAGGCTGCCTGCGGCGCCATCCGCATCCCCACGTCCGTCATACTCGATACCCCGGATGATGCGCCACAAGCGTTCCGGCAACGGATCGGGATACCCCTGGTCCCGCAGCACCTGGGAGGCAACGCGCAGGTGGAGGGACGCTGTCTCTCCCTTGCCGAGGTCGGGGTCCTTCTCCCGCATGTGTGCGATCAGGGCGGCTTCCAATGCCTCGGCCTCTTCAAGACGCTTCCGGGACGAGCGCTCGATGCCCGCATGGACGAACGCGGTCAGTGCAGTATCATTGCTTGCGATGCCGAGCCGTTCAAGATCGTACAATGCGCGACGCATGGCCTCGGAGTCCAACCCCACGATCCCCATCAATTCGTCCGTACTGATCCCTTCGTCGGCGTCCGCTGCGATCAGGGCTTCCGCGATACGCAGCAGGCTTCCACGGTACGCGTCTGTGATTCCTGCATTGGCGAGCCGTCTCCGAGCCTCCTCGACGGAACCCACACGCAGAGACGACGGAAAGACCTGGACGACATTCTCTTCACGGGTCAGCAGTTCCGTCTCCTCCAGCCAGGCGACAGCGGTGCGCACCCGGGTATCATCCGTGGCGGAGTCACGTTCGAACGCATTATCCTCGTCCTCGCCGAGGATCTCGCCCGGGCTCGCCACCACCTCACCGCCAAGACGTTTCTTCCTGTCGAGGTTGCGCAGCGCCCTCAGGATGCCGTGGATCTCTTCCCTGCTGAGCCTGGAGCGTGCCGACATGCCGAATTGTCGCTCGACATCGTCCGCCGCATAGAGCAGCACACAACGCGCCGATTCCCGGTCCCGGCCGGCGCGTCCGGCCTCCTGCAGGTAGTTCTCCAGCGATCCCGGAATGTCGGCATGTATAACCAGTCGCACGTCCGGCTTGTCGATACCCATGCCAAAGGCGTTGGTGGCAGCGATCGCACGCAGTTCGCCGCCGATGAAGCGACGCTGCACCTCCTTCTTCAACTCCGGCGACAGACCCGCGTGGAAACAATCCGCCGCGATTTCCTTGGTCTGCAGGAATTCGGCGATCTCCTCGCTTTGTCTACGGGTCGCACAGTACACGATCGCTCCACCCGGCGTGTCCGTTGGCAGGCAGGAAAGCAGGACCTGATGGATGTGGGAGAACTTCTCACCCCCGGTGGTTGGAATGACCTCGAAGGTAAGATTGGTGCGCTCGGCGCCACCGTTGAAGACCGCCAGGTCGATCCCAAGCCTGTCGCGAAAGTGCCCCACGATGTCGTCGATCACGTCCGGTTTCGCGGTCGCGGTCAGGCACAGTACGGGAGGTACCGGTTCGACACCGGCCTTCTTGCGAATGAACCGTCCCACATACCGGTAATCCGGTCGGAAGTCCTGACCCCAGCGCGACAGGCAATGCGCTTCATCCATCACCCAGGCGCCGATCTCGCGCTGGCTGAGCGCTCGCCGCAGGGAGGGGGAACGCAATTGTTCCGGCGATACCAGAAGGATACCCGCGTCTCCCAACCGGACCTGCTCCAGCGCATGCGCTCGCTCGGGCATGGACAGCAGGCCGTTGACCGTCACACAGGATCCTTTGACGTGCTCCTCCAGACCGGCCACCTGGTCGGCCATCAGCGCAACCAAAGGCGAGATGACGACCGTCAGCGCACCGGTCTTGTCATAGCGCGACAGCGCGGGAATCTGGTAGCAGAGCGACTTCCCCGTGCCGGTGGGCAGAATTCCCAGCACGTGGCTGCCCGCCATCGCCTCTTCGACGATCACCTGTTGCAAGGGGCGGCCCACGTCGTCTGTCGGATCTGGACGAAAGTCGTCAAAGCCGAACCACCGCTTCAACTCCTTGCGGGCATCATGCCGCTCCCTGCACCAGCCACAGTTTGGGTCCGTACAGGCCATGTCCCTGAAGCGACGCACGAGCCGGCCCGCCTCCGGAAACTGATGGCGCACCCAGGGTGGCATGACCGAATTGCCGCCCGAGACCGAAAGCCATGCCAGCGCATACGAGAGCGGCCATCCGTGTTGCCGTGCGCGGCCCAATATCCAGCGCCCCTGTGAAGTGCACGCCATGTTATCCAGACGCCGACTTATAGCCGCAAGCGCCTCGTCGTCCGACGGTCGCCGGGAATGCCGGAGTTCGGCAAAGAAGTCGTCAAGAGCCCGGTCCACGCCATCAGGCTCGGATACGCACAACCAGTGCCATGCGCATAGCAGGTCCGGCGGAGCGGACGCGAGTTCCCTGCGCTGGTCGCCGAAGACTTTCAACGCTTCCCGTGCGTCCAGTTCCGGGTCGTTCAGTTGCCCGCGCCTGATTCCGCCGTCCTGATAGTGCTTGACGAGACTGTGATAGGGATTGCGGGGGAAGGCGAGCGGACTGAGACGCAACGTGTCCACCACGGGAAGGTTCAGCAGCCGCAGGCCCGGCTTCACTCCCTTCAAGCGGGGCAAGTCGAATTCAATCAGGTTGTGACCCAGCAGGAAGGTCGCGCTTTCGGCGAACCGGTCGAGCCTCTCAAGCGCGGCCCCCAGGTTGCCGCTCGAATGCGTCATGCTGCGACCGGAATCCCCACGCACCGCGCCGAAAGCATGAATGCGGCCGCTGTCCTTTCCGACTTCCAGGTCCAGGGACAGGCAGGGTGGGGACGGGAAGGTTGGGCCGGTCACAAGCCGGCCAGACAGAGCCATGCTGCCTTACCAATTCCGTCAGTCAATGTACAAGTAGGAACGGAAATGGGATTCATTGCAGCACCCTGTATAACCGTAAACATCATGCTCTGGATTTAGTTCCAGCCCCCACAACAACCCGAAGTTTCCAAAGTGAACATGTCAAAGATTCCGAATTATTATGAATCTGTCGTGCGCTGAACAATTCTGTCAACTCCCGGAAGGATTTCGGGCTACGGGGATGTCGACGGGCCGCGCAGGAAAGCGGACGTACTCTCGTTTGGATTCATCCTGCATTGCCCGGATATTCCGGAAGATTGCCGCAATGTCATATCCGAAACGTGCTGCATGCGCCTCGCGCACAGCCCTGACTTCAGAGATGATCGGGTCAGTCGGTTGATTCGGCATGGTTCGCCTCCATGAGTTCGTTTGGTGTGCAGATCACCGGCGGCGCATAGCCCGCCTGCCGGTATATATATGCTCGATTCGGGAACGCATCGCTGCATTGGCAATATGCCGTAAATTCCATATTAACACCGGCAGTTCCTGCAGGGTCATCTTCCCGCAGCTTATGTTCCGCCAAGTCACGATTCAGCAAAGTGACATTTTCTCTCAACAATACTCTCCGAGACACCACGACGGCTGCTGTACGAAATGCGTCCGGCGGCCGGAATGGATCCTGACGCGCGCTATGCCGCCGGTGCATCTTCACTGTATGGATCTGTGACGGGACAGAACTGCGCCGTGATTATTCTCCTTCCAGCATCTCCAGGAAACGCTCCAGCATGCCCGGATGGATGGCCTTCAGTGCGCCGCGTAGTTCCATTCCCCGTCCGTCCGGATGCGGATGTCCCAGCAGCGCTCTCACGATCTCGAAGGCGCGCGCCGGGGGATCGTCTCCGGGACGCGGTTCCAGCACACCGGCAAGGCCAGGTTCCTCCAGCAGCATCCACGCAGGCAACCAACAGGAAGCTGCCTCCAGTTCCAGGTTCTGCTCCAGCGCAATCTGCCAAGCTTCTTTCAGGTTCCAGTCCGAAAATCCAGGCGACTTAACCAGTTCTCCGAACCGGCCAGGCGCCGCATGGCAAAGTGCGAACCAGGCTTCGATGGCCGCGGCGCGTTCGCGCAGCCGCCAGCAGGCCTCCGCGAGCCGGGTAAGAAGTTCCGGCTCCCTTTCATATTCGGTTACAGCAAGGACCGAACGCTTCACGCGCTCCCAGTCAAGACCTTCCCGATACGCACGGGAAGCATGGTGTTCGGGGTATCGGGGATCGAATTCCCTTTCATCCAGCGACCTGCCGATGTCGCGCCACAGGGGAGCCAGGAAATCACGGGCATGCCTCCCGAGCAATTCCGATGCCGCGGGCGACCACTCCCGCTCCATCCTTTCCAGGCGTGAATATCTATCCCCGGTGTTCATGTGTGCGGGTAACTCAAGGGCGGCGATTAGCGTTTCCCCATTCTTTCGATGACGGTGTCCGGGATCCGCCCGCACGAGTTGCTCCAGCGCTTTTCGCGCATTTTCGGCGTCGCCCGCCACCAGCGAGCCGACCAGCCCGGTAATGGCCAAGGCCGAAGCGGTGTCGAGAAAGAGGTCCGCTTGCTCACTCTCCCCGGTACGCCGGAACCGGGTGCAAAGCAGTTCATCCAGCAACGGGTTGGACGATGCGGCCCGCACGGATTCTGCATTCGCGCTCCAGCTATGATATTCGATAACCTCTGGTTCCAGTCCCAGTTCCTCGGCCCAGAGTCCTGCATCCCGCAGCAGTTTTTCCGTGCCGCCGGTTCCGGCCGAGAGAATACCGTCCAAGGTTTCAATCCGGCCTTCTCGCCATGCCCGGTATTGGTCATAGTCCAAATGGTTCATCGCGAGCAGCAATTCGAGAGGAATGTATTCACCGTGCTCCATCACCAGTTGCTGGACCCAGGCCTGTGCCTCGGCGGTTTCGGATGTCATCGTAAATGGTCAGGAAAAATCCCGGACCGGGTCCGTTGTTTCCTTGGTCGCGTTCCCTGTCATGCCGGCACCCGG
>JAJDTE010000048.1:0-17167 GCA_022827325.1 Gammaproteobacteria bacterium | reverse complement strand
CTGAGCGTCGGCTACCTCGCGCAGGAACCGCAACTGGACGATTCCAAAGACGTGCGCGGCAACGTGGAAGACGGGCTCGGGCCGATCAAGGAAGCCATGGAAAAACTGGATGCCGTCTACGCCGCCTACGCCGAACCCGATGCAGACTTCGACGCACTGGCCACGGAACAGGCGCGCCTGGAGGCCATCATCCAGGCGGCCGACGCCCACAACATCGACCACAAGCTCGAAATCGCCGCGGACGCCCTCCGGCTGCCGCCCTGGGACGCCGAAATCCGCAATCTCTCCGGCGGGGAGAAACGCCGCGTGGCGCTTTGCCGCCTGTTGCTGTCAAGCCCGGACATGCTGATTCTCGATGAACCCACCAACCACCTGGACGCGGAATCGGTCGCCTGGCTGGAACGGTACCTGCACGAATTCGAGGGCACCGTGGTGGCGGTGACCCACGACCGGTATTTTCTCGATAACGTGGCGGGCTGGATCCTGGAACTGGACCGCGGCCATGGCATACCCTGGGAGGGCAATTATTCCTCCTGGCTGCAGCAGAAGGAAAGGCGTCTTGCACAGGAGCAGAAATCAGAGGCGGCGCGCATCAGGTCCATGAAGGAGGAACTGGAATGGGTGCGCGCTGGTGTCAAGGGTCGCGGAACCAAGAGCAAGGCCAGGCTCAAGCGTTTCGAGGAACTCAGCTCCAGCGATTACCAGAAGCGCGCCGAAACCAACGAGATCTACATACCCCCGGGACCCAGACTCGGTGACCTCGTGGTGGAAGCCAGCGGGGTATCGAAGTCTTTCGGCGACCGGCTGCTCTACGAGAACCTCGATTTCAGCCTGCCCAAAGGCGGGATCGTCGGGGTGATCGGCCCGAACGGCGCAGGCAAGACCACGCTGTTTCGCATGATCATCGGCCAGGAGGTACCCACCGAGGGCAGTATCCGCGTGGGCGAGACTGTGCGGGTCGCCTACGTTGACCAGAGCCGGGACGCCCTCGACGGCAACAAGACGGTGTTCGAGGAAATCTCCGGGGGCAGCGACGTGATGCTGGTGAACGGCCACGAACTGCAGTCCCGACGCTATGTGGGGCGGTTCAATTTCCGTGGCACCGACCAGCAGAAGAAGATCGGGTCCCTGTCCGGCGGCGAACGCAACCGGGTGCACCTGGCCAAGCTGCTGGCGGGCGGCGGCAACCTGCTCCTGCTGGACGAACCCACCAACGACCTCGACGTGGAGACGCTGAGGGCACTCGAGGAAGCCCTGTTGAACTTTCCCGGCTGTGCGGTGGTGATCTCCCACGACCGCTGGTTCCTGGACCGGGTCGCAACCCACATACTCGCCTTCGAGGGCGATTCCAGCGTAACCTGGCATGAAGGGAACTACACTGAATACGAGGAGGACTACAGGCGGCGCCACGGCGACTCCATCAGGCCGACAAGGATCAAGTACAAGCGCCTGAAGTAGCATTCCCGCTCCGCGCAATCCCGGGCAGATCCGCATCCGGGGCCGGCATCCGGCTCTGATGCCGGCCCCGTCTCAGGGATACGCGGTCACCGGGTCCCCCGTCAGGGTCCGCAGGAAGTCCACCAGGTCCTCGATCCTGGCCGCATCAAGCCCCATGGGCCGCAACAGCGTTTCACCGGTGGCATGGAGACGTTCCATGTCGATTTCGTTGTAGTGCCCCACCACCTGGGCCAGATCGGCCAGCGAACCGTCGTGCATGTACGGCGCGGTGGCGGCGACATTGCGCAGCGACGGCACCCGGAAGCGGCCCCAATCGTCCGGGTTGCGGGAGACGAAATTTCCGGGTGCCCCGGCGGCGCTTCGGGGGGGCTCGTCACTGTGGGGGCCTGCGCGGGTGTACGGACTTTGCAGGTAGCGGTCCAGTCCGCCGTGCCTGCCGGGGTCCACGCGGTCCCCGTCCACGAAATGCGGCAGGCCGATATGGTGGAATTCGTCGTTGCTGAAGCCGGGTCCGAAATGGCACAGGCTGCACCGGCCCTCGCCCACGAAGATTTTCAGGCCACGGCGGGCGGAGGCTGAAAACTGATCCGTCGGAACATCCTCACCCCTCGCCAGGGCGTCACGGAACCGGTCAAAGGGCGTTGCCGGCGTGACCAGCGTCTCCTGCCAGGCCGACAGCATCTTGCCGATGTTGACCAGGATGCTTTCCGGGGATTCCGCGGACGGCGGCCGGCCGACGATGCGCCGGTAGGATCGCGCCAGGTCCGGGCTGAGAATCACCCGTCGTGCGAGCAGTTCCGGGGCTGCCGCCATCTCCAGCGGATTCAGCATGGGCCGGATACTCTGTCCCCACAGGGTATCCGCCTGGCCGGTCCATCCGTACCAGCGCCTGCCGGCCAGGTTTGCGATCGGGAGCGTGTTCCGGTCCAGGAGCGCCCTGCCCCTGGCGCGAGGCAGGCCGTCGGTCATGGCATGGTCCGGCCTGTGGCAACTCGCACAGCTCAGGTCCCCGCCGCCGGACAGGCGGGCATCGGAAAACAGTGCCCGGCCAAGGCGGATCGCCGCCCCGTTTCCGGAAAAGCGGTTGCTCGGATCCCTGCCCTGCTGCTGCGGCCACGGCCCGTGGGACAGGATCATGGCCCGCTCGGACGGGGTGAAACGCACCGGCCCGGATGCCGCCGACGGCAGGCATCCGGTGCAGCCGAGCATGACGGAGAGTCCGGCCGCCAGCCACCTGGTTCTTGAGGGCACCGGCACCGCGGGCAGTCAGGGATCCAGTGCCAGTTCCCGCATCAGCCGCAACCTGGTTGCCCCGTGTCTCAGGACCAGGCGGATCTCCCAGGTTCCGGGCATGTGAAACAGGAAGCCGTCCGCGGTCACGACGCCGTCCGCCCCGGACGACACCGCCGGCCGGTAGTTCATGCCATGGCCATGGGCGGGCATGCCGGCATCCACCTCCTCCAGTTCCAGCATGGGATTGCACAGGAAAATCCTGATCGAGAAGGGTTCGCCAACCCGGACGGTTTCCGGCACGAAGGCGAGGTGAGCCGCGGGTTCACCGTCGATACGAAGGAGATTCCCGTCCAGGGATGCATCATCGCTGCAGGGGCCGTCGGCCAGACCGGGGGTACACAGGCAACAGAGCATCACGGCAAGAGCCTGCCTGTTCATGGTCTTGTCCTCGATGAATGCACCAGGCTCTCCGCGTTTCTCCAGGCAATGTTCTGTGCCAGTTCCCGGGGCAGGTCGCTGAGCCATCCACGGGTCCACTCGGCATGCGGGCGCACGTAGTACCACCTTTCCGGAGTGTAGGTATCGGTGCCGGGCATGAAGCGGTCGGGAAAGTCCTCGAACAGCGCAAGCCACTCCGGACTGACCCGGTTGCCGGGGGCATGCTCGGAACGGAAGGCGAGATCGGCCCACAGGTTGTCATGCCGCGAGAGCATGCGCCGGACCTCCGCCACCGAAGCGAACCCGGAATGAGCCCACAGAACCCTTGCCTGGGGATCCGTCGCGAAGATCCGTTCCACCGCATCACTGTCGGAATGGGCGTGCAGGAACAGCTTGTGCTCCCGTGCCAGCCGGATCACCTCCTGCATGACGGCGGTCTCCACGTCTTCCCCGAAGGCGTGGAACTCCCCGATGCCCGCGTACTCGTTGTCGGCCAGCCGCTGACGCAGGAAGTCGATGACGCCGGGGTCGTGCATCCAGGTTGAAATCTCCCCCCGGCGGCGATAGGGCCGCAAAACCGGGACCACCAGCTCCGGGGCAAGGGCATGCAGCATGAGCGTGCCGTCGTCGCTGGAACTGGAAACGAACGCCTTTCTGAGTCCGGCCTCCCTGAGCATGGCGATGGCCTGCTTCGGAGGAAGCCGCTCCCAGGCATCGTGGCTGTAGTGGATGTGCACATCCACGATCTCCATGTCCTGCGCACACAACGGCGATACGATGAAGGGCCATAGCAGCAACACGGCCAGGCCACGGTACATTCGGATCATGTCAGACGCAAAAATAAAGATTCCCCTGGAATCTTAACAGCAATCAACGCCCCATCATCCGGGCAGGCCGAGAATCCGGGCAGTTTCCGCCAAGTCGGCCACACGGATCCCCTGAGCCTCCACCCGGGCCTTCAGGGCCGCCACCTGGTCCGCGGTATAGTCCGCCCTGCTTCCGTCGGGTCGCAGGAGGTTGTTCTCGAACCCCACCCGGGCATGGCCTCCTGCCTCGATGGCGGCCAGCGCGCAGTCATGCTCGCGGCTGCCGAACGCACAGACGAACCAGTCCATCGGCGCATCGCCCTTGGCCGCCAGGAACGGTTCGATGTCCGCGGGTTCGGACTCCCTGTCCTCCAGGTACCGTCCGAGGACAAACAGGACGCACAACCGGTCCCCGGGCACCACGCCTTCCCGCTGCAGCTCCATCAGGCGGGACAGGTCCAGGTCATCGTAGACGATGTGCTGTACATGCACCCCGTGCTGCCCGGTCCAGCGGTAGAATTCCGCCGCCAGGGCGATATCCGTACCGGGCCCGGCCATTTCCCGCACCGCCATGCTGATGAGCCCGGGCCTGACTGCGTAGACGCATTCGGCCTGCTGGTCCGGCGAATAGATGCCCACCGCTTCCGTGGTCATCTGCAGCAGCATGCCGGGAACAGCATCTCCCATGGCCCGGAACAGCCGCCGGTAGCGCACCGGGTCCAGTACATGTTCCCCGTGGTCGCCACGCACGTGCGCGTGCAGGATGGTGGCCCCCGCGGTATGGCAGCGGGCGGCCTCCTCCACGGTTTCGGCAATACTCACCGGCAGGTTCGGGTGATCCCGGTGTGTCTTGCGGGCGCCATTGGGCGCCGCCATGATAATGGCCGCGCGGGTCATTTCGATCCGGCCGTCACGGCGGCATCGATTGCCAGGGAAAGCTTGTCCACCAGTTCATCGATCTGTCCGTCCCCGATGATGAACGGCGGCGCCAGCATGATGTGGTCGCCCTGCACGCCATCGATGGTACCGCCCATGGGGTAACAGATCAGCCCGGCGTCGAACGCCGCCTTCTTGATTTTCGCGTGCACCTTGAGGACAGCATCGAAGGGTTTCTTCTGCTCACGGTCGGCAACGATTTCCAGGCCGCGGAACAACCCTCTGCCCCGGATGTCGCCGATATTCGGATGGTCCGCGAACCGCTCCCGCAAGACCTGCTCGAGCTTCCCGCCCTGCTCCCTGCAGCGGGTAATCAGATCACGCTCCAGCAAGGCACTGACCACCGCTCGCCCCGCGGCGCATGCAACCGGGTGGCCGATGTAGGTGTGGCCATGCTGGAAGAAGCCGCTGCCGCTTTCGATCGCACGGTAGATTTCGCCGCTGCACAGGGCCGCCCCGATGGGCTGGTAGCCGGCGCCGAGTCCCTTGGCGATGGTGACGATGTCCGGGGAGATGCCGTCCTGTTCGCAGGCGAACAGGGTGCCCGTGCGCCCCATTCCGCACATGACTTCGTCCAGGATGAGGAGCACACCGTGGCGGTCGCAGATCTCCCGGATTCGCCGGAAGTACCCGGGCACCGGCGGCACCGCCCCCATGGTGGCGCCGACCACCGGCTCCGCGATGAAGGCCATCACCGTCCCGGGGCCGAGGCGCAGGATCTCTTCCTCCAGTTCGTCCGCCACCCGCAACCCGTACTGTTCCCTCGTCTCGTCCTGGATGCGCCCGCGGTATTCGTAACAGGGGCTGATATGGGAGGTGTCGATCAGGAGCGGCGAGAAGGGTTCGCGGCGCCACCGGTTGCCGCCTGCAGCCAGCGCACCCAGGGTATTGCCGTGATAGCTTTGCAGTCTCGAAATGATCCGGCAGCGGTCGGGTTCACCCTTTTCCAGGTAATACTGGCGTGCGAGCTTGAGCGCCGCTTCCACCGCCTCCGAACCGCCGGTGACGAAATAGACCCGTTCCAGGGATCCCGGCGCATGCGCGACCAGCAGATCGGCGAGAGCCTCCGCCGGCTCGCTGGTGAAGAAGGAGGTATGGGCGAATGCGAGGTTCTCCATTTGATCCCTGATCGCCCCGATCACCCCGGGGTCGCCATGGCCCAGGCACGACACCGCGGCCCCGCCCGAGCCGTCCAGGTAACGCTTGCCGTTCCCGTCGAAGAGGTAGCAGCCTTCGCCGGCCACGGCAAGGGGCGGCAAGGCACGGGTATGCCGGGGAAATACGTGATCCATGAGTGGTGGCGCCAGTGTCGCAGCGGGTAAAATGACCGTGATGACCGGTGCCGGAATATGCACCGGTGATCACACCTTGGACAGAGGTGCTATTGTAACTGCCCAGGCATTCCTGCAAAGTTCCGTAGCCGCCGGATTTGACTCCTGGACTGGCACGATCCGGCAACAACATTCGACGGCCGCTCACGGTCATCGGACCTGCCGCAATGGGCAGGGCTTTCCGGCATCAATCCCTACTTCACCCGCGAATCAGCAAGCATGTACCCGTATAGACCGCACGCCTTGTCCAATCCGGCCGTCACGCCGGAATACGGATTCCCTGCCGAAGGCCGGACGGAGCCTGCATCGGACCGAATCAGGTTGATACCCCAATGAACATGCGGTTCTGGCTCCTTGCGCTTGTGTGGCTGCCGGCCGGCGTGGTGGCGGTCACACTGGTCCGCTTCGGCACGACGGGCGGGTTTGCCATGCACCCTGCGGACTTGCCGATGGCGGCCGCATCGCTGGCCCTGGTGGCGCCCTGCGGCCTGCCCCTGGCGCTGGGGTGCCGAAAGCTGTGGCGCCTGGGCCGCCGCCGTACCGCCTGGTTGGCGGGCGCCCTGCTCGGCTTCGTCACCACCGGATCGACCATCATTGCGGGCTTGCTCGGGCCGGTGGCCATCGCACTTTGTGCGGCGTTTCTCAGCCTGCCGGTCTGGGCTGTGGCGTGGTATTGGGCCCGACGGGGCTGAGCGGAGCCGAACACCGGCCCATCAGCATCCGGGGGATTACCCCCTTTCAGAGTATCTGGCTGAGAAACTCCTGCGTCCGGGGATCCTTGGCCTCGGTGAAAAACGTCGCCGGAGGACCATGTTCCACGATGACGCCCCGGTCGGTGAAATAGATGTGGTCCGCGACTTCCCTTGCGAACCCCATTTCGTGGGTAACCAGGATACAGGTCATCCCGCTCTGGGCGAGGTCCCTGATCACGGTCAATACTTCCTTCACCGTTTCCGGATCCAGCGCTGCAGTGACCTCGTCGAACAGCATGACATCCGGATTCATCGCCAGTGACCGGGCGATGGCCACGCGCTGCTGCTGCCCCCCCGACAGTTCCCCGGGATAACTGTCCTCCTTGCCCTGGAGGTTTACCCTTGCCATCAGTTCCAGGGACCGCTTCTCCACTTCCTCCCTGGGCTGCTTCAACACCTTGAGCGGCGCCATCATCACGTTCTGCAACGCGGTCTTGTGCGGGAACAGGTTGTACTGCTGGAACACCATCCCGACTTTCTTGCGAAGCTCAAGCTTGTTGAGGGCGGGATCATGCACCTCCTGTCCCTCGACCAGGATGGAACCGGAGTTGATGGGATTCAGGGCATTGATGCAGCGGATCAGGGTGGACTTGCCGGAACCGGAAGGACCGATAATGCAGATCACCTCGCCTTTCATGACATCCAGCGATATGCCCTTCAGTACCTCGAGGTCGCCAAATGATTTATGCACCTCGCGCAGGGACACAAGCGGCTGGTCCGGGGTCCAGTTGTCTGTACTCATATCGGAAAAGTCCGGCCGGTGTTACTGCCTGACGGCGAATTTGCGCTCGAGGCGCAGTGTCCACCTGGCGATGGGATAACAATAGAGAAAAAAGATCACCAGGGCAAACCCGAAGTACGGCAGAAGCAGTTCGGGATGATTGTCCTCTGCCTCCATTGCCTGGCGTGACAGGGTCACCAGTTCCTCCACTCCGAGCAATGAAACCAGCGGGGTGGCCATGGTGAGAATGGCATACCAGTTCATCCATGGCGGAATCATGCGCTTGAAGCACTGCGGCAGTATGATCTGCCACAGGATCTGGCGGCGGTTGAATGCCAGCGATTCCGCTGCCTCCCACTGTCCCGTGGGTACCGACTGGATGCCCCCGCGCACGATTTCCGAGATGTTGGCCATGATGGGCAATGCCAGTCCGAAAACGGCTTTCATCCAGTCCGGGATCAGGTAGATTTTCCCACCCAGCTCGAACTCGAACGGAAAGGCCAGCATCACGATGAACAGCAGCACCAGCCAGGGCGAATTGCGGAACAGCTGGGTCATGAACCAGCTCAACCCGGAAAACAGGCGAACCGGCGACACCTGGCCCAGCCCCAACAGGATCCCTGCGGCGGTCCCGATCAGCATCGTCAGGAAGCTGATCAGGATGTTGAGCGTGAAGCCCTCTCCCACCAGGAACGGAAGCCAGCGCCAGAGCGCCTCGAAAGCCTGGGCATGGGTATAGCCGCCCTGTGCAAGAACCAGCACGGGCCAGAGCAGCATCAGGGCTGCAGCGGCGATCAGCACGCCAGGGCCGAGACTGCCCAGCCAGCGGCTGAAGCCGAGCTCCGACACGCTCCCCCGGGACGTCAGCCGATACGGCTTCAGAACCGGCAGGTCTGTCCCGGCGACCGTGCCGGGATCGATACCTGGAATCGGCCTTGAAAGGGATCTCATTGTCCGTAACCCGGAATCCGTGCCGCCCGCTCCCAGGAATTCATCGCCATCACGAGTATGCCCACCAGGATGATATAGACCAGGAACAGCACCACCATGCAGGCGTACTGCGCGGTGGAGTAGTCGTTGTAGATGCTCACCATCTGGTAGAGCAGTTCGGGAACCGCGATGGCCAAGGCCTGGGTGGTGGTCTTCACCAGGTTCACCAGGTTGTTGTTGAGCGCCGGCAGACTGACCCGGAATGCAAGCGGGAATACCACGTTCGTGAAGGTCTGCAGACGGCTCATGCCCAGGGACTCGGCAGCTTCCCGGGTGGATTCGGGAATGGCCTCGATGCCGGCACGGAATATCTCGACGTTGAACGCGCCGGCGAAGAACGACAGCGATATGATTGCCCAGCCGACGTTGGAGATGATCGGTATCTCAAGCCAGCCGTCCGGTGAATAGGTCGGCGTGAACTGGCCCAGGGCAAAATAGAAGAACAGCAGCTGGATCAGCGGCGGTGTGTTGCGGAAAAACTGGATATAGCCCTGCACAAGGCTCCTGACCAGGCGGGACCTGGCGCCCTGGAGCCACGCCCCGATCAGGCCGATGACCACGCTCAGGATCACGCAGGTCACCGAAAGCTTGACGGTCACCCAAAGACCGGTCAGCACCCGGTCCGTCTGCACCGGGTCATAGAAGAAGATGAAGTTCCAGCGCGGGTGATCCGCCGACAGGTCGAAGAAAAACTGCTGGAACGCGTTCATGGCCGATCAGTCACCACAACGGGGGTTTCCCACCGGCCGGGGGCGGGGGACGGCGTCCGGCCGTCCCCTCCCCGTGCAGTCAATGGTCAGGTGATTACTGTATCCAGTCGGCATGCCGGGCATGCTGGTCCACCAGGTACTTGGTGGCCTGGATGCCCCATTTCTCCTCCAGCTCGATCAGCTTGCCCGACTGGTGCCAGTTGTAGGTCATGCCGGACATGAAATTGCCGAAGACGCAATCCTTCTCGCCCAGCGGTACGGCAAGTCCCCAGGGGTTGTCGTCCTCGCTGGCCAGCGGCATCTCGAAATCGTTCCAGTTGCCGGAGGAAAGGTCCGACATGATGGAGGAATCATCGTAGACCCAGGCAATGCACTTCTTGTCCCGGAGCGCCTGCTTGGCCTCCGCGTTGCCGGTGAATGCGACGATTTCCGCGCCATAACGCTCACTGACGATCTTGTTGTAGAACGCACCCTGCTTTCCGCACACCGGCTTGCCGCGAAGATCCTCCCATTGTTTCAGGGAAAGGGCACTTGGAGACATCACGTTGGTGCCGGACGTGTAGTAGTTGGGCTGGGGGATGCCCACGATCTTGCGCCGGTCGGGCCGGTCGGACATGGTGGCGATCATCATGTCGATCTTGCCCT
Organism: Gammaproteobacteria bacterium; assembly: GCA_022827325.1. Classification (GTDB taxonomy): domain Bacteria; phylum Pseudomonadota; class Gammaproteobacteria; order Arenicellales; family Poriferihabitantaceae; genus VYFG01. The sequence continues at coordinate 7,147 of JAJDTE010000048.1, read as the reverse complement.
GTTCCAGAAACTGCATGCGGTTGGAGGACTGGACGGCAACCGTCTCGAGATCCACACCCATGGCATCGGCCACCAGTTGGGCCATGTCAACCTCCATGCCCACAATGGCGCCGCCCTCGTCACGGTAGCCCCAGGGCTTGTAGTCCGCCTTGACGCCCACGACCAGCTTGCCGCGGTCCATCACCTTGTTCCAGACATCATTGGTACATTCGGCGCTGGCTCCTGCGGACCCGAGCAGCATCGCGGATGCGGATGCGGCAACCAGCAGATTTTGTTTCATATAACGCATTTCACTAACTCCTCCTCGTCTTGTTGGAATGCCACGATGCGCCGGCAAACGGCGGGCCTGCCAGCGTGTTCGCGACTCTTCGGGCCTGAAAATATATATCAAATCCGTTTGGTTGGATAGTTCTGGGCCGGGCCCGTTGCATGCCGGGCAGATGACCCGGCAATTGGCGTGATCCGGCGACTTCAGTCCAGGCGCCGGCACGTCGGCCGGCCTCCTGAACGCCGCGGAGAATGACCCGGCGCCGGGGTAAAACCTAAGGGCCGGATGCCGGCGGCGTTACTGCAGCTGTCGCCGGATTGCCTCCTTTCGCTTGGCCACATAGGCCTCCATTTCCTCCCTGCGGTCGGGTTGGAGAACCGGTTCCCGGTATTCACGCAGCCGTTGCTGCCAAAGTTCGGTGGCCCGTTCGGTGGCGGTCCTGGCACCATCGGAATGCCACACCTCATAGTTTCGCCAGTCCGCCAGCGTGGATTCATAGAATGCGTGCCGATAGCGCTTCAGGGTATGGGGGTGATCGAAGAACTGCCCCCCGGTCGGGACCTCGGAGATGGCCTCCCACGCCAGTGCCTCCGCGTCCATTCCCACCGGCTGCACCACTTCCGCCATCATCTGCAGGAGCTCGGCGTCCAGGACGAATTTTTCGAACGATGCCGTCAGTCCGCCCTCCATCCATCCGGCGGCATGATACAGAAGGTTGGTGTGAGACAGGAAACACGCCCATAGAGACATTTCGGATTCCCAGCCAGCCTGGGCATCCACCGTATTGGCAGTGGCGGAGTTGCTGCACCGGAACGGCAATCCGTACTTTCTCGCAAGCTGACCAGAAGCGAGTACCGCCCGGGCATACTCCGGGGTCCCGAATGCCGGCGCACCGGTACGCATGTCCACGTTGGAGGTGTAACTGCCGTAAACCACCGGCGCGCCCGGCCGGACGATCTGGGTCAGCACGATTCCCGACAGTGCTTCCGCATTCTGCTGTGACAGGGCGCCTGCAAGGGTGGTAGGCGTCATGGCACCCATGAGCGTGAAGGGGGTTACCACGCAGCACTGCCCGAGTCCTGCGGTGGCGATCAGTCCGTCGGACATCTCACCGTCAAACCGCCGCGGTGAATTTACCGAAATGATCGTCAGGCAGGACGGTGACTCCTGCATCTCCTCCAGGGAGATGCCCCTTGAAATCCGTGAAATCTCGATGCCATCGCGGGCGCGGTCCTCGCCGATACTGGTATTCAGCCAGCACTTGTCGGTGAGGGTGGCGGCAGCGAGATAGCAATCCAGGTGACGGCTGAATGCCGGCATCTCCAGCGGCGGGGCAGGCTGATTGCCGGTGGCGTGAACGACATCGTGGACCTGCACCAGCTTGAGCAGCCGGCAGTAGTCCTCGTAATTTCCATTGCGCTTGCCATGAATGCGGTCATGAACATTGGGCGGCCCGCCAACGGACGTGGTGCAGATGGCATTGCCGCCAAGGTCCAGGCGGTTGTCCGGGTTTCTCGGGGTCAGTGTGAACCTGGACGGTATGCTGGCCATCGCCCTGTCCACCAGTTCCTCCTCGATCCTGACGCGGCCGGTAGCATCATCCACCTCGGCACCGGCCTCCCGGAACAGCGTCCGGGCCTGATCCCCCATGAATTCGATGCCGATTTCCCCGAGGATCTTCAGGGATGCGCGATGAATGGTCTCCAGTTGATCCTCGCCGAGGATCGGCACCGGTGGCAGGGATGTCCTGATCTGTTTGTAGACGGTCTCCCGGTCTGCGCTGGCGGCACCTTCGGACGCCTGCAACCGGGACTTTCTTCGGCGGGACATGATGACCTGCGGCCCAACGGAATCTCGCTGTGCCGACATTAGACCCCGGTGCGGTCCCGCCGTCTGCGGATTTGCGACCTGGGATACGACTGCCGCGACGAAAACGCGGGATTACTCCGATCTGTCCGTGTCGGGAACCCGCTCCTCCCGGGGCGTCCGGCCGTACACATCCCGGTAGGACTTGATGAAGTGGGAATGGGAGGAAAAGCCGGAGGCGATGGCCACGTCCAGACCCGACCACGATGTGTACAGCAGCAGTTGACGCGCATTCTCCAGGCGCAGCTTGAGATAGTATTTCTGGGGCGTGGTGTCGCGGTATTTCCGGAACAGCCTTTCCAGCTGCCGCAGCGAGACATCCACATGACTGGCCACCTCCTGGGGCGTCAGCGGATCCTCGATGTTGTTCTGCATCAGGTCAATGGCTTCGGCAAGCTTGGGCGACAGGCGTATGAGGTCATACCTGTTCTCCATCCGCTGCCGGTCGTCCGGCGTGCGCAGGCGGTCGTGCTGGTAGATCTGGGATATCCTCCGCGCCATCTCATGGCCGCAATCCTGTTCCACGAGCTTGAGCATCATGTCCAGCGCCGCGGTGCCGCCCGAACAGGTTCCCCGGCTGCGGTCGATCTCGTAGATATTGCTGGTGATTTCAAGGTGCGGGTAGAGTTCCCGGAACACCGGCAGATTCTCCCAGTGGATGGTGCAGCGGTAACCATCCAGCAGTCCGGCCCTGGCCAACACGAAACTGCCGGAGCTTGCGCTGCCGAGCAGGGCACCCCTGCGGTCCAGCGTCCACAGGTTTCTGAACGTCTGCTCATCCGCGAAGTACTGGGTTTCATTGGTGGACACCAGCAGTATCCGGTCACAGTCGGCGACGTCCTCAAGCGGTCCTTCGACCGTCACCTGGACCCCGCTGCTGGAACATACATTCTGTCCGTCCGGGGACACCAGATGCCAGCGATAGGCATGATTCGCAGTGAACCGGTTGGCGGTCCGCATGCAGTCCACCAGGCAGCTGAACGGAATCAGGGGAAAACGTTCGAAGAGGAGGAGGACAACGTCCCGGGGCTTGACGGGCGGGGGCGTACGCTCCCTGGAGCGCGGTAACGATGACAACACTTCAGTGACCGGTGATAGGTATGCACAATATAACCATGATCGCGGGGTTTCGACAATGCCGGCTATACTTCCGGACATACATGGTCAGGCCCCCGGGTCGTACAGCATGAACCAAGGTCCTTTCGACATACTGATTACAGGGGGAACGGGATTGATCGGCCAGGCGCTGATCCCCGTTCTCGAAGCCGGGGGACACCGGATTTCCGTGCTGACGCGGCAGCCTGACCGATACCCCGGCAAGGCCAGCCGCCCCCGGCTCTTCGCCGCCTTGCGGGACATCCCGGGCGATCACCCGGTGGATGCTGTCATCAACCTGGCGGGGGCGCGCATCATCGGCCGGCGGTGGAGCACCCGCCGCAAACAGGTCCTGCGGGACAGCCGGATTGCACTGACCCGGGAACTGGTGGGGTGGATGTCCCAACGCCCGGTGCCGCCGGCCGTGCTGATCAGTGGTTCAGCGGTGGGGTATTACGGCGACCGCCAGGGCGAACCCCTCGAAGAGGATCAGCCATGCGGCGGGGACTTCGGTGCCCTGCTGTGCCGGGACTGGGAGCTCGAGGGTATGGAAGCCGCTGCGCTGGGAACCCGCGTAGCGGTCATCCGCACCGGTCTTGTATTGAGCGGCAAAGGCGGCATGCTGCCCCCCATGCTCCGGAGTTTCGGGTGGGGACTGGGAGCGCGCATCGGGAACGGCAGGCAATGGATGAGCTGGATCCACATCGATGACGAGGTCGCCGCCATTGCCCGCCTGCTTGCCAACCAGGACTCCGCCGGCGCCTATAACCTGACGGCACCGGGACCCGTGACCAATACCGGGTTCAGCGACTGCCTGGCACGCGTGCTGCGCCGCCCGCGCCTGCTCGCGGTTCCAGCGCCGGTGCTGCACCTGGGGCTCGGTGAAGCTGCGGGACTATTGCTCGGTGGTCAGCGCGCGATACCGGAGAAGCTCCAGCAGGAAGGCTTCGGGTTTGCCTACCCTTCCCTGGAAGGTGCCTTCCGGGCCATTACCCGCCCCGGACCGGGACCATGACATTGACGTCCCGGCCGCGCAGCGTAGCCATCCGTGAACGGGAATGCGGAAAAAACCGAAGGAGCGCTTCGGCAGCGGCCAACCGGCGGACCACATGCGAAGAGCCTGCTCGGTCATCCGGAACCTGAACCGATATGCCACCACCGATGAACGCCTCCGGTATCGCGAATGGGATCACGCCTCGTCCTTTCGGGCACACGAACCCGGTCTTCAGGCCGGAGCGGTCTTCTGGTTCCTGTCCGGGTCAGGTTCAGGCGAAGCCGAGGATGGGATCCTCCGCATCGAAAGACCCCGGCAGCTGCCCCGTCCTCCAACAATCGGTTGGCCCGGGCAGCACCGACACCCTTTCGCCTCCGGTCCGTCCGTGACACCCCGTGAGATCGCCACCGACCTCCGACGCCGCCTTGAGGCTGTCGCCGAGCCGGCCACGAAGGCGTGGTTCGAAAACTATCTGAAGCACGCTGTCTCCTACCGCGGCGTGAAGACTCCCCAGGTCAGCCGTATTCTCGCTGACTGGCGGCGTGTTCACGACCTCGGCCAGTGGCCCGACAAGGACCAGCTCGCCCTCGCCAGGTCACTGATTGAAGGGCGTTACGCGGAGGACAAGTTCGCCGGCACACTCTACATCCAGAAATACCTGCTGCGGCGGATGGACCCGGTGCAGATCCTGGACGCAGCGGAAAACCTCTTTGTCTCGGGCGCGTTCTTCGACTGGTCGACCACGGACTGGTTCAGCGTGCGGGTACTGGGTCCCATGATTGCACGTCACGACATGCCGGTCGCGCACCGGGTGGCCGGGTGGCGGGGCGCCGAGAACCTCTGGCAACGGCGCTCCTCGATCGTCCCGTTCCGGACTGTCGTGCGTGATGAAGCCTACCACCCCGTAATCGAGGCAACGGTCGAAGCGCTCGTCCCAGAGCGCGACCGGTTCATACAGACCGGGATCGGCTGGGTAATCAGCGACCTGTCGAAAGTGCATCCGAAGGTTGCCGAAACATTGGTCGAGCGGCACTTCGCGGACTTTTCCCCGGAGGTCATCCGGCGGCACACGCGGCATCTTCCTGGGCATGCGGAATATAAAAGACGTGCATCAGTGAACCGCAGAAGGGGCAATCCCTAGTCATCCAGACCAGGAAGGACAACGGGTTTTGCGATTGTGATGATGGAATAGCCCCAAGACGACAGACGATCCCATTCAGTCAACACTGTTACGGCCAAATGCCGGCGCGCCCCGCAGCCTGGGCGATCCACGAACCTCGTGACCGGCGGAAGACCGGGTGATGCCGGCGGTGACCAGGGTCGATGCCATCGGGTCGCAGGCCATCCGGGCTCCAGTCCGGACAGGCTTGGGGAGACCCTTTCGGGCCAGATTCTCCGTTGCCGCCTCCGCTCGCAAGTCCGCTACGCGCGTGCGAATCAATACTCCTGCTTTGGAAGACATGCTTCCGGTGAACACGGTCCAGAACGGTCCATGTTTTTCCGTATCCATCCGTGGCCGTAGACGATTTCTCTCAAGCGTTGTATTATGATAGATTTATTACTATATTTCTGACATTTCCGAATGAAGAAACGAAACATGCGCAGCCTTTCCCGTCGCATCATGGAGCACGCCACGACGCTTCCGGAAGCCACGCCGTTGTGTCCGTCAGCTCTGCTGCACCTCGGAAACCGGGCGGCCGTCGACCAGGCGTTGTCGCGTCTCGCACGATCCGGCGATCTCATGCGGATCTGCCAGGGTGTCTACATGTGCCCGGTCGAAACCCGCTTCGGCCTTCGGTCTCCCCGTGTTGACAAGGCGCTCACCGCGCTGTCGAAGATGTGGGTCGAAACTATCGTGCCGTGCGGCGGCGCGGCGGCAAACCGCCTCGGTCTGACCACGCAGAATCCGGTACGTATGGTCTATCTCACCTCCGGCCCCAACCGACGACTCCACTTCGGCCAGTCAATCGTCGACCTGCGTCACGCACCGCGTTGGCAACTGGTGGCCCCCCACCAAAAAGCGGGAGACGTCATCCGAGCCCTGGCATGGCTGGGACCTGCCGAGGTCGAGGACGGCCTCGAAGCGGTCCTTCCGACGCTTTCCGTATCGGATCGGGACGAACTTGCGGCCGCGCGGGCCGTGATGCCCAATTGGATGGCGGAACCGGTGAGCGCCCGCCTTGCACATGGCTGGGACACGTTAACACCACCTCTCGCACGACGACAGGCGCGATGCTCTGGAAGTGGCGGAGCGGAACAGCAGCCACAAGGCACATCTTCTGGATGAGGATATCTGGGTCGTCGCGACCTTTGGCATGCTGCTCGACGAGAGTGAACCGTTCGACAAACTGATGGAGCACTGCACGGCGATCGAAACGCGAGTCAATGCTTCGCCGTTGGAGGGAAACTGATGATGGTTCACCGACACCTCAGGGCCTCCCGTTCTCTCACCAGTGAGAGGCCGCGAGCGTTGGCTTCGACACACAAGATAGCCTCGCCAACTGAACAGGAACGTTCAATGCCTAATATTCCTGTCCACCTGAACCGCTGCCGACATTTTCCTACCCTTCGCGAGAGCCTGCGGACGGCGCAGGGAGTGTGGTGGCCAGGTAATCTCTTTGAAAATCGGATACGACTGCATCGGTTGCAGAAACGATTCCACACGTCGAAGGAACCTACTGCCTGCTGGGTTACTGGACCGGAGCCGTTGCCATGTACTGCGAAAGGGAACCTGCGCTCTTCGGGACCCGTGAGGCCTCTAAGCTGTCAGCCAGGCACAGCACCATCGGGTAGGAGGCGGAATTGCTTCCGCCGTCCTCCCACACCACCGTACGTACGGTTCCGTATACGGCGGTTCATGACAAGCGCTGCAGCCGAAACACTGTGTCAGACAGTGATACCAGCCCGTGTTGATCAAAGAAGAC
>JAJDTE010000042.1:0-7477 GCA_022827325.1 Gammaproteobacteria bacterium | reverse complement strand
ATAATGGGACAGGTTGTAGAAGAGCACGTACCCCAGCCTGCCGCCGAGGATGACACCGAGAGCGATATAGACCACAAGATCGGTGATCTCTTCGGGCTTCCATCCGGAGCCCGGCCGGCTGGCCCGCAACCGTCCGAGCATGACGCCCGCGATGAATCCGGCCAGATACATGAGTCCGTACCAGTGTACCGACAGCGGCCCGATGGAGATGGCAACGGGGTCGAAGCCCGGATGGGTGATCAATATTTCGTCTCGGTTGGGGGTTGTCTGAAACGCCGGCAGGGCGGGGCCCCGATTATAGGTGCTCCGCCCGCCCCTCCCAACACTCTCTTGCACATCCCCTTGCCAAGGTCTCGGTCTGGCCCGACGACCACCCTGTCACCGCCAACGGAACCTGCCCGGCTTCAGGTCCTGCGCATCAGGATATCGCGGACATTGTGACCAAGACGCCGGCCGCGGCGCTCGAACCGGGTTTCCGGCCGCCAGTCGGGGCGCTCCGCGTATCCGCCGGATGCATGGACATTCCTGAGTACCGCGCAATCCTCCAGTATTGCCAGGGCCTGCGCCGCATAGTCCTCCCAATCGGTGGCGAAGTGGAAGACGCCTTCCCCGGGCAGGAGCCTGGAAGCCACCAGTTCGGCAAACCCGGGGGACAGGATGCGACGCTTGTGATGGCGCTTTTTCGGCCACGGATCCGGAAAAAACAGGTGGAACCGGTGCAGGCTGTCTGCCGGTACCGCCTGCTCAAGCACCACGACGGCATCCTCCCGTACGATGCGGACATTGGTGATACCGTCACGTTCGAGCCGCAGCAACAGATTGCCGACACCTGGCCGGTGCACCTCGATACCGAGAAAATTCCATTCGGGCCGCTCAAGGGCCATCTGCCGAAGCGTACTGCCGTTACCGAACCCCACCTCGCAGACCACCGGAGCGTTGCGCCCGAAAAGCGCCCGGAAATCAAGCCACTGTCCCGGCGCACGGTCAATGCCGTACCTTGGCCACAGTTCCTCCAGGGCACGCGCCTGTCCCGCGGTCAGCCGTCCCTCCCGGGTGACGTAGCTTCTGATCGGCCGTCGGATCTTCGGAGATGACATGGGATGCCGGGTTGCCGGAACTGGAACGGATGCATCCGACACGCCGGTTCCGGAAAAAAGGATCTTCTCCTGGCACAGCTGCAGACATGCGGATCACCGGATTATAGGCCATCGCACCGGGGGCAACGGATCCGGCGACGCCCCGCGTCCGCCAGGCAAACGGGATGCGTCATAATTGTTTCCGAAAATGTCGCATTCGCCCTTGCACCCGGCAGACACAGGAGTACATTTCACCTGTGCTGTCCGGACCTTCTGCATCACCCGGCCGGTCCCGGTGAACACCGGTCCCCGTTGGGATTTCCCGATCCGATTGCCATGACACAACCCATCCAGTCCCTGATAGAACCCGACGATTTGCAGGCGGTCCTGCAACCGACCGGTGAGGCGCGGGGCATGCCGAACGCGGTCTATACCTCCGAGGAGGCCTATGCGTTCGAGCGCGAATTTCTGTTCGCTCCGCATTGGACCGCCATCGCCTTTGCCGACTCCCTGGCACCCGGCGAGGTCAGGTCGGTGGATTTCATGGGCCTGCCGATCCTGCTCTGCCGACTGAAAACCAACGGCGAGATCCGGGTGTTCCACAATGTCTGCAGTCACCGCGGTCTGCGTCTGGTCAGCGGCTCCCGACAGACCAATGGCCTCCTGGTCTGTCCGTACCATTCCTGGACCTACGGTCTTGACGGGGATCTCAAGGCAACCCCCCATATCGGCGGCGTGGGTGTCCACTGTGTGGACGGATTCCACCGCGCCGACCACAGACTGAAGCCCATCCGCCACCATGTCTGGCTGGGCGTTCTGTTCGTCAATCTCGACGGCACTGCCCCACCGTTCGAGGCGGCGGCGACCACCGTGCTGGAGAGGTACCGGAACCTCATGGGACCTGACGGGGAATCCCAGCTTCGCCGGGCCATCACGCACGATGGCGGAACCATGGACGTCAGATGCAACTGGAAACTGGCACTGGAGAATTTCCTGGAAGCCTATCACCTGCCTTTCATCCATCCCGGGCTCAACAGCTACTCGCCGCTGAACCGGCACTACAACGAGATCATCGACGACCTGTGCGCGGGCCAGGTCACGACCACCTTCGACCCCGACCTGGACCGTGACGATCCCCTGCCCCTGTTCAACGGCTGGGATCCGGACCGGCTGGCCACGGGGGAATACCCGGCGCTGTTCCCCAACCTGCTGCTGGGATTCCAGGCCAACCACGTGTTCGGCATGATCGTCTCCCCGGTATCACCCGACTCGTGCCGCGAGGAATTCATGATCTTCTACGCCGGGGACGAAGCCAACGATGACCGTTATCTTCGCCAGAGAAAATCGAACCTCGATGCCTGGACAGCGGTGTTCAACGAGGATATCGAACCCTGCGAACGGATGCAGATCGGCAGGAATTCACCCGGATATCGGGGCGGCGCGTTCTCGCCGGTTCACGATGTCTGCTCGCACCATTTCCACCAGTGGGTTGCGAAGCATTACCTGGCAGTGCTGCATGATACGTCTGCCGGGACGGCCTGATGCTGCGATTGCGGGTATGCCGATTTCCCGGTTCAAGTTTCAGGAAACGATGAACAGAACCTGATTCGGCAACCGGTCCCAACCGGATCAGTTCAACACCGTAATTACGCGGCCGCGTGAACGAAGTGAACGCCTGGCGGAGCCGGGACAGGAAGACGGACTGCATGGCCGCCAAGCTGCAGTCTAGGCTCCCTGCAATGGTGCAAGTCGTGCGTCCGCCCTGAGAACGGCGATGGCGATGAACAGTCCGAGACCGGGGCAGATCAGCATCATCCACCATGCAGATGACCAGTCGCCAACGGCGTTCATTGCAACCGCAAGCAATGGCGGGCCGATCACGCTTCCCAGGGCGGCCCCCTGTGCCACGAAACCGCTGGCCATGGCGATCTGATTCCGACTGGGCGCATGCGCGGCGCCTCCCTCCAGGCAGGCGGCCGGCAGGAGGCCGCCGATTAGGGTGAAACACAGTGCCAGGGGAATCTTGGCGGATTCAGGCGTAAGGGGCGCAAACAGCAATGCGGCACTAAGGCCCATGACCCCGCAGGCGATGGCGATCAGCAGCCCGCGTGCAGCGCCCCGGTGCATGAGCAGCGCAGCGCCGATGGATCCGAGCGCGGTGAAAGCGACGATGAGCGCCGTGACCAGGGCGGAACCGGCGGGCGTCCGGCCCTGGGTCTCGATCAGGAAGGTCGGCAACCACGCCATCAACGCAAGCCACTGGATCGAGAAGAGCACGAAACAGGCGCCGAACAGCCAAAGACCCGGACGGGCCAGCGTCGCGCGCACTGCCATGCTGTCGGGCATGCTGCCGGTTGCCACGGAACCCTGCCATCGATGTGGTGCCGTCATTCGGGCGAAAGCGAGCAAGAAGAGCAGGATGAACCCGCAGTTGAGGAACCAGAGTCCGCGCCAGCCTATCTCATCGAGCAGCACCGTGGCGAGCACAAGGGACAGGGCCATGCCGATCGGCATGTAGGTACCCCAGGCGCCGAGTGCAAACCGGCGCATATCGGTGCCCGTCGCCGCAACGATCAGCTTCGGTGCGGCGACTGTGAGCGCGACAAAGCCGAAGCCCTCGACCAGCCGGGTCACCAGCAGCAACGTCCCGCTCCCTGCGAACCCGCCGCAAAGACCCGCGGCAAACATCACCACACTTCCCGCGAGAACCATCCGCCGGGTGCCCACCCGGTCGATCACCAAGCCGCCGGCAACAGCGAATACGGCGCCCATGGCGTAGAACGAAGACGCAATCAGACCGGCAAGGGCGCGGGACAGGCCAAGTTCGGCCTGCAGCAGTGGCAGCACCGGTGGAACCTTGCCGACCTGCATCCCGACAACGTAGCCTGACGCAAGCGCGAGAGCCACGATGTCCCAGCGGGTGCCGCCGGACGTCATTGGCAGGCGTGCCCGGGGCGCAGGGGCAGATACAGTGCCCGATCCCCGTCCGTTTCTCGAGCGCCTGCCACAAGAAAACTATCCGTCCTGAATGCCTTGATCAGCGCCGGGGGGTCAAACCGGACACTCAATTCGACAGGTCGCCCGTTCCAACCTCTTCGATGAACTCCAGTGTTTCACGGACATCGGTCCATGTCGTGTTGTGGTTCATGATGCAAAGACGGAGTGAGAATCTGCTGCCAATCATCGTTGAGGATATGAAAGCCCGATCTTCCCAGACCACGTGTGCAAGTGCCTTTCTGTTGAGATCATCCAGGGCGTTTTCGCCAAGGGCGGCGCCCGCAGGGTTGATTCGAAGGCAAACGATCCCCAGCGAAACGGGGACCAGCAATTCCAGGACCGCACTCGCCCGGACGTACTCTCCGGCTCTCTCCGCCAAATCCATGGACCTCGCAATTGCCCGGCGGAATGCGCCCAGACCGAACGTCTGTATCGACATCCAGATCTTCAGCGCCCGGAAACCCCGACTCAGTTGCAGATTCCGATCCGAAAAGTTGGGATGGGTTTCTCCCCAGATCATGTCCTGGAGGACATCGTGTTTTACTGAGAACGCATTGTCGAGAGTACGGAGATCCTTCACCAGGAGTCCGCCGACCTCATAGGGCTGAAAGAGCCACTTGTGCCCATCCAGGGCAACGGAATCCGAACGCTCTATGCCGCGCATGAGTTCTTTCCCCTTGTCCGTCAACAACGCGAAGCCGCCGTAGGAGGCATCGGTATGCAGCCAGATATTCTCCTCTTCGCAAAAGTCCGCCATGCCCTCAAGGGGATCGATGGCTCCGTTGCAGGTCACGCCGGCGTTGGCACAGATCACCATGGGAGTGTATCCAGCGGTGCGGTCTTCGGCTACGGCACGGGCGAGCGCATCCAGGTCCAGGCGGAAGGCGCCGTCGATTGCAACAGTGCGAATGCACTCGGGACTGACACCGATGATCCTCGCCGCACGGACCTGCGAACTGTGGCTATCCTCGCTCATGTACACGGTTGGCCGTGCCGGGTTGCCCGCTTGCTCCCTTGCCGCGACAAAGGCGTCAAGGGCGGCCGCCGAACCGCCGCTCGTGAGAACCCCCCCGGCACTTTCCGGATAACCGATCCAGCGCCGGAACCAGTCGATCACCACAATTTCGAGTTGGCTTGGACCACTGGCAGCCAGCCAGGTGCAGACGTTGAAGTTATATCCGGCGGCGATGAAGTCAGCCAGGATCCCGGGCCAGGTGGGCGCGGAGGGAACGAACGCGAAGAAGCGGGGATGATCATGTCGCGCCGCATACGGAAGCACTTCCCGGGAAACCCGCTCGATCACGTCTGCGGGCGCACGGCCTTCCTCGGGTGGCTCTTCCAGCAGCAAAGTCTCGAGCGATCTCCGGAAATCCCCATCCCAGGCGTTTTCTTCCGGCAGGCCCCTGATACGATCCACCAGCAATTCCGCGGTTCGCCGTGCGAGATCAAGCATGAGTTCCGGCTCCATTTCGAGTTCACTGCGCACGTTATGGTCCGTGACGATGTCCGGCTTCCCGTCCCTTCTTGCAATGTCATTCATCAAATTTCTTTCCCATCAGTAACCGTCAAAGCACCGACGATGCTCAGAAATACTCTATTGATCAGAACCGGAAATGAGACGGGCAGGCGCACCAATATCGCCAAGTGGTACGGTTCAACCAGGGTGGCCGCCAACGCCCCGGGGGCGGAAAACTATTGCTATTCTTACCGGATGACCGCCCCTCTCTCGCCCCGCATAATACCATTCCAAGGATGATGGCGCATGCAACGCCCCCGGCATGATCCCATGGACCGACAGGCGATCATTCCCGGCACCCGACTGCATTCGCCGGGTTGTTGCCCGTCCATGGACCAGGTCAGTATCCGAAGGCTGGTGAATCCCTTCAAAGGCATTTCCCTGACCGGGTGTGCAGGCTGTCAAGCGCTCCCGGTATTTCACCGGCGAAATTTTCCGGCGACAACACCCAATCCGCGCGCAACGTCGGAATTGATACCTACCAGTATCCCGTTACACCTACATTACATCGCAAAGAGCGAACACCAACATCCGCGCAAACCGGTATTTCCGCCTGACCCCGTATAGACACCGAACGGTCTTTCCGCCGATCCTCCCCGAATCCCGCCTGTGGTCATCGTGGACGGAGAACCAGGGAACGGCTTGCGTGTCATGATGGGTCCTCTATGCAATGGTGTTGCTGTCCGCAGTTGCAATGGGACACCTGCGTACGCGGAGCCCGTCCACTTCGCTGGCGCAACGTGTTTTGTGATTGCAGGGAGTTTTCCCAGTCAATATGTTAAACGTGTGTGGATATCGAGCTGTAAGATGTAATTTTCATAAAATTGAGCTACTATCGCCCCCGTGGAAAGCGCCGTGCGCCGTCGCCGCGCCGATGGACCGCAAATCCTGCGGCCGGACACGATGCAATGCCTGCCGGGCATACCGAAAATACCGATTCACCGGGGGAGAGGCCGTGAAGCAGAACGACGAGCTGAGGCGGGAGAACGAGGCGCTGCGCCAGCGTATCGCAACCCTGAATGCGGCTATCCTGCGCATCAACGCCAGTCTTGACCTAGACACCGTGCTGGGCGAGGTGATGGACAGCGCCCGCGCGCTCACCGGCGCCCGCTGGGGCGTCATTGCCACCGTCGACGAGGCGGGCGCGCCCCGGGATTTCATGTTCTCGGGCTTCGAACCGGAGGAAGAGCGCGAACTCATCGCCTGGCCCGGCAACGCCCGCCTGTTCGGGCACTTCCGCGGCCTGCCGGGGCCGTTGCGGCTCGATGATCTCTCGGGCTATGTCCGCGCACTCGGCATCGAGCCCGCCCCGGCGTTTTCCCGGACTTTCCAGGGCACACCGATGCGCCATCGGGATGCGGATGTCGGCAGCTTCTTCCTCGCCGACAAGGCGGACGGCGAGGTATTCACCGAAGAGGACGAGGAGGTGATGACGCTGTTCGCTTCCCAGGCAGCCTCGGCGATCGTCAACGCGGGCACCTACAGTTCCGCGCGCCGCGCACGGGCCGACCTTGAGGCCCTGGTCGAGACCTCCCCGGTGGGGGTCGTGGTGTTCGATGCCGGGAGCGGCCGGGCAAGGTCGATCAACCGCGAGGCAAGGCGCATCGGGGAGAGCCTGCGCACGCCCGGCCGTCCGACCGAGCAGCTCCTGGAGGTGATGACCTTCCATCGCTCCGACGGCAGCGAGGTGAGCCTGAGCGAGTTCCCCATGACGGAGCTGCTTCACAGCGGCGAGACGCTGCGCGCCGAGGAGATGGTGCTTTCGGTGCCGGACGGCCGCAGCGTTCGGACGCTGGTCAACGCCACTTCGATCCGTAACGAGGAAGACGCCATCGGCACGGTGGTGGTGACCTTTCAGGATCTGGCGCCGCTCGACGAGATCGAACGG
>JAJDTE010000030.1:0-19138 GCA_022827325.1 Gammaproteobacteria bacterium | reverse complement strand
CGAATAATCGTGCGGCGTTACCCCCCAACCATGCCTCTCGTGAAGCGGGCCGAAGCGGCAGAGCATCGATTTCATCCAGGGATCGCCTGATCGGCAGCATGGGCCAGTTGCTGCCCCAAAGGACGCGATCCCGTAGCAATGTGTCGCCGAATTGCAAAAGCGCATCCCAACCCGAGCCCGGTTTCGTGAAGTTGCGGGGGCGCATGCCAGCAGGGCTGATATATAAATTGGGATGCCGCAGGGCGACGCTGACCAGTTCCAGCACCCAGGGCCAGCCGCCGTGATGCGCGATCAGGATCAGATCGGGGAAATCGATGGCAACCTGATCCAGTCTCGACGGGTGGCTTACATCGTTTCGCACGGACCGCACGAGATGAGTGGAGGCGTGGATATTTACAGGGACACCCAGTTCCTGACATTTCGCATAGATGGGGTAGTAGACCTGATCATCGGCAGTGATCCCATTGGCGTAAGGCGCAACGGATACACCTTTCAGGCCAAGCTCGGTTACCGCGCGCGTGATCTGATCTGCCACGTCGCCCTGCTTGGGTGACGCACCAGCAAGCCCGACAATTCGCCCGCCCGAGGCATTCTGGACTTTAGCAACAATATCATGGTCCAACGTATCGTAGGACTGGATCACAGCTCCGTCGATGCCGCAAGCGACAAGCATGTCCAGCATGACGGCGGCACCCCCTTCCCCCACTTTGGTCAGCAGGTCAGGCAGAGTCTGTACACTGTTTTCAAGGGAACTGCCCTCGAGATCCGGCAGAAAGGGATTGAGAAGTTCCGGGTTGGCGCTGCCATATCCATACATGTCCGCGTAGGTGTCGTGCTGATCCGGTGGGCTGATGTAGTCGCGCATCAGCGGCACAATATCCGGGACTGTAATTGGGTATTCAATTCTCATGGTTTGATCCGCCTGTTTCTTCTGACTTGCTCAGACCTCAGCGTTTCGCGCGGCACTTGCACGCGCATCGACTGCGATGGCCTTGTTGGCGCCGACGATGACCGGATTCAATTCCATCTCAATGATTTGGGGATGATCCAAGGCCAGCCTGCTGATGCCTGAGATCATCCTGGCTAAAGCGGCAACATCCCCCTTGGGCCGCCCGCGTGCACCGTCCAGCAAGGGCCAGCAGCGCAGTTCTTGCAACATCTCAATGGCCTCAAATTCGCTGACCGGACAGAGCCGAAGCGATCTGTCCTTCATCACCTCGACCCATGTTCCCCCGGCCCCTGCAAGGATCACGGGGCCAAATGTCACGGATTGCTTCACGCCGATCACTATCTCAGCGAGCCCATCCACCATCTGCTCGACCAATACCGAGGAGGCGTGGTCGCTACCAGCAACGGTGGCATTTGTAACAATCTCCGTATGGGCCGAACGCAATGCAGCGTCGTCAGCAATACCGATCCTGACGCAGCCGACATCGCTTTTGTGCACGATGTCCGGGGCAGCTGTTTTTAATGCGACCGGAAACCCGATCTCATGCGCTTTTTGGATGGCCTCGTCGACCGAGTTCGTCGCAGCCCAGGCAGAAAACGCCACACCGTAAGATGCCGCCAGCTTTCGGAACGCATCTCCCTTGAGCGGCTCAGAGGTCGAGGGCGCATCGTGGTGGATTTCGGGCGTTTCATCTTGCGCCGCCGAAGGCTGCGTACGTAGATCCTGCAACCGGCGCACCATACTAAGCGCGCCTTCCATGGTCTCATGCACCGAAAGGCCACCAAGCTCTAGTAGGGTAGATTTCGCGATCTGGGCAAGCTCAGCAGGAATAGCTCCTGCATCCGCATTTCGCAGTACCAGGCAGATATGGCCATCCACGGATCTGTGCCGTTTCAAGCGCGTGCAGATGTCTTCCCAGGCCGCGACACCTCCAGAAAGATTATTGGCAATCGCGGCAAGGTTCAGATGGGCCAAAACCACGCCGACCTTGGCATCTTTCAAAGAAGCGCTGCACAGGTTGATCAGCATATCAGGCGTGGCCAGCAGCCTGTCCGCCCCCAATTCCAACGGATTCCCGATCCCTCCAAAATCTTCCGCGCCCGGCACCAAACCGGCAAGTGCGTCGATGGTGCTTGCGTCCAGCGCCGCCATGTCGATACCGGCCTCGGCACAGGCATCCGCAACAAGCACCGTCGCGCCGCCACCCGTGCCCATGATCATAGCCTGACAGGCCCCCGATATCTGCGCCGCGGCTTCGGTAGCCTGCAGCGCCACAAGCATGTCTTCAAGGCTGTCCACTTCCTGCGCGCCGGCTTGACTGAACATGGCCTGCCAGACGTCGTAGCTCCCGGCCAGCCGCCCGGTATGCGATGCCGCAGAATTCTGACCCGCCGAAGTCTTCCCACCCTTCAATATGAAAACAGGTTTGCGCTGGGTTGCAGCGCGAAGCTCTCTATAAAGCGCTGCGCCATCTCCTACACTTTCTAGATACAACGCTATCGTGCTGGTTTCCTCGTCCTGAGCAAAGTAACGAATGTAGTCAGCCCAATCGAGATCCGCGTTGTTTCCGACGGACAGGATTTTGCCAAAGTTCAACCCACGCGCCTGGCCTTTGAGCAGAACATCGTAGCACAGCCCCCCGCTCTGAGAGATAAACGCAAGGCTACCAGCGCCGAACTGGCTGTCGCGCGCAAAGGTCAGCCCTGCGCCAGCCGAAAAAAGACCCATCGAGTTGGGTCCGATGAGCCGGGAATTGCTACCCTGGATTGCATCCACAAGCGCTTGTTGCAACGATGGCCCTTCGCCGCCGACTTCTGAAAACCCTGCTGTCAGAACATGAACAACCGGCACATCCGCGCGGGCACAATCCTCTACTGCCTGAACAGCTTGTTCTCGAGGCACAACAATGATTGCATAGTCAACGGGGTGCTCCAGCGCGGATAGGCTGGGAGCGGTCTTTAGACCTTCCACTTCCTGCCGAAATGGATTGATAGGTATCAGCGTCCCATCAAAGTGTCGGACGAGATGTCGAAGCACTTCGTTGCTCCATTTGCCACGCGTGGCTGATGCTCCGACCACAGCAACGCTGCGCGGCCGGAAAGCAAAATCAAGCAGCACACGATCCGGTGACGGGTTGATTTCCGCGCTGTCACGCATGGTGCCGCTTAAATGATGCATGCAGGGAATTGGAACAAACTTTGTATTGAATAGTCATCGCTTCTACCGTCCGACAGAACAACTTCAGATCAACGTGCCCATCGTGACCGATGATGTTTAATTATTCCAGTTCCTTCAACGAATAAGAGCAGGCCTTGGCAACCTGTGGATGAGATAGCTAAGGAACTTGGACGGAGAAAAAAGGTGAAAGTGTTAAAGGCCTTGGATAAGAAGTCCGCTGTCGAAGATCTCAAGAATGTTCATGATCCGAACAAGCGAAGAACATTGTTGGAACATAACATTTTCTATTCATTAGAATTTGAACTACCCGGGAAAAGGGTGCTACTGATAGATGATGTGTTTAGATCTGGTACAACTTTGTCAGTTGCGACAGGAATATTGTATAAAAGAGCGAAAGTAGACAGCTTACTTGTGCTGACGATGACGATGACGAAGACCCGGAGTAAATCTTGACTACTGTATTCCTATCGGGCTCCCGTCGGTTGAACCGGACAAATGAGTCAATCCAAGAGTGGATCAAGAATATCGTGGACCAGGGATATCGGATTATTGTCGGCGACGCCAATGGCGCGGACAAGGCCCTTCAGAAATTCCTTGCCGAGATTAATTACCCACAAGTTGTTGTTTTTTGTTCAGGCCAAAATTGTCGAAACAACATCGGTCATTGGGAGACGCGTCAAATTACCGTTGACACGCATTTAAAGGGGCGAGAATTCTATACGCAAAAAGACAAGGCCATGGCAGCAGAGGCGGATTATGGGTTCGTGCTCTGGGATGGAAAAAGTGCAGGATCAATCAGCAATGTTTTTGAATTATTGAAACGTAACAAGAAGGCGGTCGTCTATTTCGCGCCTGAAAAGCGTTTTTTTACGGTGTCTTCTCTCAACGACGCCAATATGCTGCTGGAAAAATGTGATATCGAGGCCTTTGATTCAATCAAGAAGAAAATCAAACTTGCATCTGTTTCAAGTGAGGTACAAAAGTCTGCCCAGGCCAGCTTGTTTTGATGACGGGCAGATGCACTTGATCAAATCCGTAATGGTCAATAGCGGCCTGTTACCAGGAACAACCTGAAGCCTCGGTACAAGCCCTGTGAACCGGGGATGGGGTGTCGGCGGTGATGAAATTCCCGTGAGGATGCCATTGATCCAAGCCGACCCTCGGTGAGGGCGCTGATCTCCCTTTTTATCATGGAATACGCACGAAATGGATGGAGTGGTGGATGACAAGATCCAATAATGGATGGAAATGGATGCAAAATTGGAGGTTTCCTGAGCAGTAATCAGGTGTAAATGGATGGAAGAATGGATGATTTGATTAAAACCGACACGTTTCGGATCACGCCGATGGTCCTGCGAGCCATCGCCGAGATCGATGAGTTCAAGGGGGCGTGGGCTGCGTTGGGGCGCCTTGCGCCCGAGCGCCTGGATAATCTGCGCCGTGTGGCCACGATCGAGAGCATCGGTTCATCGACCCGTATTGAAGGGGCCAGGCTCACAGACAGCGAGGTCGACCGGCTTCTTTCCGGAATCGACATTGGAATTTTTGCAAGCCGCGATGAACAGGAGGTCGCCGGCTACGCCGCCGTCATGGACACGGTCTTTGCCGGCTATGACGTCATTGCGCCTACGGAAAACCACATCAGGCAGCTTCACCGCGACCTGCTGAAATACTCCGTCAGGGACGAGCGGCACCGCAGCGCGTACAAGGAGCTCGACAATCACGTCGAGGCCTTCGGGCCGGATGGCGGGAGAATCGGGACCGTGTTTGAAACCGCGAGCCCCTTCGAGACGCCCGCGCAGATGGAAATACTCGTTTCCTGGCTCCGAACCGCGCTGGACGATGATGAACTGCATCCGCTCATCATCATCGGCGTGTTCGTTGTTGTTTTTCTTGCAATCCATCCGTTCCAGGACGGTAACGGGCGGCTTTCGCGCGTGCTCACAACGCTGCTCCTGCTGCGGGCCGGCTACGATTACGTTCCCTATGCATCGCTCGAGAGCGTGATCGAGAACACCAAGGATGCCTACTACCGGGCGCTGCGCCGTACGCAGGGAACCCTGCGCAAGGATGGTACTGACTGGCAGCCATGGCTCGATTATTATCTCGGGGCGTTGTGCTCGCAGAAACGCGTGCTTGCAGAAAAGATCAGGCGAGAGCGGATATTGCTGGACAGTTTGCCGCCGCTATCCGTGGAAATTCTCGATATCGCGCGGATTCATGGACGTGTGAGCGTTGCCGAAGCAGCCAGGATGACCGGCACGAGTCGCAATACGATCAAGGACCATCTGAGGGCCTTGACCAGGAACGGCCGCCTGGTCCGGCATGGAGCCGGGCGCGGCACCTGGTACGCGCTTGCCTAGGCTCCGCGTCAGATCTATGGCATGGATGAATGCAAGCCCTGTGTGCCTGTCCACCGGTCGGACCCGGCCAACGCGGGACCGGATGGACATGATCGATGAGGCGGGAAATAGGGAAGGGGCGATGCGGCGCCCTTTCCCGGGGAGAGCGGCCCGCCGGCAGAAAGCCTGACCGCCCTAATCCTTCCCCATCATTTCCCGGAGCAGGGACGAAAGCACGCTTTCCGGCTGGTCCAGCAGCATGGCGATGCTGAAATGGTCGTGCCCTTCCAGGGAATGTGATGCCGTGTGCTCCCACCGCGCGGCCAGGCTGTCGCTCTGCCTGCGGTATTCCTCTCCCTCAAGGCCGCCATGGACGCACAGGAGTTCCGTGCCGGAACGGTTTTCGAGCAGCGCGGGACTGTTGCGCCGGGCGGCGTCCCCGTCCAGCCCCAGCACCTCGTTGAGATAGCACAGCCTGATGGGCTCGAGGTCCATCAGGCCGCTGATGGACAGGCCCTGTTTCACCAGGTCCCGGGGACACCCGGGATCCAGCGCCGGCCAGTCGGTGGCCGCCATCATCCCCACCAGGTGTCCGCCCGCGGAATGGCCGCTGATGACGATCCGGGACGGATCGCCGCCGTGTTCCGGCGCATGATTCCATACCCAGACAAGGGCTCGCCGGCACTGGGCGACGAGTTCGTCCATGTCCACTTCGGGGATGAGGGCATAGTTAACGATGACCGTGAGCGCGTCCATGCCCGCGAGGGCGTTGACCACGTAGCTGAACTCGTTCTTGCTGAGCGCCTGCCAGTAGCCCCCGTGGAAGAACACGTGGACCGGCGCGGGGACACCGTCCGGCCCGGCATTTCCCGTGCGGAAGATGTCCAGGGTTTCCGCCGCCGAGGGCCCGTAGGGCACATCCGCCGCCCCCGCCAGTTCCTGCCGGGTTTCCCAGCTCCGCCGGGTGTACCCGGCCAGGTATTCCGCGAAATCCGCCACCTTGTCCCGGTTGTTGTATTCGGCATCAAGACCGTCCCGGTCGAATTGGCGGAACACCCTCGGCGGCGTCACGGGCGGCCGGGCCCGGCCGGGCCGGTAGGGCCGGAACCATTCCAGCCCCTCGTCGGTGTCCCCGGCGGGCAGGTATTCCGCGCCGACCCAACCGTCATAGTCCAGCCCCGCGAGCTGCCGGAACAGCCAGGGGTAGTCGATCTCGCACTCCGCAGGTTCATGCCGTCCCGGCACCCCCGCCACCTGCACGTGACCGACCCAGGGCAGCGCCTCGGACAACCGCTGCAGCAGGTTCCCCTCGGTCATCTGCACGTGGTAGCAGTCGAAAATCAGGCGAACGTTCCGGACGCCCTCCTGCGCTTCCAGCCGGTGCATGAGGTCGATGGCCTGGGAGATCCTGAACAGCGCATAGTCCGGCCGGTCGGTCCGGTTGATGGGCTCGACCAGGATCTCGATCCCCGCGGCGCCCGCAACCCCCGCGGCCCAGGCAAGGTGATCGTACATCCGGTGCAGGGCGACCCGGCTGTCCTTGCAGATGCCGGCCATGGCGTGAATCCTGGCGGCGCCGATCCTGCAGGCATAGTCGACGGCGCGGCAGACACCCTCCCGGGCTTCCCGTTCACGCCCCGGCACGGCGCCCAGGCCGAAATCGCCGGCGTCGGTGTTTCCCGGCGGGGTGTTCAGTACGAGCATTTCCATCCCCGTGGCGTTGAGTGCCTCCAGCAACCGCCCGGGCCCGGTGTCATGGGGCCAGTGGCATTCCACGGCGCCGAAGCCCGCCTTCGCGGCGGCATGCACGCGCTCCGGCAGGGGGCGGTCGGGCCAGAGGTATGCGAGGTTGGCGGAAAACCGGAGCGGGGTCACAGGCGGTACCAGGTGCTGACCTGCTTCGACACCACCCAGGGATCCACCAGGGCGCTGAAATCGCGGAAATGCCCGGATTTAGAATTAAAATGGATTCCTCGGGTTGACACAAATTAATATAAATAGCTGATATTAAGTAATAAAATAAACCAAATGTGCAACTTTTCTGAGAATTTTAGTCTGCTGTAATTTTCTTCCCGTAAGCATAACGAAAGCGAATTTGATTCAAACCAGGCGTATCAATACGCATCCCCGCCGGTTTTTGCCAGGGCGCCCCGAATCGGGCAATGATCTTGCAGGCGTTTCCCGAGCATGGCTACCATGGACGCGGATAATGCATAATTCGGCATGAATATACCCGATCTCATGCTTCCGGTTCCTTCGGGAATATGGGCCGGATGCCTTTCCGGGTATTCATTACAGGTGTGTGTCGTGATTGATATCGAGCGTGTGGAGAGGCGATTCGCCGAGACGGTTTTCGAACTCGGGCTGATGGACCCGGAGGGCAACCTGGACGACGACCTCGACCGGAAGCTGGCCGAGATCGCAGGTGGGGACGATGAACACCATGCGGTGCTGGCGAAGTACGCCATCGAACTGATGGACATCCTGGACAGAACGCCCGAATGATGGGTCAGGGGATTTTGGGATCAAGCTACTGCACAGGGGGACTGGCCTGATGAACCGGGTCCGGTCCGAACGGGAACTGTACCGAATAATGCAACAGCTGGGTCTGCTCGACGGGGACGGCAGGGCCAGGCCGGACGCGTTCGCGAAGATTTGCCAGTTGGCCCGTGGTCAGCGCGGACTTCGGAAGACCCGGCTGTCTGCCGATGCCCTGACACTGATGGCCGGTTCCGTGAGCCGGGAGGATTCCTGAACGACGGAGCTTTGGTCATCGGCGACATGATGGTTTTCTCATGGATCTGCACTGATCCCGAACCGCGTCCTGGCAAGCAGGAGCGGCAGAACATTGGCCGGACAGTGATTGCCACCCGGCCACAGAGGCGGAACCAATGAAGGCATCGATACAGAGCATCGTGGCTGTGGCCGCGTTGTCCCTGGCCCTTGGCGGTTGCGGCGGCGGAGGTGGAGGTTCCGGCATCGATCACGGTGTAAACGATCAGACACCCCCGACAACGGAAACCCCGCCAACGACCGGGACGCCCCCGGCAGTTGGAACGCCGCCGACGAATCCCGGATCGGACCCTGCCGCACAACAGACCGTCCGCGTGGTCGATGGCGACACCATCGAGGTCGATGGCCGGCGTTACCGCCTTCAGGGCTTCGACGCGCCGGAAAGGCACCAGATGTGCCGGGACGCAAGTGACGCGCCATGGGCCTGCGGCCGTGCAGCCACCGAAGAACTGGAACATCTGGTCTCCGCGGGAACCGTCGGCTGCGAGGATTCCGGCCAGAGGAGTTACGGCCGGATCGTGGGGTCATGCTCCGCCGCTGGCGTCGAGTTCGGCGCGGCCCTGGTGAGGGCCGGCCTTGCGATCGACGAGCCCCGGTACGCCCCGGACCATTCCGCCGGGGAACGGGAGGCGAGGGACCGGGGGGCGGGGATGCATGCGGGACGGTACCTGGCTCCCTGGGACTGGCGTGCCGGGGACCGTCTGGGAGATGCGGTTCCACGGTGACCGGCATCAGGAGGCGGGTGGCGTGTTCGGGCACGGTGCCATCGTCGGCGCCTTCGGTGCGGTCAGGGATTGAGGTGCATTGGGTATAATCCGCCCGGTTTGCATCATTGACCGACCGTTTTCGACCAATAACATGAAAATCCAGTATCGTGTCGTTGCACTCGCTGCAACGATGACCACGGGAGGTTGTGCTTCGATCACCATGGGCACGGAATCCAACCTCTACGTTGAGATTCCGAACTGTACTGAAGCCGTTGAATGCACCGCGACCAACAAAAAGGGAACCTGGGAATTCACCGGGCCGGGGAACGTAACGTTCAGGAAAAGCGATGATGCCTTGCATATCGTATGCAAGGATGGGGAAGGGCTGGCAAGACGCACAGTCAAACCAACCAAGAACGAGATGGTTTGGGGGAATGTTCTGTTCGGAGGGATTATCGGCGGTGGAGTTGATGCCAACACGGATGCCCATTGGGAGACGCCGGAATCGGTGAATCTCTATCGCGAAACCTGCAGGGGAAAGGCTGTTTCATGAAGACCCAGGCATTGATGATTGGCTGCATCGCCGCAGTGATGGTGCTGGCCGGATGCGCCCGGACGCAAGCGATCAAGGATCTGGAACAGGACAAGGTGATTATTGTCGAGACCGGGGACTTGCCCTCACTACCCGAAGAAATAGAGCGTCTGGCGCAGTATGGTTGTTCCCTTCATGGGCGGACGGCAATCCCGATAACCACGACCAAGACAACAGCCTATATGGGGCAGATCGGGGATGTCCCCATATATGAAACCAATCAAGAACACCTGTACGCTTGTATTGAACCCGAGAACGCGGATTGAGAAATGAGGCGGACCGGGCATGAATTCGTGCTCGGCCGGATACGGGCGCAAATGGCCGATCGCCAAACACGCGTAATCCTTGCCGCCTTTTCCGCGGCCGCATGCATGGCCGCCATTCTGGGCATTCCGGTCGGTCTTCACGGGTGACCTTCGTCCTGATCCTGATTCTGTGCGCGATTCTCTGGCCGGTGGCGACCCGTCACGGAATCAGGGTCGGGTGCAGTCTGGTACCGGTTTTCCCGCTGGTCGTCGTTGTCCCCGGATTCCTTGATGCGACCGCAGTAAGATCATGAGCGGGCACCGCATGAATCGATGGGACGGCACCGTCGGACCCGGATGGACTCGCGGACTGTACGAATTGCCATGCCCACCTGTCCGTGAGCAGAAAACGCCGGAAGTCCGGCCGTAGGAAGTCCGCCGGGAAACCCGGCCGGAATTCCCGGATCCCGGCCTGTCTGTCGTGCGGCAGTAGTGGCCGGTGGCGGAAGGTGAAAGGCGATCCCGGTCCCGGGGTACTGCATGTCTGTACGAATCACCATGATCCCGATTGAGCCGCCACCCGTTTAACCAGGCCGAATCTGGGAAAAATGGTTGCCGCAGGCAAGATCATTTCGGAACCGGATGTGCCACTGTCCCGACAAGGAAACCGGCGGTGTCTTTGCCTTTTCTCCTGTACCCATGTCCAGCAGGATTTACGCCGCCCTGCGTCCCCTGCACGACGGATAATTCACACAACCAAGAAAACGGCCGTACTTCCCGCTGCGTTCGACCAGCCATCCGTCGGCACAGTCCGGACAGGCCGGGAAAGCGGCCCCGCACTCGCATTGGTTTTCTTCCGGCTCATGTCCGTTCCGAACCGGCAACCCGATGCCGCATGCCGGGCACACGGGCAGGCTGGCGCCGCAAAGTTTCGTGTGCTCGCAGGAATACCGGTATTTCCCGTCAGGGATCAGGTGGCCCTCACACTTCAGGCAGCGGTGCCGGCGCCTTCCGGTCTTCGTCCTCGCCATCTCCATTTCCGCCACGCCGTATTCCCCGTCCTCCAGCAATTCGTTCACAAAGTCCGACGGCTGATCCTCCCGGGCGATGACCGTGACCGATTTACGTGCCCGGGTGAGCGCCACATAGAACACGCGGCGCTCCTCGGCATGCCCGTATGGCTCCGATTCGGGAAGCACAAGGTCAAGCAGGGGGTCGTCCACAACCTCGGACGGCAACCCGAGACGCCCGCTGTCGGCGCCGAGTATGACCACATGGTCCGCCTCGAGTCCCTTCGACCCGTGTATGGACCTGAAGGATATCGACAGGCCCGGAAAGCGCCTGCCCAATCCGGACATTTCTTCCGGACGCTGCCAGTTGTAACGCCCCACCAGAAGCACCGTTGCCCGCTTTTCTCCAGCCTGTTTTGCCAGATGGGCCAGCGCCTGTTGCAGCGCCTCGCCACCTTGGTGTTTCCGGCTCCAGAGAACCTGGATTGCCGGTTCGCGGGATGTGCCTGCGGGAATCACCTCCTTTCCGATCTGGGAAGGATTCTGCAGGATGAAGCGGCGCGCGGGATGCGCGATGCGGTCCACGCTCCGGAAGGTCCGCCCGAGATCCACGGTCCGGTGGATGCCATTATGTCCCCCGAAGGAGCCGCCGAAGATGAGGCCGAAATCCCGCATCAGGTCGATGTCGGAACCCGAGAACCGGTAGATCGACTGCCAGTCGTCGCCCACGGCAAAGATGCGGGCATCCCGGTGCTGTTCCCTGAGCGCCAGCAGGAGATCGGCGCGCCCCCTCGAGATATCCTGGAACTCGTCCACCAGCAGGTGCCGGTAAGGGCTTTGGCAGCGATTCTTCCTGACGTGGTCCGTGGCTCTTGAAATCATGTCGTCAAAGTCGATGTGCCCGCCAAGGCGTTTCCGGTATTCCTCGTACACGGGTTCGAATATTTCCAGAAAGGCCAGTCCGCGCCTGCTGTCCCGAATGCCTTTCGCCTTCCTGCGGCATTCCTCCAACGTCGCCCCCGATCCCTTGAAGTGCCGGAGGAACGTGCCGAGGGTCCCGGTGAAGTCGTCGAACTGCCCCATTTCACTGAGCCGGGAGAGAATCTCCCGTGACGACATGGGGTTCAGGTTGACGTAGGGAGACAGCTTTTCCTCCAGTGCGGACAGCAGCCTCCCTTCCGACTGCTCGTAGCTGTAGGTCTCGATCAGCGTCGTTCCATGTTGGGCATGAACCTCCCGCTTCCACTCCATACCCGCCAGGTACTCATCTCGGTCCACATGGGGCGCCGTCGTCAGGAACTCGTTGCCGTTGTTGTCCGTCTCCTTTCTGACGCCGAAGTGTTCGATATAGACGCCGCTTTCCGTCAGCCGGAAATCCGGCGTGTAGACTTTCCGGCCCTCGGCGGGCAGTTCATGCTCATAGACCGGTTCGTATTGGTAGGCAATGCCGTTCATGCACAGCCAGTTGGCGATTTCCAGTTCCTCGAAACTGCGGACCAGTTCTCCCTGCAGGGTTCTCGGCTCATGGCTTTCGACGTAACTGAAATATTCGTGCCGGGTCCCGAAATCCCACTGGCTCCTGGCGGGCACCAGGAATTCGGTGAACCAGCGAAGCAGCAGGAACCCGATCTTCCTGTCTGCGCCGGCCAGTTCCAACAGAATCTCCCGCAGGAGGATCCGGAACGCCTTCTCGTCGGTGGCATGGGCGGCGAGCGGAGGTTTTCGGCCCTCTGCCTCGGCAATGATGTCATAGGCCAGCTTGTGGAACGTCATCGCCGGAACCTCGGCGTCGCAGCGCTGCCGGACCCGTTCGGACATCTCCCCTGCCGCGTCTTTCCCGAACGCCATCAGCAGGATTTCTTCCGGCCTGCGGATTCCCCGCTCGATCAGGTATGCGGCCTTGGCGGTGATCACGCTGGTCTTGCCCGACCCGGCGCCCGCCAGCACGAGCGTGGCGTCCTCGTCGCAGACCACGGCCCGCCGCTGTTCCGGGGTCAGGGGGTTCTTCTCGATGGTATCGAAGAACCGGGCCATCGCTTCCAGTTCCCCTGTCGTGAACCGAGCGACCGCCCTGTCCCGGAATTGATCCGGCGCCTTGTGAAACTCCGCGATCCTGTCAATGCACTCACGAATCCCCGGCGGCAGCACGGCATCCGGCAAATCCGCCGGCAGGAACCGGAAAAGGGCCTCCGCCTTCTGCCGGAACGGTTCCACGAGGCAGGCCGCCGGGAAGTTCCGCGGGTTCTTCAGCCTTTCGACAACGCCCGCAAGGGACTGTATGGAATCGATGTGCGGTTCCAGGTTCCGTCGCCAGGCCTGCTCCCATCGTTCGTTCAACGCCTGGACGAACTCCCCGGCTCCGGCCGGGTCCACGCCGCCGAATATCACCTCCTTCCCGGTCATGAGCGGGATTTCCACCGCGCTGCCCAGCAGCCGCTTCCGGACGAGGGACAGTCCGGCAATTTCCACGAAGGGAATGCTGGTAGGCCGTCGGGTTTCCCTTGCCCGCAGGACATTCAGTCCTCGGGCGTCAACCTCCAGGCCCCTTCTGTTGTCCGCGGCCAGGGCAAAAAGAATCCTGCAGAAAAATCCGCGCTCTATTTTCATGCTCCGAAGTGTGGACGTTTCCCTGGTGAATGTCCCGAAAAAATGTAAACGATCCAGCCCCAACCCTGCCACCCTTGGCTCATGTTGGAACCGAATGCCCGTGCAGGCCGGGCCGGGACCGGCATAACCCCCGGAAAATCGCTTGAATCACCGGAAC
Organism: Gammaproteobacteria bacterium; assembly: GCA_022827325.1. Classification (GTDB taxonomy): domain Bacteria; phylum Pseudomonadota; class Gammaproteobacteria; order Arenicellales; family Poriferihabitantaceae; genus VYFG01. The sequence continues at coordinate 5,558 of JAJDTE010000030.1, read as the reverse complement.
CGGCTTGCGCTGGTTCCGCGCGGGATGGCCCCCGGGTCGGAAAACACCTTGGGAAATGGAGTGATTCTGGACCGTGTTAGTATCGCGGCCCCCCAGCCGTCCGGTCAACGACCATGGGATTCGGTGGGGTCCACCTGTTTCCAATCGCCTGAACCGGGCAGGCCCTGATTCCTGGAATCAGCCGATTCCCCGGCAATTCAGTCAAATTCAGTCATGACCATGAACGAGAACATCACCGCGGAACAGTTCCTTGATGCCTTCCGGGAACAGTGGAACGAAGAAGATCCGGACGGGATCAATAACAGTTACCCGGCCGAACGTCGCTGGACAGAGTTCATGCTGGGGACCAGGGATTCAATGGAAAAAGGGTTTCTCTATCGGGTATCGGCAAAACTGTCGGTGGACATGGGGCGGGAATGGTACACACTGGACTGCGTGTACTACAAAATGGAATCCAGCCAGATAGAGGGTTTTGAGCCATTTCCTGCGTGTCTTGACGCAATCATCGAGCATGAAAACCATGGAAACGTCGAGTATGAAATGTGGAAGCTCCTGTTGTTCCGGTCCCCGCTCAAGGTCCTGATCTTTTACGACTACAGGGAGGACAAGATGGAAAAGAGTGAACGGAAGAAGAATTGGCTGGATTCAAAGCTGGAAGAATTGTTGAGGATGGGTTCGGCATTCGAGTACGAATGGCCGGAAACACCGGATACGGAGTACCTGTTTCTGATAGGGAACCGTGCTGGGGATGCAGACATGCCGCGCTGGCGGCATATGACCGTCAGGAGCGGGGATTTCATCGAGTGGCCCAGCAGCCCGCCGCCCTCGGGGTTTCTGCGGTTACTCTGAATCTGAAATCCCAGGATGGTGATCTCGAGAATCGACTCCGCCAGCTCGGGATCAGGCGCCGCCATTGCGGAACCCATCATCATCGGAGCAGGATTCCGGAACGCCCTGCGGAAAAAGGCGTCCTGCGGGACATTCGGGCCTGCACGCGCCGGATACTGTTCCTGCTGATCATGGCCATTATGCTGGAGATGGTTTCGCCCTGACCGAATGCTTCCTGTGAATCAGACTGCCCCATCATCGGGGACAGGCCCTGGTGAAGAGAGTTGAAGGATGGCCTTGGCCATAACGCCCGGGCAATCGTTCCTGTCCGGGCAGTCAGCCGTGAAAGGAGCCGGTTCCTGCCGGAAAGCCGCCGGAATCAAGCCGCACTGGTCCGGGATTTCCATCTGGAGAAACCGGAAATTCCGGCCGGACCCGGGTGCACCCGGGATTCACCAGACGCGGCAGTGCAATGCCGGTTGGCCGGAATGTTCCCCGTGGCGGAGCAGCCGTTCGATTCCACAAACCCCATGCCTGGAGAAATGCAGGCCAGTGCCTGGCCTGATCTTCTGCTCGACCGATTCCAGTATTTCCTGCATTCAGTGCATGCCGCTTCTGCACTGTTCCATTTCCCGCAGCACCTGCCGCACACAACCGAACCCGTACTTTCCGGCCCTCTCCGGTCCATGCGCCGGTGGGCCATGCACGCTATGGCGGGATGACTCTTGAATCTGTTTTTTCTGACCGACAGTCGGTCGCATTGGGAGCACCATTTCCCTGCGCATCGCCCCGATGCCCCCCGACCAGCGAGGAAACGGCCAGCAGGGCTCCGAGACTGTAGACCAGCAGGCCCGCCAGGGTGAACCCGGAAAACGCGACCCTGCCCTCGATCAGCTGCAGGCAGAAGACCACGAGGGGGCCGAGCGCCGTGATCGTGCTGAGCAGCAGGACGCCCACGCCCGAGACGGCCTTCTGCATCGCGTAGAGCGGAAACGCCATGATCGCGAAGCCGATGAGTATGGCGGTTGCCACCTCTCCTGCATCGACCGGCCCCTTGTAATCGAGTTGCAGGTACCAGCCTGCGGCAGCGAGGAGAATGTAGACCGGGAACCGGAACGCGAAGACCGTTGCCGGCCCAAGGCCGCTGGTGTCCAGTGTCCTGCAATGAATAAGCATCAGTGCGAACGCGCTGCCCGAGAGAATCGAACAGGCAAGGCCCGACAGCGCCGCGGCCTGGGTGGAGCCGCGAACGAACCCGGAGAAGCCGAGCAGCGTGGCGCCGGCGAGAACGACAATTCCGAGCACGACGAGGCAAAACCCGATCTTTTCCTGCGCCGTTTCCAGATTTTCAGGCTCCCCGATCCCCAGGAGGGCGAATACGATCGCGGAGATGGGCATGGCAGCGGACGACACCGTGAAGGCCACGGCGGGTTCGATCAACTGGATCGCGAACAGGTACAGGATCCATCCCGCCGCGGTTGAGCAGTTGCAGGCGAAGAGGCCCTTGAGGTTTCGTCCGCACAGCCTGAGCTGGACCGGGTCGAACACCCGGATGCACAGTGACAGGACAATGGTCGTGATCCCGAAGACCCAGAACCCCAGGAAGAACGAATCCATCTTCTGGAGAACAGCGCCGAAAAACACCGACTGGGTCGATTCGAGCAGGATGAAGACTGCGCTCCACGCCAGCCCGGCAAGAAGCGGCATGCCGGTTCGCATCAGTCGGCTTCGAGGTAACCGGACACAAATCCGCGATATTTGTCCCGAAGCGCCTGCGGCAATTCGGAGTAGTATCCCATCCTTCCCCGGCAGGTCGGCGTGTTGCAGGCGCATGTGAATTCCCATCGGATGCCCTTGCCGGGGTCGATCCGTTCGTAATGCATGTACTCGGCCATGCCGTAATCCAGGGTGAGTTCCTCGCCCCTGCGGATATTCCGGAAGGCCACGATCCTGGGCCATGCCGTGACCGGATCGGATCGTATCCCCACGTTCGGTTCGCAGGAATGGTTCAGGTTCCGCGCCGGAAGTCCTACATCCAGATGTTCCTCGTGGCTTGTCTGCAGGGTATGGCCGGTCTGGAAATTCAGTGGAAACCCCTTTTCGTGGATGATCGCCTCACCTTTCGTGAAGTCCCTCTCCGCGAAAATTCCCTTGCCGAGGATCGTGTCCCGGACGCTCACATGCTCGATCCGGCCAAGCGTCTTCCTGCCCTTGCCGGATTCCGGATAGAGGACGCAATGCCCGGGGTCGGGGATTTCCTGTGCGTAATAATGTTCTCCGGCTTCCGACAGAAAACGCACATGGAGACGGGTTTCGGGCGGGTGCATGACCGCCTCGAGCATCTGCCTTGGAACGATGTCCCGGCATACCGAGTCGTCGAACAGCGGAAGGAAGATGTCGAAGCTCAGGGGAAAACGTTCCGAATGCTGTTCCAGGAAGGCCGGAAAGCGGATTCTGCAGGCGGGACCGGCTTGCCACGACACGGTGGATATTATCTGGACCTTGCGCTGACCGGGGCCAGTGGGTTGGGGCGCTTCCGTGTGGTTGTCCGGTTGGTTTACCCGGTTGAAAATCGCATGCGTGAAATCAAGTTCCCTCGCAGTCCCAATGGATAGCGAGGAAATTTCCTGTAGGCATTCCCCGCCTGTTTTCCCCTCATTGGCCCGATCCCAGATACTGCCAAGGCCGGTGATCAGGAAAATGGGATGGTCATCCGGCCGGTATCCACAAACAAGCTCTTCTAACCGGGCGCCGGATTCGCCCCGGATTGCCGTGAACCTTTCATCTGCCCGGATGTCTTCGGCCTCGACCCTTGCACGATCCAGAAAGCTGTTGTCGGAGGAGAAAACGGTCACGGAACCGCCTCGCAGGAGGAGGTCCATTGCAAGCTGCAACCCAAGGTCGCCGTCGCAGTCCCACAGGAAACAGGACGTTCCGGCAAGCGATTTGCCCAAGGGGGCAACATGGGGTGACACCATCGCCTCTTCCGTCACGAGCCTACGATGTACTTGCGGGTATTGTCTTTGGGGCAGCTTGACCGGTAGCTGGCGACAATATCGTCCGCATCGCCAGCACCAGCCACCTTCGCGAACTCTTCCATGAGGGACCGGATTTCATGCATTAAAACCCGGTCGTAACCCCCATCCTCCCGCATGGGATAGACCGGGTGGGCGCGCCATCTGGGACTGGAATGGAGTTCCCTGCTCAGATAGCCGATGGCAATTTCCAGAAGCGTCGGCGGGTCAATCACGAATCCGATGGAGAAGGAGTCATCAAGGGACACGGTGCCATGCCAGAACCCTCTTGGCAGAAAGGTGACCGTCCCGGGTCCTGCTTCGATCGTTTTCCGATCCTTCGGCAGGTAATCGTTGAGCCGTTTTCCGGAATATGGATCAAGCCCATCCCGGTAGAATCGGTTCGGCTTGTCCGGGAAGTAGCAGAAAAGAGGGTTTTCAAGGGCAGCGTTTTCAGCCACCTCCCAAATCTTCCTCCCCCGGATCTGGACCATGAAGTTGGTTTCATGGTCGAAGTGCAGGGGAACCCTGGTGCCTTTCCTTGCCGCAAATCCCTCGCAGGTTACGAAACGGGATGGAATCCGCAGGTCTTCCGACAACTGGTCGCACAAATCACGAATGGACGGATAATGGTGCAGACCGGTCAGATAGATCATCGCCTCGTGATGGTTGTAGTAATCGAGGGCTTCGCCGGGGTCGTTGCATGTAACACGGAGTCCGTCGGGGCCGATGACATCCACGGGCTTGCCGATTTCCCGGAGGATCTTTTCAACGTCATCTTCATCGAAAACGGTTCCGTATCCGGTAAATCTGGAAGGATCCCCATGAAAGACGAATCGCTCTTCAGGCCAGTAGTCGGCAAGAAACATGGCAAGGGCATCGTCGTCAAACAGTAGGGACAGCCCGCACGCAGCTGCTGAATCGGTCATAGGATATTCAATGGGCCCCGGTTTTTTCTTGATGGGTTTGCGACCGCAGCTTCCTGGCTCTTGAATTGTTTGAAACCAGAAGGAAATCAGTGCGGGAATGACGGCGGGGATCATATCCGAAGCGGCCTATCGCAATCCAGTTGAATTGTTCCCATATCGCCGTTTCCATGGATTGTTCCACGATGTTGTTGATGATCCGCTGATTCGAGCACAACACCGACAATTTCACTCTCCAGAGATTGGCAACCATCATCCGGGGATGACTCAGTCAGTGTCAAGCTCCGGTACGATGGTTGAAATGAACTTTCGGATCTCACGGACATCCCCCTCCCTCCCGGCCGAAATCAGGTCCCGCGCGATGGCCTGGGCGGTGAAAAGGGAAGCCCTCGCGACCCGGATTTCTGCCTCGGTGCTGGGCCATTCGCCATGGTCGAGGGCCTCCATGACCAGGTCGACGACAAGCCGGTTCGGGGAAATCCCCCGCTCCCGGGCGGTCTTTTCGATGCGGTTCCACTGCTCCGGCGTGACCCGGATGTTCTTCTGGATGGTCTGCGGCATCGGTTTTTTATTGCCTCTGTTGTTCATTGCGGGGTGTCTTTCGGCACCGAATACTACCAGCGTTACCGCCCACGGTTTCCGGTTCGAGGCCAATTCTTGAATCCCTACGCACTCAAGAGAACCCCCTGAAGAGCTGCTTGCCTGGCAGTGATCAACATGGAGCGCAGATACCAATCTGACGTCACCGCGCATTGCGCCGTAATGCGCCGAGGGCCAAAGTGCCACCACC
>JAJDTE010000167.1:0-18424 GCA_022827325.1 Gammaproteobacteria bacterium | reverse complement strand
CCCCGGTGCAGGTCCTCCTGCTCCAGCTGCGATGTGGCGGGAAGCACCAGGTCCGCCAGTGCGGCCGTATCCGTCATGAACAGGTCATGCACCACCGTGAACAGATCCTCCCTTAGCAGCCCCTTTTCCACCAGGGCGCTGTTGGGTGCGGAAACCATGGGGTTGGCGCCGAAAACGAACAGGGAACGGATGGGGGGATCCCTGACTTCGCCGCACAACGCGGCGCCCAGGCGGTTCATGTTCACGATCCTGCCGGGAGGCGGGCATTCGGCCCAGCGGTTGATGGCCTCGTCATCCCAGGTGAACCAGTCCCCGGTGGAACTTCCAAGGCCGCCGCCGCGGACACCGTACTGACCGACCAGTGCCGGCAGACAGGCGATGGCACGGACAGTCTGGCCCGCGTTGGTGTGACGGTTGATGGCGTCGCCCAGCCGGATCATGGCGGGATGCGAGGAACCAAGCCAGTGCGCGAGGCGGCGCAGCTGTTTGCCGGAGATCCCGGTTTCGGAGATCACGGACGCCAGGTCCAGGGACGCGATCCGGCGCCGGAATGCGGGCCAGCCATGGGCGTGGCCGGCGAGCCATTCCTCATCCACCAGGTTGTCTTCGGCCAGGATCTTCGCGATGCCCAGCGCCAGCAGTCCGTCCGTGCCCGGGCGGGGGCGGAGGTGCAGGTCCGACCCCCGCGCGCTCCGGCTCCTGACGGGATCGATCACCACGACCCGGCATCCCTGGCGACGCGCGCGGCGGACAAAGGGCATGAGATGGGGCGCGGTGCTGACCGGGTTGTGCCCCCAGAAAATCAACAGACGCGAGTCGAGCACGTGGTGATACGGGGGGCTCATGCGTTTGCCCAGTGTGGCGCGCACGGCGTGCCGGGTGCCCGCCATGCAGATGGTCCGCTCCAGTCGGCTGGCCCCCAGTCGATTCCAGAACCGGCTGCCGGCGACGGTCATCTGCACCAGCCCCAGCGTGCCGCTGTAGCTGTAGGGCAGGATGCTTTCCGATCCATGGGACGCGATCAGGCCCTGCCAGCGTTCGGCGATTTCCCCGATGGCTTCCTTCCAGCTGACAGCCTGCCACTGCCCCGACCCCCGGCGGCCCGTCCGGCGCAGGGGTGTGGTCAGCCGGTCGGCATGGTAGACACGCTCAAGATAGGGGTTCACCTTGGCGCAGAGCCACCCGTCGGCAACAGGATGTTCCGGCTGGGCCTCGAAGGCGACGGCGCGTCCCTGTTCCACCCGGGTACGGATGCCGCAGGCATCCGGGCAGTCGTGGGGACAGGTCCCGTTGATCCAGTTCCCGGGTCCTTGTACGTCCATCTGTGGCTATCGTTGCGCTGGACCCGGATGGTCAGTGAGGCGTGACCCGATACGGTTCGGGCTCAATCGGCCTGCCAGCGGTATCCGACACCGAACACGGTCTGGATCTTGTTGAAGGCTGGGTCCACTTCCTTGAATTTCTTGCGCACCCGCCGGACGTAGCCGTTGATGGTGTTCTTCTCCACGTAGCTCTGGCGCGTGGTCTGCATCAGCGCCTCATAGGTCTTGACATGGCCCGGGTGGCGGGCGAGGGCGTCGGTCAGCCAGAACTCCGTCAGGGTGAAACTGAGCAACTGACCCTTCCAGCTCACCGACATGCTGTTCTGGTCGAGCTCCAGGTCTCCCAGCACCATCGCGGCGGGCAGCTGCGAGGAGTTCTGGATCGTGGATGCCATCCGGAACAGGGAAGAGACCCGCACCGCCAGAAACTGGAGGTTCACCGGCTTGGTGATGTAGTCCCAGGCATCCAGCCGGAGCCCGGAAATCCGGTCGATGTCGCTGTCCCTGGCCGTGAGAAATATGATCGGAAGCTTGGGGGACTGCTGCCTGAGTTCCCGGCAGAGATCGAAACCGCCGTCCATGTCGTTCTCGAGCATGATATCGAGAATGGCGAGATCCGGCAGTGAGCGGCGGAATCCCGCGCTGGCGTCGGCGCGGTTCCCGTACACCTGGATCGCGTAGCCCTGGGATTTCAGCGCGTCGGCGTAGTTTTCCCGCTGGTCGACGTCATCCTCGACGATGGCGATGGTTCTTGACATTCGGTGTGACTGAACCCGTGGTTTCGGACTGAAAGTATACCGGATGCCTTTCTCCCGTCGACAGGCTTCCCCGGAAACCCTGCAAACTGTCACCGGATTGCCATGATTTGCGCCCCCGGGCCCGTCCGGGGTTACGCGATGGGGGCAAGCAGACCCCTGAAAAGGAGGGAGACTTCACGCCAGGAAAGACTCCTGGCGTACCGGACACATTCCGCCGGATCAAGCCCAAGCGCCTGGTTGACCGCGACGCCGAGATCCTCGTCAAGCCAGCCGGTGACCCCCTGTCTGACAATGTCGCGGGGTCCGTCCACCGGGTACGCCGCCACCGGGAGCCCGCAGGCCATGGCCTCCAGCAGCACGATGCCGTATGTGTCCATGCGGCTGGGAAAGACGAAGACGTCACCCGCGCCGAGATATCGCGCCAGGTCGGTGCCGAAGTGGTAGCCGGCGAAGTGGACGCAGGGGAACTCGCGCTCGAGCTTCTGCCGGTCCGGTCCGTCGCCGATCACGAGCTTGCTTCCGGGGGTTGCCAGGGTGAGGAACGCCCTGATGTTCTTCTCCACGGCAACCCGTCCGAGATAGACCTGTATCGGGCGGGGCAGGTCAAGAAAATCCCTGTCGCCCGGCCGGAACACGGATGTATCCACGCCCCGGCCGCAGATGACAACATTCCGAAATCCCCGCCTCACCAGGTTCTGTTTCTGCGATTCCGTCGGCACCATGACATGGCGCGACGGGGCATGGAAACGGTGCAGCAACCGGTAGCTGATACCGATAGGCAACGGAATCCGCATCCGAATGTATTCCGGGAAACGGGTGTGATAGGCGGTGGTGAACGGCATGCCATGCCTCAGGCAGTACCGCCTAGCCGCCATGCCGAGCGGTCCCTCGGTGCCGATGTGGATGGCATCCGGCGCAAGTTGCCGGATGGTCCGTGCCACCTTGCGGTAGGGAAAGATGGCCGGGCGGATCTCCGGGTAGCTCGGAAGGGGCACGGTTCTGAATCCCTCGGGCGTGATGAAGGTGACCTGGTCGCCGTCCGCCGCCAGTTCGCTGCCAATGTGCTCGTAGGTCCTGACGACGCCGTTTACCTGGGGTTTCCAGGCGTCGGTCACGATAATCGTGTTCATGCGGTCCGCCGCTTTTGACAGGTCTTATGCCACCTGCAGGTTGATCCGCCTCAGGGAATTGGTCTGGTCCGTCCAGTGCAGCAGTTCCAGAACGCCGTCCTGCCGTTCCACGAGCGCAGTGCAGCTTTCAACCCAGTCGCCGCAATTGCAGTAGATCAGGTTGTTGATTCTGCTGATCTCCGCATGGTGAATGTGCCCGGACACGAGACCGTCGACATCGTACTTCTGCGCTGCGTAGGTCAGGGCCTGCTCGAAATTGCTGATGTAGTTCACCGCATGCTTGACCCGGGTTTTCAGCACTCTGGCGAGGGACCAGTAGGGAAACCCCAGTTTTCGGCGAATGAAATTGCAGACGGTGTTGATCTTGAGCAGCCAGTCGTACAGCCAGGTTCCCAGCAGCGCGATCGATTTTGAATGCATGACCACGGCATCGAACTGGTCGCCGTGGATTACGAGGAAGCGCTTCCCGCTCATCGATTCGTGGATGTATTCGTCGTGAATTTCCAGGTTGCCGAAGGTCATTCCGACGAAGTCCCGCAGCAGTTCATCGTGGTTGCCGCAGATATAGACGATCTTCGTGCCGTGCTTGGCCTTGCCGAGAATCGTCCTGACCACGTCATTATGGCTTTGGGGCCAGTAGAGTCTCCGCTTCATCTGCCACAGGTCGATGATATCTCCGACCAGGTACAGGTGGTCACAGGTGGTCGACCGGAGGAAGTCGAGCAGGTATGCCGCGCTGCAGCCGCTGAAACCGAGATGCACGTCAGAGATGAAAATCGACCGGTAGTGGGCGGGTCGCCGACGGTTGATGCGTGTTGGCTCCATCATGATGTGGCGCGATTCTGCTCCTGTTTTGTGACAGGGGGGTTCCTCTCGCATTACATTCCCGTTGCAGTTATGTTTCAGTGATGTGACTGGTCCCGGACGATGCGGGCATGGCCTGGGGTCCTGCGTACCTGGACGGCATTTCAGGCTGGCCACGGGGCGCCGCGGGTCTTCCTGTCAGGGAGGGTGGGGATCGGCCCGGCGGTACGATTCGGGATGCGCGGTCCGGGGCGTTGCGGACGTTTCCGGCGGGATTGCCCTGGCCGGGTCCCGCATGGGGCTATGAAAACCATAACTGCCACCAAAATACCATGATTTCTCCTTATTCCGCACCACCGCGCGGGAGTGTAATTCACGCTGGTCTAGAAATAAGGTAGCAACTGGTAGCAAGCACATGCCTCTCGTTTCCGAAGCATTGCCTTCGCACAAGGTGTTCATCCCGGTGACCGACGAAATGCTGTATGAGCATCCGGAGTTGATCACGGCGCCGCTGAGGCCGTACAGGGTGAGCGAACCCTGTTTCCACTGGCTGGCGGTGGAGATCGAACCGGCGGAGCCCCACATGCTCGAACAGCAGCCCGAAGGACACCGCTTCGAACAAAAGCAAAAGGACGCGGCCTGAATCCCGGCAAGCCCCGCTGCGCCACGGAGGCAGCGGCGGTCATTCGCATTCGCGGCTGACCGGGAATGCGGCAGACCTCACACCATCTCCAGCCGGGCATAGGCCGGCAGTATCCACTTGGTTCCCACTTCGCTGAAGTTGATCTGGATCCGGACATGCTCCCCCTGTCCCTCCAGGGTCACCACCGTGCCCTCGCCGAATTTTTCATGCCGGACATGACTGCCCGGCCGAAGGCCGTTGTACGTCGGCGTCCCGGTGGAGCCGTAGGTCCTCTGAAGCGGCCTGCTGAACGCCCTTGAGCGGATTTCCTCGAGGTGCCCGGGGGGCACCTCGCCGAGGAAGCGCGACCCCTGGGTGTAATTGTCCTTGCCGTACAGCCGGCGTATTTCCGCGTGGCACAGGTACAGCTGTTCCATGGCCCGGGTCATGCCGACGTAGAACAGGCGCCGCTCCTCCTCCATGCGTCCCGGTTCTTCCAGCGACTGCCGGTGGGGGAACAGGCCTTCCTCCATGCCGCAGAGGAAGACCAGCGGGAACTCGAGGCCCTTCGCGGAATGCATGGTCATGAGCTGAACGCAGTCCTCCCATTCCTCTGACTGGCCTTCGCCCGCCTCGAGGGCGGCGCTGGTGAGGAACATCGACAGCATGTCCGGGGTCTCGTCGTCCGTCTCCGACGGCATGAAGTTCCTGGCTGCGGTCACCAGTTCCTGCAGGTTTTCCACCCGGCCCTGGGCCCGTTCCGACTTGTCCTTGGCATGGTGGGCCATGAGGCCGCTCTGATCGAGAATACGCTCGGTCAGTTCGGCCAGGGGCCGGTCCAGGGAATCGTCGGCCATGGCGTCGATTCCCTTGAGAAAGCCCCCGACCGCTTCACCGGACCGGGCGGGCAGAGCCCCCTTTTCCAGGACCTGAATTGCCGCCTGCCACATCGACACTGCTCCCGCCCGGGCATGCTCCCGGATCACCTCCAGGGTGCGCGCCCCGATTCCCCGGGACGGCAGGTTGACCACGCGCTCGAACGAGGGATCGGAGTCCCGGTTGCTCACCAGCCGCATGTAGGCCAGGGCGTCCTTGACTTCCGCCCGCTCGAAGAACCGCAGCCCGCCGTAGACACGGTAGGGAATGCGGGTCGACAGCAGCAGTTCCTCGAACACCCTGGACTGTGCGTTGGAGCGGTACAGGATGGCCACGCTGTCCCGCCGGTTGCCTTCCCGGACCCAGGATTCGATGGTGTTGACCACGAACCGGGCCTCGTCGATCTCGTTGCTGGCGCCGTAGAGCCGGATCGGGTTGCCCTGGCCAGCCTCGGTCCAGAGATTCTTGCCCATGCGGCCGGCGTTGTTGGCGATCACCGCGTTGGCGGCGGCGAGGATGTGGCCGCTGGACCGGTAGTTCTGTTCCAGGCGGATGATCCGGGTGCCGGGAAAGTCCTTCTCGAAGGACAGCATGTTCTCGACCCTGGCTCCGCGCCAGCTGTAGATCGACTGGTCGTCATCCCCAACGGCGAACAGGTTCTTGCTGGTATCGGCAAGCAGCCTGAGCCACTGGTACTGGATGGTGTTGGTGTCCTGGAACTCGTCCACCAGCACATGCCGGAACCGGCGCTGCCAGGTTTCGCGGATGGTCTGGTTGTTCCTGAACAGTTCCAGCGTCCGCAGCAGGATCTCGGCGAAATCCACCAGCCCCAGGCGCTGGCAGGTTTCCTCGTAGGCGGTATAGATGCGCAGCAGGGTCTGTTGGTGGAAATCGGGACTCTCCGGCACATGACGGGAGCGTCTCGCCTCGTCCTTGTGCCAGTTGATGTTCCACTGCAGTTGCCGGGGCACCCAGCGGGCCTCGTCCAGGTCCAGGTTCGCCAGCACCCGGCGCACGATGCGAAGCTGGTCCTCGCTGTCGATGATCTCGAAGGTCTCCGGCAGCCCGGCCTCCTGCCAGTGCATCCTGAGCAGGCGGTGGCAGAGTCCGTGGAAGGTGCCCATCCACATGCTCCCGGTGGGAAACTGCAGCAGCTCTTCGATGCGTCCGCGCATTTCCCGGGCTGCCTTGTTGGTGAAGGTGACCGCGAGTATGTTGAGCGGCGAAAGTTCCTCCGCCCGCACCAGCCAGCTGATCCGGTGGGTCAGGACCCGGGTCTTGCCGCTGCCGGCGCCGGCGAGCACAAGGGCGGGCCCCGGAGGCAAGGTGACCGCTTCGCGCTGGGCGTCGTTGAGCGGGTTGAGAATGTGGGAAACGTCCATGAGGGGGGGTATTGTACGCAATAAAGAGGCCATTGGTTGAAGGGTGTGATGGGCCTTTCCGTCCGCCGGATCCATAGAGTGGCACGCCCAGCCTGACCGGCCGGATGGTCTGATTCTTGAGCCGGGCAGTCGAGGGGTGGATGGCTGATTTAAATTGTCACGATTGACAATTTATGGATTAGCGTTTATTTTGTCAGCAATGACAAAGTATCAGAGCTCAAATGCCCAGACCTTCCCTGAAAGACCAGAGATCCGCCGAGATCCTTGATGCCTATCTGACCTGTGTCGCGCGGTTCGGACTTGAGGGCGCGACGCAGGAACGCATCGCGGAAGCGGCCGGTGTAAAGCGTCCGTTGCTCCGCCATTACCTCGGCAACCGCGATGAGATGGTTTCTGCGCTGACAGACCATGTCCTTGACGGGTTTGAACTGGCGGTAAGCGACCTGTGCGCTGCCTTGTCGCCGGATGCGACGACCACTGATCTGGTTGATCTGCTCTTCCATGAGGACAGCGCATCCGATCCCCGATTGATGCTGGCCTATCAGTCGCTGGTGACGGCCGTTCCTGACCGGCCGGATCTGCGCCGGAAGCTTCTGGACAGCATGACCGGTTTCTTCGACGTGATCGAACAGATACTCAGACGTACGGCCCCTGCGGCACCGGAAGACAGGATACGCGCTGCGACCCAGGGTATATCCGCGGTTTTCGTTAACCTGGATTCCCTGTCCCCGCTTGATCCGCCAGTGACCTGGCGCGCCGATCTGAAACTGGCTGCGACACTGCTGGCATCCAGCCTGGAGACACCCTGATGAGCGGGCCCCGGATGATCAACTACATTGCCTTGCCGGTTCTGCTGGCGGCGACAATGGCTGGCCTCTACTGGGTCTGGGGGCTGCTATTCATCTGGTGGGTGGTCCCGGCGATCATGAGCGGACAGGCCCTGCTCGTATTCGAGATAAACAGCGATGAAGACCCTTTTCTATATTGGGCCGTCACCGTGCTCTGGGCCGTTCTGGGCCTGATGCTGGTCGCGGCCAGCCTGTTTCCCCAATACGCACATCTTCTGACTTGAGGTGAACTTTTGACCGAGATGTACCGCCGTCTTCCCGTTGGCGCCTACACGTTGCAGGAATGGTTCGACCGGGAACAGCGCCTGATCTTTTCAAGGACTTGGCGCTATGCCGGGCTGGTTGAGGATATACCCGGGCCGGGCCACTACCTGTCGGTACAGGTGGGGCTGAACAACCTCTTCATCGTCATGGGGCGCGACCACCGGCTGCGCGGGTTCCACAATATCTGTCGCCACCGCGGCACGCAGCTGATCCGCGCAGTCGGCAAAACCCACAAGGCGCTGGCCTGCCCGTATCACGACTGGACTTATGACCTTGAAGGCAAACTGATTTCTGTCCCGGATGAGGCGAGAGAGTATCCGGACGGGATCGACAAGTCCTGCCTCGGCCTCATTCCTGCGAGCGTGGATGTCTGGCGGGGCATGCTCTTTGTGCACCCTGACCCGAATCCGCCAACACTGGCCGAATGGTTCGGCGAGGTCGATCCTTTTCTGGGACCGCACAAGCCGGAGGAACTGGTCGAGTACCCGGAAGCGCGGAACACGTATGAAGTCAAGGCCAACTGGAAGATCGTGGTCGAAAACTACATCGACGTCTATCACCTGAGCCATCTGCATTCGAACACACTGTACATGTACGATCATGCAAAGGCCGAATATGGCTGGAAGGGGCCGCATTACCATTTCTGGGAACCGCCTTCGGCCGAATACGGCGCAAAACTTGAAACCAACTTGCCGACGCCGCGGGTTATTCCCGAGCCTCACATCGGTGCCTGGGTACCGATGCTCTTCCCTGGTATAGGCATTGGGGCCAGCGAGGACAGCTGGAACCTGTTCGTCATCACACCGCTGGCACCGGACCTGACACGGGTCGAGAACCGGTCAAAGGTCGCCAGTGTATCCGGGTGGGCGTTTCAGAAACAGCAATGGAAGAGCTGGGGTTTCTGGAAGAGTTTCGGCGGCCCGAAATACCGGGAGGGCGGCGTCACTGGCGACGACGATCCGATGAGTTCGGGTGATTTCACGACTGAGGACATTTACGCTTGCGAACAGCAGCAGAAATCACTGCAAAGCCCCTTCCTTGAAATCGGGCCCGCAGCGAAAGGGGAGCGTCCGATCACGCAGCACCAGCAAGCGGTGCTCGACTTCATGCAGCGCGGTGACGGTTGAAAGAGGTATTGGAGCAAAAGTGACAATGAACCCCGTTCACGCCTCTCCCATCGGCATCGCACTTGTGGCGGGGCCGGCTCTGGACGCCGCAGACGTACCGGAAGACATCGTTGTCCGCCTGCCGGCAGCACGGGTCCACTGCAACTGATGGAACGATAGGGCACGATGACCCAGACCGACGGGTTCTTCTTCGAATCCCATCCTGGCGGCCCGTTGATCCGCTCCCAGGCCACGACGTCCGGCTGCTGCTGAATGGGGGAATCATGCGTCGCGATTTTCATACGCTGACCGTTGCCGAAACCCGCAAAGAGATTGACGGGGCCGCCAGGAGTGTGACATTTGACGTCCCTCCTGAACTCACCGAGTTGTTCGAATGGCAGGCCGGGCAGCACTTGACCGTAAGGCTCAGCATCAAGGGGGAGGAGCACCGCCGCAGTTACACGATTTCAAACCCGCCCGGATCACGATTGCGCATTACCGTAAAACGGGTGAAGGGCGGCGCTGTGTCGAACCATATCGGTGACAGCCTCTCCCCGGGCGATGAAACCGATGCTATGCCGCCCTTTGGCCGCTTCACGCTTACTCCCGGTCCGCTCGAGCGGCGCACGCACTACTTCTTCGGCGCAGGGAGTGGCATCACGCCGCTGTATTCGATGATCAATGCCGTGCTGAAAGACGAACCGCATTCCGCCGCGCACCTGGTATACGGCAATGCGGCTGCAGGCAGCATTATCTTCAAGGCGGAGCTGGACGAGTTACAGGAACAATACCCGGAGCGGTTCTCGGTGCGTCACATTCTGTCGGACCCGTCAATGTGGAGCCGGTTCACACCCTGGAAGAAGGGCAGGGTCGATGCCGCAGTGTTGGGGGAAGTCTTGTCTGCCACTCCGCCGGTGGCGCAGGACGCACAATATTGGATTTGTGGTCCGGGCAGCATGAACCACGACGTGAAAGCCGCCCTCATGGGGCTGGACGTGCCGGCGGGTCGCATCCACATGGAGAGCTTCGGCGGCACGACAGAAAGTGATACCAGTGTGCCAGGTATGGCGGCCAGGGCACGCATTGTACTGAACGGGTCCATCGATGACATACCTGTCGCCGCAGACCAGACCATCCTGGACGCGGCCCGGGCCGCGGGGTTACGCCCGCCTTATAGCTGTCAGTCGGGTGTTTGTGGTGCCTGTGTGGCCCGCCTGTCGGAGGGATCGGTGCACATGCGAAGCCGCATGGCCCTGGAAGACGGGGATATCGCAAAGGGTTTGATATTGACCTGTCAAAGCGTAGCGTCGGACAGGAGAGTGGCGGTGAAGTTTGAAGGTTAGGTCGAATCGCCTCTGCAGGACTCGGCGGCAATGAAGCGGGCGACTATCCCCTTGGCGGACTGCGGTCCGGACCGTTCCCGATGGGAAGAGGGACATTGATCCCGACCTTGGGGAAATCTCCGCGGAGCCTTGGAACAGGATGACTCCCGGATGGCTGGGCTGATTGTCCTGCACGAACCGGGGAACGGAAAACGGGACGTGCGTCCGGTGAGGCGCCCGTCCGCCGGGCTGGCACCGTGCAGCGATCCGATCTGGCCCTATATGCACCTTCTCCCAACAGCTATGTTACCCTGAGAGTACGCGAGCGAATCCCATCCGTCGGCGTGCCGGCGGTTCGACTGGAGGTAGATTTCATGAACAAAGCAGTAGCCGGCCTCGAAAGCGCCAGAATCGTCGACGAAGACAGGGCGCACGTCTGGCATCACATGATCCAGCACAAGCCCCTGGAAAACGCCGATCCCCTGGTAATCGTGGAAGGCAAGGGCCTCAGGGTGAAGGACATCAACGGCCGGGAATACCTGGATGCGGTGTCCGGCGGTGTCTGGACCGTGAACGTGGGCTATGGGCGGGAGTCCATCGCCGATGCTGTTCGCGAGCAGCTGGTGAAGATGTGCTATTTCGCCAATACCGCCGGTTCCGTGCCGGGGGCGATGTTCGCGGAAAAGCTGACCGAAAAGATGCCTGGGCTCAGCCGGGTGTACTACAGCAACTCGGGCTCCGAGGCCAATGAAAAGGGCTACAAGCTGGTACGCCAGCTCGCCGCGCTGAAGAACGGCGGCAAGAAGCACAAGATTCTCTATCGCGACCGTGATTATCACGGCACCACCATCACCGCGCTTTCGAGCGGTGGGCAGCTCCAGCGCAAGGACCAGTACGGGCCGTTCACACCGGGGTTCGTGGAAGTTCCCCACTGTCTCGCCTACCGGGCACCGAATGGAGACGATCCGGACTACGGTGTGCAGGCGGCGCGAGAGATCGAGAAGGTCATCCTGCGGGAAGGTCCCGACACGGTGGGGTCGCTGATCCTCGAGCCCGTCACCGCCGGGGGCGGGGTGATCACGCCGCCTGAAGGTTACTTCGAGACCGTGCAGGAGATCTGCAGGAAATACGGCGTGCTCCTCCATATCGACGAGGTGGTCTGCGGCATGGGCCGGACCGGCAAGTGGTTCGGCTACCAGCATTACGGTGTCGAGCCGGACATCGTGACCATGGCCAAGGGCGTTGCCAGCGGGTATGCCGCGATCTCGGTGACCGTGACCACGGAGGAGCTGTTCGGCGAATTTCTCGCCGATGTTTCCGACACGATGCATTACTTCCGGGACATCAGCACTTTCGGCGGCTGCACCGCGGGCCCTGCGGCGGCGCTTGAAAACATGCGCATCATCGAGCAGGAGAACCTGCTCGACAACGTCAACGAGATGGGCGAGTACCTCATGGGTCTCCTCCATGAACTGAAGGACAAGCACCCCATGGTCGGCGACGTGCGCGGAAAGGGCCTGTTCGTGGGCGCGGAACTGGTGCAGGACCGGGTGACGAAGGAGCCCGTGGACGAGGCGGTGGCCGCGGCGGTGGTGACGCATTGCTTGCGTGAGAGCGCGGTCATGATTGGGCGCACCACGCGCAGCTTCCCCCGGTACAACAACACCCTCTGCCTCAGCCCCGCCCTGGTCTGCAGCCGGGGCGACCTGGACGAGATCGTCGGCGCCATCGACCGTGCGCTGACGGCACAGGCGGCCTGAGCGACCCGGAATACAGGCACAGGAAAAGCCGCCCCCGGGCGGCTTTTTCAGATTTCTCCTTCGCTCCTTCGGGATGCCGCCGGGATCGTGGTGCCGAGGGTCGGACTCGAACCGACACTGAGTTGCCCCAATCAGATTTTGAGTCTGACGCGTCTACCAGTTTCGCCACCTCGGCACGGGGCCGATAATATACAGTTTGCAGAGCGGATTCCACAGAACCCGGGGCTCGCGATGGGACCCTGGGAGCGCCCGGAAAGGTTGCCATCGCCGGTGCGGACGCTAGAATCCGCGGATTCCGCCCTCGCCATGGATATCAGCGATTTCGACTACGAGCTGCCCGAGGAACTCATCGCGCAGCATCCCCTGCCGGACCGTGACCGGAGCCGTCTGCTCTGGCGCGATGACGGCGACGGTGCGTTGCGTGAGGGTTTTTTCAGGGACCTGGCCGACCGGCTGCGTCCGGGCGACCTGCTGGTTGCCAACGACACCCGTGTGGTGCCCGCGCGGCTCGAGGCACGCAAGCCATCGGGGGGCAGGGTGGAGGTCATGCTGGAACGGATACTGTCATCTGGGCGTTTCCTGGCGCAGCTGCGGGCCAACCGGCCCGTGGCGCCTGGCCAGGAGTTGTCCGTTGCGGACAGGACGTTGGTCGTGGAAGGGCGGGAGGGCCGTTTCCATGTGCTTCGGATTGACAGGGAGGGCACTGCCGACGGGCTGTTCCGGGATTACGGGGCGGTGCCGTTGCCGCCCTACATCCGCCGCAAGCCGGTGCGGGAGGATGGCCCGCGCTACCAGACCGTTTATGCTGACGTGCCGGGTGCGGTGGCGGCCCCGACCGCGGGGCTGCACTTCACCCCGGAACTGCTCAGTGAACTCGAGGGGCGCGGTATCGGCTGGACCACGGTAACCCTTCACGTGGGTGCCGGTACCTTTCTCCCGGTACAGGATGGCGATCTGGAGAGCCACCGCATGCATGCGGAATGGATCGACGTCAGCGAGGAGAC
Organism: Gammaproteobacteria bacterium; assembly: GCA_022827325.1. Lineage (GTDB taxonomy): Bacteria > Pseudomonadota > Gammaproteobacteria > Arenicellales > Poriferihabitantaceae > VYFG01. The sequence continues at coordinate 5,226 of JAJDTE010000167.1, read as the reverse complement.
CTGCGATCGGGTCCGGCAGACCGGGAAAAAGGGCGGTCGGGTCGTTGCGGTGGGCACCACCGCGGTGAGGGCCCTTGAAACCGCCGCCCTGAGAGGGAAGCCGTGTCCCTTTTCCGGGGACACGGACCTGTTCATCAGGCCTGGATTCCGCTTTCGCGTGGTGGATTCGCTGGTCACCAACTTTCACCTGCCGAAATCCACGCTGCTGGTATTGGTGACCGCATTCGCGGGTTACCATCCGGTGATGGAGATGTACCGGTATGCCGTGGCGAACCGTTTCCGTTTCTTCAGCTACGGGGACGCCATGCTGCTGGAACGGGCGGAGCCGGACCGATGATGGAATTCGAGCTTCTCGCAGTTTCGGGCAAGGCCCGCCGTGGCCGCGTCACCCTGTCCCGCGGCGTCATCGAGACGCCGGCGTTCATGCCGGTGGGCACCAGCGCAACGGTCAAGGCGATGACACCGGAGGAGGTATCGGCAACCGGCGCCCAGATCATTCTCGGCAACACCTTTCACCTGATGCTGCAGCCGGGTATGGAAGTGATCCGGGCACATGGAGGATTGCATGACTTCATGCACTGGGGCGGGCCGATCCTGACGGATTCCGGGGGGTTCCAGGTATGGAGCCTGGCGGAACTGCGCAAGGTTACCGAACAGGGAGTGGCTTTTCGGTCACCGCTGGACGGCAGCAAGGTGTTTCTCGGACCCGAGGAGTCCATGGACATCCAGGCAGAGCTGGGTTCCGACATCGTCATGGTGTTCGACGAATGCACCGGGTATCCAGCCACCCGGGACGAGGCCCGGCGCTCCATGGAGCTTTCGGCGCGGTGGGCGGCGCGCTGCAAGGCACATTACCGCGGCGGGGGGGCGCTGTTCGGCATCCTCCAGGGCGGCATGTACCCGGATCTTCGCCTCGAGTCGCTTGCCCGCCTCCGGGAGACCGCATTCGACGGCTACGCCATCGGGGGGCTGTCGGTGGGCGAGCCGAAGGAGGAGATGCTGGATGTGCTCGACGCCGTGGCCTGGCACCTGCCAGAGGACCGGCCCCGTTATCTCATGGGGGTGGGTACTCCCCGGGACCTGGTCGATGGCGTGGTTCGGGGTGTCGACATGTTCGACTGCGTCATGCCGACACGCAATGCACGCAACGGCTGGCTTTTTACCAGCGAGGGATCGGTCAAGATCCGCAACAGCAGGTACCGGCTGGACACCCGCCCCCTGGATCCCTCCTGCGACTGTTACACGTGCCGGCACTACTCCCGTTCGTACCTCCGGCATCTGCACCGCAAGGACGAGATCCTTGGCGCGAGGCTGTGCACCCTGCACAATCTCCATTACTATCAGCAGGTCATGCGGCGGATCCGCGAATCGCTGGAGGCCGGGGATTTTGATGCGTTCGCGCGTGACTTCACCGCCTAGAAACCGGTGCCGGCAACGGGAATCCGCCTTGTTCCATCCGCCCAACAGAGAACTTCCGTGAACTCAAAACGCTTCCTGTCCACCGTTGTTGCGCTGTTCCTTGCCGCCGGTGCCCACGCCGAGACATTGACAATCCTGCACACGAACGATCTCCATTCCCGCGTCGAGCCGATCAACAAGTATGACAGCAACTGTTCGGCCAAGGACGACGCGGCCGGAAAATGCTTCGGTGGGTATGCCCGCCTGGCCACGGCCATCCGGGCGGCGCGGGCGGATGCGCCGAACGCACTGCTTGTCGACGCGGGGGATCAGTTCCAGGGGTCCCTTTTCTACACCCGGTACAAGGGAACGGTCGCCGCCGAGATGATGAACACACTCGGCTACGATGCCATGACCGTGGGCAACCATGAATTCGATGACGGTCCGGAAGTGCTCCGCGGCTTCATGGATGCGGTCCGGTTCCCGGTGCTGATGTCCAACGCCGATGTGACTTCCGAACCCGCGCTCGCGGACGTCATGATGCCCTCGACGGTTATCCGGCGGGGGGGCTACCGCTACGGACTTATTGGCCTGACGCCCGTGGATACGCCGGAAATCTCCCTGCCGGGCCCGAAAATCAGATTCACCGAGCCGGCCGGGGCGGTTCGCCGGGAGATCGAGCGGTTCGCCGGGCAGGGCATTGACCGGATCATCGTCCTCTCGCATTCCGGCTACCAGGTGGACCGGAGAATAGCGGCGATGGTGGGGGGCATTGACGTGATCGTCGGCGGCCATACGAATACCTTCCTGTCGAACACCTCGGACCGGGCCAGCGGCCCCTATCCGACCTGGGTCACCGGTCCGGATGGCGGGCGTACGGCCATCGTTCAGGCCTATGCCTACGGAAAGTATCTCGGGCGGCTCGACGTCCGCTTCGACGATCACGGCGCCATTACAGAGGCGGCGGGTGAGCCGCTCCTGATGGACCGCACGGTGCCCGAGGACAACGCGCTGAAGGCGCGGATTGCCGCCCTGGCGGCGCCCCTCGTCGAAATCCGCAACCGGGTCATTGCCGAGGCGAGCGCCCCGATCGACGGCAGGCCCGAGCATTGCCGCAGCCGGGAATGCGAGATCGGCAATCTCGTCGCCGATGCGCTGCTGGCACGCATGAAGCAATTCGGTGCAGAAATCGCGATCACCAACGGCGGTGGCCTGCGCGCCTCGATCGACCAGGGCCGGATCACCATGGGAGAGGTGCTCACCGTGCTTCCGTTCCAGAACCTGCTATCGAGATTCAAGCTCGTCGGCGCCGACATCGTGGCGACGCTCGAAGCCGGGGTCAGCAGGATTGAGGAGGGCAAAGGCCGCTTCCCGCAGGTCGCGGGGCTCCGCTACAGCTACACCCTTTCAAGAGCGCCGGGCGAGGGGCGTATTCTTGAAGTCGAGGTCATGCAGGACGGACAGTGGGTTCCGATCGACCCGGGCAGGATATACAGCGTTGTCTCGAACAACTTCCTGCGCGGCGGCGGAGACGGTTACGAGATCTTCGCCAGGAACGCCATGGATGCCTATGATTTCGGCCCGGACATGGCGGATGTCGTGGCCGAGTACCTCGCTGCCCGCAGCCCGTATACGCCGAAACTTGAAGGACGGATCACCGTGAAATGACACCGGGAGGAGAACCCGGGCCCGGCCAGTCCCGCTAAAGGGGACGCCTTGGGCTCACATAAATTATTCTTTACTATTCAAGCCGCTCAGGGGCGGATAGAATCGGGCGCTTACCCTATTTGACCGGGCACGACAGACTGATCCGTACAGTTATCAGATTTCCCATTCGATACCAGAGAATCACTGAAATGTTTGACAAGCAGCAATCCATCGAGGAATTCGATCCGGAACTCGCCGCGGCCATCCGGGACGAGGCCGGCCGCCAGGAGCACCACATCGAACTCATCGCCTCGGAAAATTTCACCAGTCCGCGGGTCATGACGGCGCAGGGATGCCAGATGACCAACAAGTACGCCGAGGGCTATCCCGGAAAACGCTATTACGGCGGCTGTGAATTCGTCGACCAGGCGGAAGTGCTTGCCATTGACCGGGCCTGTCAGCTGTTCGACGCGGATTACGCCAACGTGCAACCGCATTCGGGTTCCCAGGCCAATGCGGCCGTCTACATGGCGTTGATGGACCCCGGCGAGACCGTGCTCGGCATGAGCCTGGCCCATGGCGGGCACCTGACCCATGGCGCCAGCGTGAATTTCTCCGGCAAGATCTACAATGCGGTGCAGTACGGGCTCGATACCGCCACGGGTGAGGTGGATTACGCCGAGGTCGAACGGCTGGCGGCGGAACACAGACCGAAAATGATCGTGGCCGGCTTCTCCGCCTACTCGCGCATCATGGACTGGCAGCGGTTCCGGGACATTGCCGACGGCGTGGGGGCGTACCTGTTCGTGGACATGGCCCACGTCGCCGGGCTGGTTGCCACCGGCCACTATCCCAACCCGGTGCCCATCGCCGACGTGGTGACCACAACCACCCACAAGACCCTGCGGGGTCCCCGGGGCGGCATGATCCTCGCCAGGGCCAACGATGAGATCACCAAGAAACTGAACTCCCTGGTGTTTCCGGGCACCCAGGGCGGACCGTTGATGCATGTGATTGCGGCCAAGGCGGTGGCCTTCAAGGAGGCCATGGAGCCCGGGTTCCGGGATTACCAGCAGCAGGTTCTGGACAATGCCGACGCCATGGTGGAGGTTTTCCAGTCACGGGGATTCGATATCGTGTCGGGAGGCACCGACAATCACCTGTTCCTGCTCGACCTGATCAGCAAGGACATCACCGGGAAGGATGCGGACGCGGCGCTCGGCCGGGCCAACATCACGGTGAACAAGAACGCCGTGCCCAACGACCCGCGCTCCCCGTTCGTGACCAGCGGCCTGCGGATCGGCACCCCGGCCATGACCACACGCGGCTTCGGCGTGGAAGAGGCGAAGCAGATCACCGGCTGGATTTGCGATATCCTGGACAACATGGATGACGAGACCGTGGTGGACCGGGTTCGCGGGGAAGTCGTTGCATTGTGCAGCCGGTTTCCACTCTATTCCGACGCCGCTCCCGGGGCATCGGAAATGCCCTGATTTAAAAGATAAAAACACTTTTTTGTTGCAGTTCGGCAGAAATATCAATTTAACTTACTGATATATAGTATGAAAATAAAATAGAGTGGAATTTCATCCAGAATTCCAGTATTCCTGATTTTTGCACCGTAAGCATACTGCAAGCGAATTTGGTTCAACTCAGGCGCATCAGCTCGCTTCCCCGTCGATTTTTCTCCGCGGTTGCGCCAGGGGGCCGGACAATTTACCGGAATTCCCCGGGCATGGTCAGCACGGAAACGGATGGTGCATAATCGACACGAATATTCCGGGCGTGGGCTCCATGGTACCGGGACATACGGTTTCATAGTCCCCATGCTTTCGGGTGTGCATTGCAGGTATCCATCGTGGTTGATATCGAACGTGTTGAAAGACGATTCGCCGAGACGGTTTTCGAACTCGGGCTCATGGATTCGGACGGCAACCTGGACAACGACCTTGACCGGAAACTGGCCGGGATCGCCGGCGAGGATGACGAGCACCGCACGGCGCTGGCGAAATACGCAATCGAGTTGATGGACATATTGGACATCTATGAATCGTATATGGACGACTCCTCGGATGCACCCACCATCTCACGTTTAGGCAGTTCTGGCAATAAGTCGAGCGCGGTCGTATATCAGGCCTCTGATGATGCAGCATCACAACGTGCTGCGGGCCGGTATGGAAA
>JAJDTE010000073.1:0-4429 GCA_022827325.1 Gammaproteobacteria bacterium | reverse complement strand
TGCCAGGTTTTCCGGCATTGATGTCCATACGACCGCGAGCCGGTTCCCGCCGAGCGGCAGCATCGCCAGGGGGCCCTCGCCGGTGAACCGCTCCCAGGCCCGCCCGCGATGGGGCCTGTCCGTGGTGACGATGCTGAGCAGCGCCTGCTGTGGATAGGGCTTCGGATGGCTGTCCTCCCCGCCCGCCAGACCCGAACGGCCGCCGTCGGCAACCACCACCAGGGGCGCCGACAGGTTGACGGTCTGCCCGTCCTGTTCCAGTGCCAGTTGATTGCGGTCACCCGCGGCCCTGAGATCCATGGCCCTGGCAGGGCAGTACAGGGTGACGCTGTCGGCGGATTCCATGGATGCCAGCAGTGCCCCGCCAAGGACCCGGGTCGGCACGACATATCCGAGCGCCGGGGTGCCCGCATGGCGATGCGACAGATGGGTCATGCCGAATCCGCCCCGGTCGGACACGTGGATGTCGCGGATGGGTTCCGCCTCGCGGGAGATTGCGGACCAGACCCCGATGCCCTCATAAATGCGCCGGGCGCTCCATGTCAGTGCGACCGTGCGATCGTCGTAGCTGGGCTGTTTGTCGTGCTCCAGGGGCCAGCGTTCCACCACCGCGATGCGCAGGCCGGACCCGCGCAGGGCCGCCGCGAGGCTAGCACCGGCCAGGCCGCCGCCGACTACGACGAGATCGAATTCCTTCGGGGTGGACATGGGCTGGCGCCGGGTCAGCCTGACATCAGGTGTTCGATGTCGTCGGCTGCCTTGGGGGCCTTCTCGGTCAGGTTCTCGTGCCCCGCCCGGGTGACCAGGATGTCGTCCTCGATGCGAATGCCGATATTGTGCCAGCGCTGCGGGATATCCCCGGCGGCGGGGATATACAGGCCGGGTTCCACCGTGAGCACCATGCCGGGTTCCAGCAGCCTCCACTGGTCATCGATCTTGTAGTCGCCCACGTCATGCACGTCCATGCCCAGCCAGTGGCCGGTGCGGTGCATGTAAAAACGCTTGTATGCCTGGCTCTCGATGAGTTCGGCGGGATCGCCGGTGAGGAGTCCCAGGTCCACCAGGCCCTCGGTCAGGACCTCAACCGCTGCGTCGTGATATTCGATGATGGGCCGTTCCGGGACCACCGCCGCGATGGCGGCCGCCTGGGCGGCCAGGACCACTTCGTAGACGGCGCGCTGCTCCCCGCTGAACCGGCCGTTGACGGGGAAGGTGCGGGTGATGTCCGCGGCGTAGCAGTCGAATTCCGCGCCGGCGTCGATCAGCAGCAGGTCCCCGTCCCCGAGCCGGCAGCTGTTCTCGGTGTAGTGGAGGATGCAGGCGTTGGCGCCCCCGGCCACGATGGAGGGGTAGGCGGGCCACTGGCTGCCACCCAGCCTGAACTCGTATTCCAGCTCCGCCTGCACCTGGTATTCGTAGAGCCCGGGCGAGGTGGTCTGCATGGCCCGGATATGGGCCCTCGCGGTGATGCTGGCCGCCCGGCGCATCAGGTGGAGTTCCTCCTTGCGCTTGATCAGCCGCATCTCGTGGAGCAGGTGGCTCAGGTCCACGATCTCTCCGGGAGCGTGCACGCCGGAGCGCTGCCGGTTTCGGATCTGGCTCAGGCCGTGGATGATTTCACTGTCGAATTCCGGGTAGCGGCCCACCACGGTGAACACCCGGTCCTTGTTTTCCATCAGGGAAGGCAGGGTGGCCTCCAGTTCGTCGATGGGGAATGCCTGGTCGGCACCGAAATTGGCGGCCGCGCCCTCGACCCCCTCGCGCCGGCCGTCCCAGATTTCCTTTTTCGGGTCCTTCTCGCGGCAGAACAGGATGAACTCGCCTTCCGGCCTTCCCGGCGCGAGCACCATGGCGGCCTCCGGTTCCGGAAACTGCGTGAGATAGAAGAAATCGCTGTCCGCCCGGAACGGAAACAGCACATCGCCGTTGCGGGGCTGGTGCGGGGCAGTGGGCAGGACGGCGATTCCGTCTCCCATCTGGCACATGAGGTCCTGGCGGCGTTTCTGGAAAACGGATGGATCCATATCGGGTGCGAAGTTCAGTTGAGTTGGGTTGATTCCATGGTGGAAGCCTTGCCGGACTGCAGGTCGTCGTGAACCAGTTGCACGGCAACGCGGAGAAACTCCACGATCTCCGTCAGGGCGCGCTCACTGCCCTCGGGATCTTCGGGCCCGGTCTCGAGATGGCCGATTTCGCGGATGTCGTCCACAGCCTCTCGCACTTCTGGGCCGGCGGTGCCGGGCAGTCGGCCATCGGCATGATAGATCCCGAGCACGAAGCCCTGGCACCAGTCGGACACCGCCTCGACGCGGTCATGCACCGGGCTTTGCTCGCCGGGCAGCAGCAACCGGAAGCCGAAGCCGTCGTCCCCGAGGTCGCGGCAGACCATGGCGTACAGGCTGTCCAGGATCTCCAGATGCTCTTCCCCGTCCAGATGCAGCAGCCGTGCCTTGCCGCGGATCGATGCCGGCCCGACTCCCAGGCAGGCCAGGGCGCTCAGCAGACCATGGGCCTCGGCGGCACTGCCGTTCCCGGGCAATTTCCTCAACTTGGCATCCAGGTCCTGGTAGATGGCGTCATGAAATGCCTGCCGGGAAGTGCCGCCGGCGTCTGCGGGAGGGAATTCGGACATGTGATCGGCTTCAGTCATCAATCGGCTTGCCGGGCAACCCGGTATTTTACCGGTTCGCGGGAGGAGACCGGCGGATTTCGTTGTAGAATAGAATACCGGGGGAGTCAAACCGGCCGCACGTCCCTGGCATGGCGGCCGTACTCCACCGGCCCGGACTTACCGGACCGGTCGTGTGCCGCCGGGTTCCCTGCTGCTCCCCGACGGCAGACTTGCACTGCCGCCCCGGGGACCGAAAAGACTGGAAATTTCCCGAAGATGGCTGATGACTATCCCGGAAGGCGTGCGGGTGTTTCGGCGGAAGGCCCATGACCGCCGATAAGGCCCCGGAAACACTGGCGGCCCAGGCGCTGGGGCTCGAGGACCCCGTGAGCGGTGCGCTGGTGCCCCCCGTGCACATGTCCACCACGTTCGCCCGCCGGGATGACTATTCCCTGCCGGATGACCGGTCCTACATCCGCGATCATGGCGCCACCCAGGAACAGGTGGAGCAGGTGATCCGCGACCTCGAGGGCGGTTACGATGCGATCAGCTTTTCCTCGGGTCTGGCCGCCTGCACCGCCCCGTTCCATGCCTTGGAGGCCGGCGACCACGTGCTGGTGTCGGATACCATCTACCACGGGGTGCTCAGTTGGCTGGCGGAGTTCGCCGAAGCCAGGGGAATCGGGTACGACCTCTTTCCCGCGGGTGACCTGGAGCGGTTTGCGGGGATGATCAGGCCGGGCGTCACCCGCCTGGTATGGCTGGAGACGCCTGCCAACCCGGTATGGACCGTGACGGACATTGCCGCGGTCTCGGCCATCGCGCATGCCCGGGGCATCCGGGTGGCCGTGGATTCCACCTGCGCCACGCCCGTGCTGACGCGTCCCATCGAGTTCGGCGCCGATTTCGTCTGCCATTCGGCCACGAAATACCTGAACGGCCACTCCGACGTGCTGGCCGGACTGCTGGTGGCGGCAGCCGACTCCGCGTACTGGCAGCGCATCCGCCGTCACCGTCTGCTGGCCGGGTCCATGCTGGGAAGCATGGAGGCCTGGCTGCTGCTGCGCGGACTGCGCACCCTGTATCTGCGGGTGCGCCAGCAGAGCGCCAACGCGCTCGCTCTCGCCGGCTGGCTGGCGGAGCATCCCTGCGTGGAGCAGGTGTTCTATCCGGGGCTGCCCCGGGATCCCGGGCATGAGACCGCCTGCCGTCAGATGTCGGGCGGATTTGGCGGCATGCTGTCCATCCTGGTGCCCGGGGGGCGGTCGGAGGCTGTCGCCGTGGCCTGCAGGGCATCGGTATTCAAGCGCGCCACCTCCCTGGGGGGCGTGGAGAGCGTGCTGGAGCATCGGAAAACGAGTGAAGGGGACGTGACCTCGACTCCGGAGAACCTGATCCGCATATCCGCGGGGATCGAGCATATCGACGACCTCATCGGGGATTTCCAGCGAATGCTGGACTAGGCTTTATGGTCTGCTCGATTCCGAGAGGGTGACCCGCAGTTTCCTGGCGGAATTCCGGACCGCCCCGCTCCTTAAGCATCGTCCCAAAACCGAAAGTGACCCTGATCAGGGCGTCCCGCACACCATCAGACCCGGGTACGGGCAGAGGTGCCGGATTGAAAACCCGTCTGCAGCAATACCGACACTGCTCATGATCCCGGCAGGATTCCGCCGGTTACCCGACCACCCACCCCGGGAACTTAATCCCCCCGCCCAGGGTCATCCGGACAGGGGCCCGATGCGTGGGTCAGGGATGGCGAGGATGGCCTTTCAACGGGTGAGGACGGACCCTGTTCGGCAGCGGAAGCCGGGCCCC
>JAJDTE010000078.1:0-18735 GCA_022827325.1 Gammaproteobacteria bacterium | reverse complement strand
ACCGTGATACCACGATCCACCTTTTCCGGATCAAGCAAGGCCACCCTGGACCGGATAATGCCGTTTTCCTCCATTCTCTGGATCCGCTTCCAGCAGGGTGTCGAGGACAGGTGAACTTTCTCCGCCAGTTCCTTGATAGTCATGCTGGCATCATGCTGAAGATAGTGCAGTATCTTCCGATCTACCTGGTCCAGTTCAATTTTTTCTCTTCGCGCCATGCAGGATGCTGTTTATTTTTCTGAATTGGAGATTTTACACTGTGGATAGAGAAATTTTCTATAGCCGTGACCGATTGCCTGAAATGATTGCTGCAGGATCCGGGCCGGGGGAAAAGCGTGCCACCACCTGTTGCCGAGACAGCAGAAATCTACTGAAACCAACGCCGCGGACCGTTCAGGTACCGATCCTCCGTGTATCCAATCCTTTGAAACAAGGCTCCTTTGCCCGTTCCCCCCGCGCCATGCGCTCCCATGCCCGGTACCTGACAGGCATCCGTCCCGGCATTCACTGGGCAGTGATTTCAGGGTTTCTGTCCCCGTCCTGCAATCTGAGCATCTCCGCAACCATCGCCGCGTATCTCGGATCAGGGGAACGACGATAGACCAGCCACTCGATCAGCCGGGTATCCTGAAGTTCCAGCATCTTGGCAAACAGCACCTTCCCCTCCGCATCCAGATCGGGATATGCCTGCGTGGCATAGGCTTCCAGCACAAGATCCAGTTCCCTGGTTCCGCGCCGACAGCGCCAGAGGATGCGTTTATCTGCCGTGTCCGCCAAGTCCGTTCACCGCTTGCATGGAACCGCTCCGTCCGTTGCCCGGCCGGTTTCCGGCTCCGGGATATGCCCCGACCAGGCATGCCGATGCGGCAGCTCCCTCACTTCCTGCTGACGATGGTCTTCTTGATCTCCGCAATGGCCTTGGCGGGATTCAGGCTCTTCGGACAGGTGTTGGTGCAATTCATGATGGTGTGACAGCGGTAGAGCTTGAACGCGTCATCAAGCTCGTCCAGACGCTCTCCGGTGGCATCGTCCCGGCTGTCGGCAATCCACCGGTAGGCCTGCAGCAGCGCCGCCGGCCCCAGGTATCGGTCGCTGTTCCACCAGTAGCTGGGGCAGCTGGTAGAGCAGCTGGCGCAAAGGATGCACTCGTACAAGCCGTCAAGCCTGGCCCTCTCCTCCTCTGACTGCAGCCGCTCCCGGTCAGGAGCCGCGCTGTCTGTCTGCAGCCACGGCTTGATGGACGCGTATTGCGCATAGAAATTGTTCAGATCCGGCACTAGGTCTTTCACCACGGACATGTGGGGCAAGGGATAGATCCTGATTTCCCCCTTGATGTCTTCACAAGAACGTGTGCAGGCCAGGGTATTCACACCATCGATGTTCATGGCGCAGGAGCCGCAGATCCCCTCGCGGCAGGAGCGGCGGAATGTCAGCGTGCTGTCGATATGGTTCTTGATCCTGATCAGGGCATCCAGAACCATGGGGCCACAGGCATCCATGTCCACCTCGAACGTATCGATGCGGGGGTTTTCCCCACTGTCCGGATCCCAGCGGTAGACCTTCACGGTACGAAGCCGGCCGCTGCTGGCGTCACGCTGCTGCCTGCCCTCCTTGATTTTCGAACCCGCCGGTAATGAGAATGCTGCCATTGAAGTGTTCCCGGTTGTCTGGTTGCTACGGCCCGCTCAGTACACCCGTTTTTTCGGTTCGATATACTGGACTTCATCGGTCAGTGTCCATGTATGTACCGGCCGGTAGTCGATCACCGGCTTGCCGGGCACCCCGTCAAGCCATGTCAGGGTATGTTTCATCCAGTTTTCATCGTCCCGTTCCGGAAAATCCTCCCGGGCATGGGCGCCCCGGCTCTCGGTACGGTTCTCTGCGGCATAAATGGAAACCTTGGACTGCAGCAGCAGGTTTTCCAGTTCGAGGGTTTCCACCAGGTCGGAATTCCAGACCATGGACCTGTCCGTCACCGACACATCACCGAATCGAGAACAGATCCTGTCCAAGGACTGGATGCCTTCACGCATCACGTCCCCGGTCCTGAAAACGGCACAGAAATTCTGCATGGTTCTTTGCATGTCCAGCCGTATTTCCGCGGTCGTACTTTGACCACCGGCATGCCGCAGACGGTCAAACCGGTCAAGGATCTCCTCACCGGACCCCGACCTCAGGCGGACACGGCCTGAACCGGGTGCCACCAGTTCGCAGGCACGTTGCGCCGCCGCACGGCCGAACACAACAATGTCGAGAAGGGAATTGGATCCCAGACGATTGGCCCCGTGCACGGAAACGCAGGCAGCCTCCCCGATCGCCATCAAGCCGGGAATTACCGTTTCCGGATCTCCCGCCTGCAGCGATACGACTTCTCCATGGATATTTGTCTGGATGCCGCCCATGTTGTAGTGAACGGTGGGAATCACGGGGATGGGTTCCCGGGTCACATCCACGCCGGCAAAGATCCGGGCGGATTCCGAAATGCCAGGCAGTCGTTCCGCCAGCACTTCCGGCCCCAGGTGCTCGAGATGCAGGTGGATGTGATCCGCCTCGGGACCCACACCGAATCCGGCACGGATCTCCAGGGTCATGGAACGACTGACCACGTCCCGGGAAGCAAGGTCCTTGGCATTCGGCGCATACCGCTCCATGAACCGCTCGCCCTTGGCATTGGTCAGGTAACCTCCCTCGCCCCTGGCACCTTCCGTTATGAGGCAGCCGGAACCATAGATGCCCGTGGGGTGGAATTGGGTGAATTCCATGTCCTGCAGCGGCAGTCCGGCGCGAAGAACCATGCCGCCTCCGTCTCCTGTACAGCTGTGGGCGGAGGTCGCGGAGAAATAGGCCCGACCGTAGCCACCGGTCGCCAGAACCACCACCTTGGCGGCAAACCGATGCAGTTCTCCGCGCTCCAGGTCCCACGCCAGGATACCCCGGCACTCGCCATCCTCCATGATGAGGTCTATGGCGAAATACTCAACGAAGAACTCGGCCTTGTGTTTCAGGGATTGCTGGTAAAGGGTATGCAGGATGGCATGGCCGGTGCGATCCGCGGCAGCGCAGGTCCGCTGGGCCTGGCCCTCGCCGTAATGCGTCGTCATCCCGCCGAAGGCCCGCTGGTAGATTCTGCCGTCCGGGGTTCTGGAAAACGGCACCCCGTAGTGCTCAAGCTCGATCACAGCATCCGGCGCCTCGCGGCACATGTATTCGATGGCGTCCTGGTCACCAAGCCAGTCCGAACCCTTCACGGTGTCGTACATGTGCCATCGCCAGTCATCCTCCCCGTTGTTGCCGAGCGCGGCGCTCATGCCGCCCTGCGCCGCGACGGTATGACTGCGGGTGGGGAAGAGCTTGGTGATGCAGGCCGTGCTGAGGCCTTCCATCGCCATGCCGAACGTGGCCCGCAAACCGGCGCCGCCGGCTCCCACCACCACGACATCGTACTGGTGCTCGGTGATTGGATATGCTTCTGGCACGGTTGGTAATGTCCGAAATCGTTCAGGGCAGCCGATCGATACGAAAGCCAGCAACCCGGTTAGCGTTCAAAGGGCGACGCGCAGAATCGCGAATATTCCGCCCAGTCCTGCAAGCAAAGCAAGCCCCTTGACGAGAATGACCAACACCAGCTTCAGCGACTCCGCGTGGACATAGTCCTCGATCACCACCTGCACACCCAGCAGGGCATGGTAACTCATGAAACCGACAAACAGGATCAGCATCAAGGCGACGCCGGGACTGGAAACCCAAACGATCACCTCGTCGTGACTGTCGCCGATATGGCCGATCACGGCAAAGACGAACCAGATGGACAACGGCGCCAGCGCCACGGCACTCAGCCGCTGGCCCCACCAGTGATGGGAACCCTCTCCGGAAGCGCCGAGGCCCTTTACCCGGGCCAGGGGATGACGCAGGCTCATAGCAGCCACGCCGCCGCCGTCAGCACCACCGCGGCCCCGACCGCAATCCAGCCTGCCACGTAGGCCTGTTTGATTTCCAGGGCGTACCCCATGTCCCAGACAAGATGACGGACACCGTTGCAAAGGTGGTAGAACATGCAAAGAGACCAGACAAAGAGCAGCAATCTGCCAATCAGGCCGTTGAAAAAGCCGTGGGCCACGGCATAGTTTCCCGCCCCCGACATGATCGTCCAGAACCACCAGACCACAAGCAGCGTACCCGCAGCAAGAATGAGACCGCTGGCCCGATGCAGGATGGACAGTACGGAGGTCATCTGCGGCCGATAGATCTGCAGATGGGGCGAAAGTGGACGATGATCTGTGGTCAAAAGAACTGTCAGGTAGTCGAAACGTCTGGTTGCATAGTGTAAATCACCCGCCGATCATTTCCCAAGGAACGGGCATGCACGGTGGTGAAGGGGAAATCGGTCAGAAATCGATGCAGCGTCCATGCTTTTCCCAATCCCCATACCGGGTGGGTTCGGGTCCGGACGGGCCGCCGATTTCCGCGTTATCCTCCCGGCTCCCGGCTTCGGTCTCGGCATCGTCCGAACGGATTTTCCGGGTGTCCCGGCGTGCGGGTCCGTCCACCGGTGCAGGATGCATGGAATGGTCGCCGGGGCCGGACGTATCGGCCTGCACCGCCGTTCCGGCAGTTTCCCCGGACCCTGCGGCGGACGGATTCATCCGCTTCCGGGGAGAAACCCGGGATATATGATGCTTCGATGACATTGTGTTTCGATTCTATGACCCTATTTGACCAGAGACCATGTGAAAAAGGTATGACTTGAAGATGGGGACCGCTGACAACAATACATCCCTGGCGCCGTCACCGGACGTCAGATGCCTGGAAGACCTGCCGTCGGGGGTTATGCATCTGGAAAACCTGAAGACGATCCGTGTCGAGGGCGAAGAAGCCGAGCATTTCCTGCACAACCAGTTCAGCAGTGACGTCAGCGCATTGGCGGCGGGACAGCAGCAGCCCGGCGCCTACTGCAATCCCAAGGGCCGCACCCTGGCAATCTACCGGCTTCTCAGGGACGATACCGGTTTCAACCTGGTGTTGCCGGATGACCTCGCGGAAATCGTGTCGAAGCGGCTGACGCTGTACCGCATGCGGTCCCGGGTGGAAATCGGGATCGGGGAACGGACCGGTGTTTTCGGCTACATCGGCGACCTGCCGCAATCCACGAACACGTGGCGGCTGGACAACCGCCGCGCCATGGGACTGGTGGCGGACAGCCCGGATCCGGATGAGGCACTGGAACATCAAACCCCGGTACTACCCGGGGAATTCTGGAAACTCGCCGCCATCCTTGCCGGCGAGCCTCAGGTATACGCGGCCACCTCCGAATCCTTCATACCGCAGCAGGTGAACCTAGACCTGGTGGGAGGCGTCAGCTTCAGCAAGGGCTGTTATCCCGGACAGGAAATCGTCGCCCGTGTCCGTTACCTGGGCAAGATCAAGCAGCGCATGACCGGCGCGGTGATTCATGGCGCCGGGGCTGAGGCAGCGCCCGGAGACCCGCTCTTCGTTCGGGAACGGCCGGGCCAGAAGGCCGGCATGGTCGTGGACGCAGTCCGGTTCCGCGATTCAACCTGGCTCTCGGCCATGGTGCCCGTGGAAATCCTGGATGGGGGGGAAATACACCTCGGAGCCGCCGACGGACCGCAACTGTCATTGCTCCCGCCGCCCTACAGCATCACGACAGAACGCTCCCGTCCTGACTGACCGGGGGTGCTATTCGATAATCTGGTAGAAGGTCTCGTTCTCCTTGATGAGCCCCAGATTGAAGCGTGCCAGTGTCTCCACGGTCTCCCCGCCCTGCTTGAGATCGATCACTTCGGCAACCAGCCGCTGGTTTTTCTGTTCCAGGCGGATGTTTTCCTGAACGGTCCGTTCCACTGCCGCATCCAGCCTCTTGAGGTCGAATACGTTCTTGTCCCCAGCCCAAAGGGCATACTGCAGCCAGGACAGTAACAGTACCAGCAACAGGATTGTGGGTCGCATCGGTGGAACACCTCTACAGTTGTGACCGCCTGTGCCTTGGTGGCGGATGGTTTGTGCCGGTGGTCAGGACATCAGGTTGGTGAAGGCATCACGCCCCGGATAGATCGCCGTATCCCCCAGCATCTCGTTGATTTTAAGCAATCGATTGTATTTTGCAATGCGCTCGGACCGTGACAGCGAACCCGTCTTGATCTGTCCCGCGCCCGTGGCCACCGCAAGGTCGGCAATGGTGGTGTCCTCGGTATCCCCGGAACGGTGCGAAATCGTCGCGCAATAGCCCGCGTCCTGGGCAATACGGATCGCCTCCAGGGTTTCCGTCAGGGTCCCGATCTGGTTGACCTTGATGAGAATGGAATTGGCAACGCCGCGTTCTATGCCCTGGCGGAGAATTCCGGGATCGGTCACGAACAGGTCATCCCCGGTCAACTGGACCGAATCCCCAAGTTTCCGGGTCAGCAGGCTCCAGCCTTCCCAGTCGTCTTCCGCCATCCCGTCCTCAATGCTGAGAATCGGATAGCGGGACACCCACCGCTCGAGGTAGTCAGCGAATCCCGCGGAATCCAGCGAAAGCGACTCCGCGCCGAGATGGTAGCGCCCGTCCGAGTAGAATTCCGAGCTGGCGGCGTCCAGTGCAATGGCCACTTCCTTTCCCGCAGCGTAGGCGGATTCCCCGATCGCCTCCATGACCAGCTCAACTCCCTCTTCGTTGGATGCGCATTCCGGGGCAAATCCCCCCTCGTCGCCCACGTTGGTGGCATATCCCCGGCCCTTGAGCACCCTTTTCAGTGTATGGAAGATCTCCACCCCGAAGCGTAACGCCTCCGGAAAATTCGGCGCGCCCACCGGCAGCACCATGAATTCCTGGAAATCGATGGAATTGTCCGCGTGTGCGCCGCCGTTGAGGATATTGAACTGCGGTACCGGCAGGACGAACCGGTCGTTGCCGTAAACCTGCCCCAGATGGCGGAACAGAGGAACCTGTCCACCGGCCGCTGCGGCATGGGCGCACGCCAGTGAAACCCCGAGAATGGCGTTGGCGCCGAGGCGGTTTTTGTTTTCCGTCCCGTCCAGCTCCAGCATGGCGTGATCAATGGCCGCCTGATCCCGCGCGTCAGCGCCTCTGAGGCTTGATGCGATTTCGCCGTTGACGTGACTGACCGCCTGCCGAACCCCCTTGCCCAGATACCTGCCCTGGTCCCCGTCCCGGAGCTCCAGCGCCTCAAGGGCCCCGGTGGATGCACCCGAAGGCACCGCCGCGCAGCCCCCTGCACCATTTTCTAGAACCGTATCGACCTGTACAGTGGGATTGCCGCGGGAATCCAGGATCTCCCTGGCATGAATGGACTCGATGGCAAATTCGGTCATGTTGAGAATCAGCTATATCACAAGGTTCGTCGGATCCCGCCGTACTCGAACGGCACGGGAACATTTTCAGGCAATGGACTTGGCCACCCGGTCCAGGGCTATCAGCCGCCCAAGCAGTGTTTCCATCTGCGCAAGAGGCCAGGCGTTGGGACCGTCGCTGAGCGCCTTGTCGGGATCGGGGTGTGTTTCCATGAACAGGCCATCCACTCCCACTCCCACGGCCGCACTGGCAAGGGCGGGCACAAATTCCCGCTGGCCGCCCGATTTGCCTCCGGCGCCGCCGGGCAACTGCACCGAGTGGGTGGCGTCGAACACCACCGGCCTGCCCGTTTCTCGCAGGATGACCAGGCTGCGCATGTCCACCACCAGGTTGTTGTAACCGAAGGAGGCTCCACGCTCGCATACCATGACCGGTGACTCCGGGTTTGCCCCGAGCGCCTTGTCCACGACATGGCGCATTTCCCCGGGGGACAGAAACTGCCCCTTCTTGATATTGCAGGGCTTGCCGCTGCGGGCAACCGCCTCGACAAGGTCTGTCTGACGGCAGAGGAAAGCCGGGGTCTGGAGGACGTCCACCACGCCAGCAGCATGATGCACGTCTTCCACGGAATGCACATCGGTCAGGACCGGAACACCGATCCTGTCCCGCACCTTGACCAGGATTTCCAGGCCGTCGTCGCGCCCGGGACCCCGGTGGGACGTCGCCGCTGTCCGGTTGGCCTTGTCGAAGGAGGATTTGTATATGTAGGGGATGCCGAGACGATCGGTGATCTCCTTCAGTTCCGCCGCAACCGACAGCGCCATGTCCTCGGACTCGATAACACAGGGACCGGCAATCAGAAAGAACGGTTGGCCGCCGCCGACCTCGAAATTCAGCAGTTGCATACGGATTGCAACCGGTCAGGCGGCCTCACGGGCCGACCGGTGCGTCAGGGCGGCATTGATGAAATCGGTAAACATCGCATGCCCTCCGCGAGGCGTCGAGGTGAATTCGGGATGGAACTGGCAGGCCACGAACCAGGGATGATCCGGCAGTTCGATCACCTCCACAAGGCCGTTGTTTGAAAGCCCCGCAAAGACCATGCCCGCTTCTTCCAGCCGCTGCATGTAGTTGTTGTTGAATTCGTAACGATGCCTGTGGCGTTCGCGTATGACGTCGGTACCATAAATCCCGTGGTAGCGCGTCCCTGGCTCCAGGTGGATGTCCTGGGCGCCCAGGCGCATTGTGCCGCCAAGGTCGGATTGTTCATCACGCAGTTCCACCGCGCCCTCATCGGTAATCCATTCGGTGATCAAGGCAATGACGGGATGCGGTGATTCCGGGTTGAACTCGGTGCTGTGCGCATCCTTGAGGCCCGCCACGTTACGGGCGTACTCGATCGTTGCCACCTGCATGCCGAGGCAGATCCCCAAGTAGGGAATCCGGTTCCGGCGGGCATAACCTGCAGCGATGACCATGCCTTCCACTCCCCGTTCCCCGAACCCGCCGGGGACGAGTATGGCATCCACGCTCTCGAGCGCCCTGGTACCGTCGGTTTCCAGGGTGGAGGAATCAATATAGGTGATATCCACCCTGGTCGAGGTATGGATTCCCGCGTGCATCAGGGCCTCTGACAGGGATTTGTAGGACTCCGTCAGGTCGACATACTTGCCCACCATGGCGATATTGATCCGGTGACGCGGATTGGAACTGTTACTCACCACGCGGTTCCACTCTTCCATGTCCGGGGACCCGGCTTCAATCCGAAGTTGCCCGGTGACGATGCGGTCGACCTCCTGGTCCACGTAGATCTGGGGAATCCGGTAGATGTTGTCCACGTCCACACCAGAGATGACGGAACGCTTTTCCACATTGGTGAACAGCGCGATTTTCTGGCGGGCCGAATCAGGCAGGGGCTCCCTGACGCGGCAAAGGAGGATATCCGGCTGGATACCGATCGATCGCAGTTCCTTCACCGAGTGCTGGGTGGGTTTTGTCTTGATCTCGCCTGCCACGCTGATTTCCGGCACCAGGGTCAGATGCATGAACAGGGTATTGGAACGGCCAAGCTCGATGCGCATCTGCCGGATGGCTTCCAGGAACGGAAGTGACTCGATGTCACCCACGGTTCCGCCGATTTCCACCAGCGAAAGCTCCGCCCCGGCAGAGCCATCGCAGATGCACTGCTTGATTTCATCGGTAATGTGCGGGATAACCTGCACGGTACCACCCAGATACTCGCCCCGGCGTTCCTTGCGGATCACGCGTTCGTAGATCTGCCCGGTGGTGAAATTGTTGCGCTTGCCCATGGTGGCATTGACGAAGCGCTCGTAGTGCCCAAGGTCCAGATCCGTCTCGGCACCGTCATCGGTCACGAACACTTCCCCGTGCTGGAACGGGCTCATCGTGCCGGGATCGACATTGATGTACGGGTCCAGCTTCATCATCGTAACGCGGATGCCGCGGGATTCGAGTATGCTGCCGAGAGACGCCGCCGCAATTCCCTTGCCCAAAGAAGAAACCACCCCGCCTGTGATAAATACGTACTTGCTCATATTCTGGAATACGTTGCGGCATCTGTTACCGGGAATCCCTCGGATTCAAGCCGGATTATTGCCGCTGCCTTGAGGATCCACCTCAGGCTTGAAGCACCTGTAACAAGTGCTCCAGACGGGACGACAGGATACCAAAATCACCCGCACGTCTCAAGGAAAATCCGCCGCAGGAAAATCCGCCGGGTGTCTTCGGTTTCCTGGCGATCTTATTGGACGTCGACCGTCCAAATCCGAGTTGTTGTTCTGCTGCCCTGATGTCATGCCGGCATCGAACAGGTTCTTCAGCGTGGACATGGGTTCCTTGCTCAGCCGCGGCCGTCCGGGGTTTCGGCCGCGTTTCCTGGCCTAGGCGCGTCACGTAAAACCGGTCCCCGGACCACGCATGGACGAGATACGATTCGGCCTGGTGGAAGACGATCAATACCGTTGCATTTTCGGAAATTGTGACGTCTGTGAGCCGGGTTACAACTGACAGTCACCCCATCGACCCGACAACTGTCTGATCAGATGCCGACTTCTACATAAAATTCATGAAGAACCCCGACTCCTCCGACAGGTAACGGTGGATCTGCTGGTCTATTCTGGGACCATTTCTCGTGTTATACCCAAACGTGAACTGACTTGTTCGAACGGCAATTCAATCTGCCCATCGACACACCCTTCAAGCCTCCGGGCCCCTCCCGGTAACTTGGCTCCATCTGCAGTGAGAAAGCTAACACTATAAACGAGCTTCCCCTTATTCTTTACAGCGGATACTGGTGGTATATAGTCGGCATCTCCCGAAACAAGCAAGGCAACATCATAGATGTCACTGAAAACAATCAGATCAGTTGCAAGCTGTGTATCGACTCCCTTCTCACTACTAAATGATCGATCAACCAGATCGTACCGTATGGTTCCGAAGCGTTGAAACTGAATCTGATCATTTTCACGTTCAATGGCGGTATGAATTTGGTGCCATCCTTCCGCCCGCCTATTGATCAACTGGCGCCGTTTGCGAAGTTCCTCTTCAACATCCTTCAGACCCTGATTCCCCTCAGAAAAATTACACCCCTGTTCAATCAGACGAGCAGTGATTTTTCTCTTTTGTAGGAAGGCTCTTTTCTCTCCCCACTCGTGTGGAATCTTATAGGGCCAGTAATCGATCTCTCTCGTAACATACCAGTATACCCTTACCAGTTCCCATCCAGCACGTTCACACAATGACTGGAAGAAACCATGCCAATTTGCGTCGGGCAAGTAGTCTTGTACTTTGAAGTTATAGGAACTTCGACTGAATAAATTACTGAGACTAAATCGGAAATTCTCTCCATCTACAAATATACAGACACGCTTCCAGCGCGAATCGTGGTGAATTCCACTTTTTGTCATTGCTATCCCAAATAAAAGAGGGGCTCTTCAGGCCCCTCAACATACTTAGCCGCCCCTAGAGACGACCATCAGAAATTTCAGATACCCGATTTTATAGCAGTGCCTCAATTTAGGGAAGACATGTAGTTGGCACCTTCCCCACCCTTGTTACCAGAGATGCCTATGAACACAGTAGTTTTGTGCGTTTCGGCGGGTTCCTGCTGCTTACCGTACTCAGGGCCAGGAGAATCCTGCAGCCAGGACTCCCCACGGGAGACGGAATGATCCGAACACCCGTTGCACGGGTATGCCGGAGACGGATGCATTCGGCAGCCTGCGCGGTCCAGCAGCAGATACCAGGTTACCGGATAAGACCCTGGTAAACATGCAGACGCTTCTGCCGGGCCGTCTTCTAGATCTGGTTTCGCTTCAGCTCCGGACACCAGGCCAGTTGAAGTACCCGGTGAGGCACGGGCGGAGGATCCACCTCCAGGGCATCACACCCTGGCGGTCGTGCCGTTGCAGGAACGCACCAGCCAATCCCGTGGAACCAGGCAACTCCGCCGTCACAGGCAAGATGCGGCAACAGGTCCCGCTCCCAGCCGGGCACGCCCCGTGCCTGGCAGGCCTTCTTCAGCGAGGTGCTGTGGAACCGGCCGGGAAGCCGGATTCTCTCTCCTCCCCGGCGCCATCGCCAGAACAGCCTGCCGTATGACGACAGGCTCGTTTCCTCATCCGCCTTGGGGTCGGAATGAACCGAAAGCCCCGGCACCAACTCGATATCTTCACCATGCCAGGGGATCTCTTCACCGGGTTCGGGCAGCGACCCGAGCAGGTGGAGCCTGCCCCGGTATTCCCGAATGGATGCACCATGCCAATCCAGCCGCAACCCGCTCCGCACCCTGGATTCAGGTCCGGTCTGGACAACCCGGTCCAGATCACGCAGGAGCATCTTCATCCCCTGCCTGCCCGGCGCATCCAGCGATCCTGCATGTACCCACCGGCGCAGGACATCCTCACGGTCCACGGCATCCAGTGACAGCAGCCCCTTGACCGGTATGGGCGCATAACGACAAAAGATCCTCGTTGCTGCCGGATCCACGATTCCTGTCAACAGGCTCCGGGCCCTTGCCGAACGAATGCGCACCATCCGTTGCAGCACCCTGGTCGTAACCGTCACGGTCCCATCCAGGTCGGGACAGTGCCGACGAAGTTCCGGAAGGACCCTTGTACGGATCCACACCCGCCGATGCCCGGTATTCCGGTTGGACGGATCTTCAACCCAGCGCATTCCACCGGATTCGACATAGGTCCGAAGCGCCGTGCGGGTGAATCCCAGGAGCGGCCTGATCACCTCGCGGCGATCACCGAAATCGAGTGCACGTCTTGGCAACATCCCTGCCACACGATGGATGTCCCGGCCCTCGAGCAGGTTCAGCAGGAACGTTTCCACCTGGTCATCCAGGTGGTGCGCCAGAAAGAGCAGGCACTCATCCGGCAGCGAGCGGCGGAACCAGCGATATCGTGCTTCCCTCGCCGCTCCCTCCCGTACCCCCGAAACCTGTCCATGGTGCCATCTTCCACTGACCAGGGACACGCCCAGCTCATGGCAAACCCGTTCGCAATGCCCCTGCCACAGGTCGGAATCGGTGTGAATGGCGTGATTGAAATGGAGTGCCAGCAGTCCGCCGCCGGCCCGGCTCTCCTTCATTCTCGACAGGCCAAGCAGCAATGCCGTGGAATCGACACCGCCGCTGAAGCCCACGGCGAAACTTGCGTCTCTGGGCAGGTTCAGGGTGCCGTAGAGTATCCCGGCCAGTCGGTCGTGGTCGAATTCCTGACCTGGCCGGTGACGGTTAATGGCCCTTGACCCCGTACTTCCCAAGCTTCATGAGGCGCTGGTATCGCTGCTCGAGCAGTACGTCCATGGGTCTGTCGCACAGTTGATCCAGTGCGGCGGATACCGCGCTCGCGACGCTCCTTGATGCCGCATCGTAATCCCGATGCGCGCCGCCGGACGGTTCCGGGATCACTTCATCCACCAATCCCTGGGCACGCAAATCCCCCGTGGTCATCTTCATCGCCTCGGCCGCATCGGCGGCCTTTTCGGCGCTTTTCCAGAGTATGCTGGCACAGCCTTCCGGGGAAATTACCGAATACACGGCATATTCCATCATCAGCAGGCGGTCACAGACCCCGATGGCGAGGGCGCCGCCGGACCCGCCCTCGCCGATCACGACGGATACAACCGGAACATTCAGGGACGCCATGACTTCCAGAGACCTTGCAATGGCCTCGCTTTGGCCACGCTCTTCCGCCCCCACGCCGGGATAGGCGCCTGACGTATCGATCAAAGTCACCACCGGCAGGTGAAACCGGTCCGCAAGCTGCATGACCCGCTGGGCCTTGCGATAGCCTTCGGGCCGCGGCATACCGAAATTCCGCCGGGTGCGTTCACGGGTGTCACGACCTTTCTGGTGACCGATCAGTGCGACGCTGCGGCCCCCGATCCGGCACATGCCTGCAACAATCGCGGCATCGTCGGAATACATCCGGTCCCCGTGCAGTTCCTGGAAGTCGGTGCAGATCCGCTCGACGTAATCCAGCGTATAGGGACGCAACGGGTGACGCGCGATCTGTGTGACCTGCCAGGGTGTCAGCTTGGAAAAGATATCCTTGGTCAGTTCCCGGTTCTTCTCCCGCATACGCTCGATTTCCTCGTCCAGATCCAGGGATCTGTCCGCACCAACGCGTTGCAACTCGATGATTTTTTCCTCGAGTTCCGCAATGGGCTTTTCGAAATCGAGATAGTCCATGGGGAAAAAATACCTGGTTATATGAAGATATCCGGCAGGTGCCGAATATTGTAAACCATCAGGATCCCGGCCGATTCCCGACCCGGTCCAGCATGGATGAAAAACCGGCAAGCGCATGCAGGATGCTGGCCTGACGGACATCGTTCCGGTCGCCCGGGAACCGGCGGGTATCAGTTTCCACCACCCGGCAATCACCCGGCCCCCGGTGGGACCAGGCAAAGCAGACAGTACCCACGGGTTTCTCCTCGCTCCCGCCGCCAGGTCCGGCGATGCCGGTCACGGACAGGGCAAAATCGGCCCCGGAAAACGCCATTCCGCCCTCTGCCATTGCGACGGCGGTCTGTTCGCTGACCGCGCCGTGCTCCTCGATCAGCACCTCGGGAACACCCGCCAGTTCCGTCTTTGCCCGGTTGCTGTAGGTTACCAGCGACCGGTCGAACCAATCCGAACTGCCCGCAACGGAGGTGATGTGCCAGGCAATCCCCCCACCGGTACAGGACTCCACCGTCACAAGGTGGCCGCCAAGTTCACGCAACCGGGTCCCGATGTGCTCGCAAATCCGGACGATTTCAGTCTCCGGCATGGCCTGGGCGGTGCTGAGAACCCGCTATAGCGCCGGGAAATAGCCCAGTGCGTCCCGGCGGAACGACACGGGACTCCCGGTCTGGACGTAACCGGCCGGATCAAGTGCTCCGGAACCAGCGCCCTCCCTGCGGCCCGGGGACTGTACCTTGACCACGCGCGGCTTCAACGACAACAGTGCCCGGGCATAGGCAACCATTTCTTCCCGGGTCAGGTCATTCACTGCGTTCGCCAGCCTCTTGCGGCTGTCGAAGTCATATTCCATCAGGTCGATTTCCCGCCAGTAACGCCTGGAACGGTTCTTCAGGTTGTTGTCCCTGGTAAGGAGCTGGGCCACCAGACCGGCACGCGCACGCCGGAAATCGTCATCGCTCATGCCGGCAATGTAGTCAGGAAACCCGGACAGGAAATCCTCTACCAGCGCATCGATCTCGCTGGCATTATGGCTGGGGCTCTGGACCGACAGCAACAGACCGGGAACCTCGAGCAGGTCCATTGCGGTGGCAAACACCAGGTACCCGACACGGTTCATGGTGCGAAGCTCGAGGTAGAACGGGGATTCGATGATCTGGCCCAGGAACCGGGAGCGCGCCAGCCCCCGGTAGGATTTCTCGTCTCCCTGGAAGTAATAGGAAACCGCCGAGTCCCCGTGATCCACATCCAGCGTACGAAGATAGGGTTTCGCGTAGCCGAGACGGCGGATCCGGGGCCTGGACGCCGTGTCGGCATCCGACAGGGCCGGCAATGCGGCACGCACCTGATGATTCAGCGCCCTTGCCTGTTCCTCGGTCAGGTCCCCGTGCCCCAGGGAGACCACCGCTGCGTCAGTGGTGATGGTCTTCGCATGCCGGCGCACATCCTCGGCGGTGATATCCGGAATCTCCTCAAGGCGCTCTGTTTCAGTCCAGTACGGCTGCATCACGAGGCGGTAAATCTCATGCACGGTCTGCTCGGAGGGACGATCCAGCACGCGGTTTTCCAGCTCACGGGTCAGATCCGCCTTGGCAAGGGCCAGACGGTCCGAATCGAAGGCAGGCGCCCGTACGGCATCAAGGACGGTCTGCAACAGTTCGGACTGTTTGTCCTGGAAGCCGGTGATCCGGATGGACATGCCCCGGCTGTGGCGATAGAGGCTGTAGGAAAGGCCTGCCAGGTGTGCGGGGTAGCTGGCCGGATTGAGCTGGTCGTTCAGCAACCGGACCAGCAATTCCGTCAGGACCGCGCTACGCGCCGTGTCGTTGGCCGCCGGTGACTTGATGCTCACGAAATAATTCGCCCGCGGCGCGCGGAATTCCTGGTCACCCCGGTACCAGGCCGAGATGGGCTGGGCCGATTCCAGGCGTACCGGCTGTTCATGCATGTCCGCCAGTTGAGCCAGGTCCAGCCTTTCCGGGACATACGGATTGGCGTCCGGGAGGTGAAGGTCCGCATACTCCGTCTGTCCGGCGTCCCGCCAGCGCCCGATCCACTCGGGGTCCACCGGGGAAATGCCATAGCGGACCCCGTACCAGTCCGAGATCCTGCGCACCTTGTGTTTCTGGGACACGACCTGCAGATAGACCTGTTCCGGAACCAGGTGATCCAGCAGGGTCCGGATCCGGTCGGGTGCGAACCGCTCCATCACGTAGGGTCCGCGCAGCACGTCCTCAAAGGGGTAATCATGCAGCCGGGAGGCCAGGGATCTGGCGAGCGCGCCGCCGCCTTGTTCCTCGGCGAACCGGAATGCGATCTCTCCCAGCTGACGCTGTTCCCTGAACCGCCATTCCTCCAGCCCGTGATCACGGATCAGGTGAATGGTGCGGAACAGCATCTCTCCGATCTCGGCGATATGGTCGAGGCCGGGTTCGGTCAGTCCGATCGAGACCATCAGGGTCCCCTGGTGCCGGTCCATGAAACCGGCACCCGCGCTCAGCGATTCCGCCCAGCCCCGTTGCTTGAGCGCCGCCAGCAGGGATCCCTCGCCCTCATGGCCCAGCAAATTGGAAATGAATCCCAGGGGCTTGCTGAGATACTCGTCGTAGACTGTGGGAATGGCCCACTGGAATGACACGCGGTTGACCTGTTTTTCCGGAACGATATCCAGACGCACTGGTGCCAGATCGCGGTTGAGGTAGGACTGGATATACAGTGGCGGGCTGATTCCGCGCCCGGGAATTTCGGCGAACTTATCCCGGACCCAGCCTTCCAGGATATCCAGGGATTCCCGGCCCACCACGGCCAATCCCATGATATCGGCGGAATACCATTGTTCGTAGAACTGGATCAGGCGCTCCCTGACGGAAACGCCATCCCGATCCTGCAATGTGTCCGCCGACCCCACTGAAAACCGCGACCCGGGATGTCCGGGATTCAGGATCTCCTTCTGGGTTTCCCAGATGCGCCGCCCCTCATCCTTCAGCCGGGCCTGGTATTCGGAATGCACGATCGATCGTTCCCGCTCCACGTACATCGCATCGAAGGTCGGATCGATGAAGAATCGCGAAAACCTGTCCAGTGCCGGCTCCAGGCTGTCGTGATTGACATTGAAAAAGTAGTTGGTGTGAGCGTACGAGGTGTAGGCATTCTGATTGCCGCCATGATCCTTGATGAACGCCTGGTACTCGCCGGCCTCGGGATATTTGCCGGTGCCCAGAAACAGCATGTGCTCGAGAAAGTGCGCGAGTCCGTTCCAGTCCGCAGGATCGCTCCCGCTGCCAATATGAACGTCCATCGAGGCTTCGGCGCGATCGGATTTCGGGTCGGACACCAGCAGGACCTTGAGGCCGTTTTCCAGCACCAGTCCCCGGTACTCCTTCCGGTCAAGGTCACTGCTGGCCGGTACGACATACCGGGTGGCTTCCTGGGCGAGGGTTGGCCCTGATATGGCCACGAAGACGACAACGAGAATTCCAAGTGATTTGCGCATACCGGGTTCGATAAAAAGAGTATTCAACAGTTTGAAACGGTTCACGGCATCGGCCCTAATCTTCCGGACCGTTCCGATGGTATCAATTACCTGATATCAGGTCCCGCTTGCGAGAATCAAGAATTACATTGCTCCTGTTTCAGGCGGAGGAATCGCCGGAGCAGCGATCGGGCATGTACCGGAATCCCTTCCGGGGGGTCGAAAGGGAAGCGGAAGAAAGCGACCTACATCCATGTAAGTCTTTGGTTTGTTGGCGTCCCCAAGGGGATTCGAACCCCTGTCGCCGCCGTGAAAGGGCGGTGTCCTAGGCCAACTAGACGATGGGGACTTGACCTTGCTGCCGGTTGGAAAATCTGCCTGTCGGACAAATCGGATACGGAAACTGGTGGAGCCAGGCGGGATCGAACCGCCGACCTCAACACTGCCAGTGTTGCGCTCTCCCAGCTGAGCTATGGCCCCGAAGGGCGCGTATTGTACGGTCTGCCCATGGGGCGATCAAGGTTTTTCGCCAGGTGCAATCCGTCTTTATACAAGGACCTTTACGCAAGGGTCGCCGCGCGTCCGAGATGAATCCCGGTTCATCCGTACCGCCCGTTGGGCCCGGCTCTACCCGGATGCGATCCCGGACTCGATCGTACCTATGGCACGGCGGATACGGTTCAAAGTCCTGGTTTTACCCACCAGCCGCGTGGTGACATCAATGGGCGGTGTCGAGGTTCCGCCGGACAGCGCCACCCTGAGCGGCAGGGCCACGTCGGGAAACCTGACGCCCAGGTCGGCCACCACGGCCTTGATGGCGGCATTGATGTTGTCCGCGGTCCAGTCGTCCAGGGCCTCCAGGCTCTTCGCCAGCGCTGCCAGGCGGGGCACCGCCTCCGGGACAAGATGTTTGGCCGCTTTCGGGTCATGGCTTTCCGGCTCGGCGTACAGATACCTGGACTGTTCCGCCATCTGCTCCAGGGTTTGTACACGGTCCCGCAACACCTCCACCGCTTCGGACACACGGGGACCTTCACGCAGCCGGAGTCCCCGCGCGTGCAGCCTTGCAGCGAGTTCGTTGCCGAGCCTGGCCGAGTCGGCCTGGCGGATGTAATGCTGGTTGAGCCAAAGGAGTTTTTCGGGATCGAAGCTGGCTGCGGAACGGTTGATATCCTTGATATCGAACAGGTCGATCATTGCATCCAGGTCAAATATCTCCTGGTCGCCGTGGGACCA
>JAJDTE010000070.1:0-7889 GCA_022827325.1 Gammaproteobacteria bacterium | reverse complement strand
CGAGATTTCGGCGGTATAGCGGCCCCCGTTGCGCATCAGGCTGGCGTCCGCCCAGGCAGTCAGGATGTCCGGGTCGTCCCCCACCAGATCATGCACCCGGGCGTAGGCCGCTTCGGCCTTGTCGAACTGGTTCATCACCATGTAGGTGCGCCCGGCAATGGCCCAGCCGTCGGCATTGCCGGGGTTTTCCGCCAGGCTCCGCTCCAGGCGCTGCAGCAGTTGCGGTATGTCCACTTCCGCATGGGACTGGGACCCGGCTTCCTGCTGGTTCAGCGGGGGAAGCGTCCAGCGGTCGTCCCCGACCTGCATGTAGATCAATACTGCAGCCAGGGGAACCAGCAGCAGGACCGCGACGGTGGTCCAGCGCCCGCGGGCCTGGTTCTCGCCAAGGACATAGTCCGGTCCGGACAGATCCGACAGGAGGGCGGCCTCCAGTTCCGGTGCTCCCTCCCCGGCACCGCCTTCCTCCGGATCCACTTCCGCCAGACGCTCCCTGGCGATGGCAAGGTTCTCCCGGCTCATGTCCACGCTGACGACCCGGCGCGGCCGGATGACGCCGGGCAGGAGCAGAAGGAGGCAGAGGATCGCCAGGCCCGCGCTGGCCAGGACAAACCACGTCATCCCGCTGAACCCGGGGGTTGCCGGTCCCCGTTGTCCCCCGATTCCTCCAGCAGGGCCCTGGCCCGTTGCAGGTCGTCTTCGCTGTAACCGGTGGGCGCGGCGGTCGCGCGCCGCCGCCATCGCAGCACCCACCAAATCAGGATCAGGGACAGAACCAGGGGGGACATCCACAGAAACGCGGTAGCCGCGGTGAATCGTGGGCGGTAGAGCACGAACTCGCCGTACCGGGAAACCATGTATTCAACCACTTCCGAACGACTCTTCCCGTCCTCGACCAGTTCCCGCGTCTTGCGCCGCAAATCCTTTGCGAGGTCGGCGTTGGAGTCCGCCAGGTTCTGGTTCTGGCATACCAGGCAGCGGAGTTCCTGGATCATCTGCTGGTAAAGGGCCTCCATGGCGGGGTCGGCGAATCCCACGACCTCCACCTTGGCGGCAGCCGGCAAAGCCACGCAGAACCAGGCCGCCATGACCACGGCCGCGATCCGGCGTCTTCCCGGCCCGTTCAATTGACTCCTTCCCGCAGTTGCCGGATCACCGGCAACAGGATCTCCATCGCATCCGTCTCGCTCACCGGGCCGACATGCTTGTAGCGGATATGACCGGTCCGATCGATGACAAAGGTTTCCGGCACCCCGTATACCCCGTAATCGATGCCCACATCCCCGTTCCCGTCAAAGGCGCTCAGGAGGTAGGGGTCGCCCCACCTGGCCAGCCAGTTCCGGGCATCGCCGCGCTTGTCCTTGTAGTTCAGTCCCACGATATCAATTTCTTTCGACAGGGAGGTGATCACCGGATGCTCCTGCCGGCAGGCAACGCACCAGGATGCCCAGACGTTGAGCAGCCAGACCCTGCCGGCCATGTCCCCGGGGCCGAATTCCGCCTCGGGATCATTCAGCCGTTCGAGGGCGAATGCCGGTGCCGGCTTGTCGATCAGGGTGGACGGAAGCTTCTGGGGATCCAGGTCCAGCCCCCTCCAGAGCAGGGCCGCCAGGCCGGCGAACACCGCCAGCGGCAGAACATACCGGTTCATGCGGTCCGGCCCGGCACTGCCGCCGTGCTCAGCCCCCGCCGGCGCCGGTAACGCGCATCCGTAGCCGCCACCAGGCCGCCGATGCCCATCAGGAAGGCGCCTCCCCAGATCCATCGTATGAACGGCTTGTAATAGATACGCACGGCCCAGGATCCCTGGTCATCCAGCGGCTCCCCAAGGGCCACGAAGAGGTCACGGGTCAGGCCGGGGTCAATGGCTGCCTCCGTCATGGGATCCTTCTGCACCAGGTAGGTCCGCTTCTCCGGATGCATCTGGCCGATCATGCGGTCGCCCGAGTAGACCTCGAACCAGCCCATGAGGGAGTGGTAGTTGGGTCCCGGGGTTTCCCGGACTCCCTGGAAGCGGAAGGTGTAGCCGGAAACCGTGAATTCCTCCCCGGGCGCCATCCGCAGATCCTTCTCGATCGTGAATCCCTTGACCATGGCCACGCCCACGATGAAGACGCCAACGCCGAAATGGGCAAGGTGCATGCCCTTGATGCCCCGTGGCAGGCGCAGCAGGCCGAGGACGCGCTGCCCCGAACGGGTGCGCGAGACGAGGCCGGCCAGGCTTTCGAGCATGACCCAGCAGCCTAGGGAGATGCCGAGCGCCGCGGGGATGGAATAGCGGGTCATCGCGAGTGGCGCGGCCAGTCCGATCAGCAGCGCGAGTCCCCCGGGCAGGAGGTGCGCCCGCAAGGTTCGTGACAGGCGGTCCCGTTTCCAGCGAAGCAGCGCGCCCACCACCAGCAGGAGTATCAGCGGCACGCCGAGGATGCCGAACAGGAGGTCGAAGTAGGGTGGACCCACCGAGATCTTGGTACCGCTGATCGCGTCCAGGAACAGCGGGTAGAGCGTCCCGACAAGGACCGCGAAGCAAAGCATGGCGAACAGCACGTTATTCAGCAGTATGGCGGTTTCCCGGGAAACGGGATCGAACCGGACGAAGCTCCGGATGCTCGGCGCCCGCCAGGCATAGAGCACCAGCGAACTGCCGACGACGATGCACAGGAAGATCAGGATGAACAGACCACGGGTCGGGTCATTGGCAAAGGCATGCACCGAGGTGAGGACACCGGAACGGACCAGGAAAGTGCCCAGCAGGGAAAGGGAAAACGCCATGACCGCGAGCAGCACGCTCCAGGCCTTGAACACACCGCGCTTCTCGGTGGCCGCAAGGGAGTGGATGAGGGCGGTGCCCACGAGCCAGGGCATGAACGAGGCGTTCTCCACCGGGTCCCAGAACCACCAGCCGCCCCAGCCCAGTTCATAGTATGCCCACCAGGAACCGAGCGCGATGCCGAAGGTCAGGAACATCCAGGCGACGTTGGTCCAGGGACGGGCCCAGCGGGACCATGCCGCGTCCAGGCGTCCGCCGATCATGGCGGCGATGGCGAAGGAGAAGGCCACGGAAAATCCCACATAGCCCATGTACAGCATGGGCGGGTGTATGGCCAGGCCGATGTCCTGCAGCAGCGGGTTGAGGTCCCGGCCTTCCGGGGGCACCGGGAAGAGCCGTTCAAACGGGTTCGAGGTGAACACCACGAACAGCAGGATGCCCACCGACACCAGGCCCATGACGGACAGGACCCGGGCGCTCATCACGTCCGGCAGGCCCCGGGTGCCCAGTGCCACGGCACCGGTCCAGACTGCCAGGATCAGCGCCCATAACAGCAGCGACCCCTCATGCCCCCCCCAGACACCGGAAATCCGGTAGATCAGGGGAAGCTTGGAATTGGAATGATTGGCAATGTAGGCGACGGAAAAGTCACTGACAATACTGGCCCAGGTCAGGCAGGCATAGGAAACCGCCACCATGATGAGCAGGTTCAGGGCCAGCGGGCGCGCCAGCAGGACCCAGCCCGATATCCCGCGCAACGAACCCGCGAGGGGAAGCACGCCCAGCAGCACGGAAAGCACCAGTGCAAGGATCAGGGCGAAATGGCCGATCTCGGGAATCATTGCCCGCTGCTCTTCCCGGCCTGTTCCCGATAGGCATCGGCATTGGCCCGCCTGAGGGCCTCGTGCACTTCGGGCGGCATGTAGGTCTCGTCGTGTTTCGCCAGCACCTGTTGGGCCACGAACCCGCCATCCACCAGATTTCCCGTGGTGACGATACCCTGACCCTCGCGGAACAGGTCCGGAAGGATGCCGTCGTATCGTACGGTCACCACCTCAGCCGTGTCGGTGAGATCGAACCAGACCTCAAGGTCGCCCGGGTTGCGCCGCACGCTCCCGTCCACCACCATGCCGCCGAGGCGGAATGTGGCGCCCTTCGGCACCTCTCCGGCCACCACCTGGCTCGGACTGTAGAACAGGTTGATGTTCTGGTTGAGGGCGGTCAGTGCCAGCGCAACCGCACCCCCGACGCCGAGCAGAAGAAGCCCGACCAGTATCAGCCGCTGGCGCCGCCGGGGGGTCATACCTGCCCCCCGGTGTTCTCCGCATCCTTTCCGTCCGACTGCAGGGAGATCATCCTGAGCAGGGACCGTACACGGTTCAGCGGTGCCAGGAAATGCCACAGGAGCAGCGCCAGCACCACCAGGTAACTGGTCCAGACGTAGAACGCGTAGCCCCCCATGTGCAGGAAATCAGCCATGCGCGAGTTCCTGCACCCAGCGGGTGCGCCGTTCATGGTGGAGTAGCTCCCCCCGAAGACGGTTGAACACCGCCCCGGCGAAGTAGAAATTGAAGGCGAGGAACATCACCAGCAGGGGCACCAGCATCCGGGTGTCCATCGTGGGTCTGCCGAGCCGGGTTACGGTGGAGCCCTGGTGCAGCGTGTTCCACCATTCCACGGAGAAATGGATGATGGGCAGGTTGATCACGCCGATCAGGGCCAGTACCGCGGATGCCCTGGCGGCCGTGCGCCGGTCCTCGATGGCTGCGGACAGCGCCATGTAGCCGATGAAAAGGAACAAAAGCACCAGTTCTGAAGTCAGGCGGGCGTCCCAGACCCAGTAGGTGCCCCAGGTGGGCTTGCCCCACAGGGAACCGGTGAACAGGGCGCAGAACGTGAACATGGCACCCAGCGGCGCAATGGACCTGGCAACCAGGTCGGCGACCTTGAGATGCCAGACCAGGCCGACACCCGCGGCCACCGCCATCGCGGCATAGCTGGACATGGAAAGCCATGCCGACGGCACGTGAATGTAGATGATGCGGTAGCTGTCTCCCATCTGGTAATCCGGCGGCGCCACGACCAGCCCAAGGTAAAGTCCGGCGGCGAACAGCACCACCGCGATCCACCCGCATACCGGTGCCCAGCGCGTGGAAAATCCATAGATCCATGCCGGCGAGCCGAACCGGTGAAACCACACCCAGCGTCTGCCGGTCGGGGCGGGAGCAGTGTTATTCGGTGGCATCGTCGCCTGATCGGCAGGATTGCTGGAGATCTCTTGCACGTATCATCATATATTATTTCTTCCGTATATTATCAGAGTCCAATACAGAAGAAGCCTGAAGCGTGAGACGGAATATGGGACTCCAGGATGGGACTCCAGGGCTTTCAGTTCAAACTGATCCGTATGGCGGCCGCGGCGGCCAGCGGGCAGACCGCCAGGGCGAACAGCGAGAATGCGGCCAGCAACAGCAGGTGCGGAGTCGGATCCTGGCTGATCATGACGGACTGGACTGCCCCGGCGCCAAATATGAGGGCGGGCACATACAATGGCAATACCAGCAGGCTGAGCAACACGCCGTTTCGGCGGATTCCCACGGTAAGCCCCACGCCCACCGCGCCGATCAGGCTCAGGGCCGGCGTTCCCAGCACAAGACTGAGCGCGAGCGCCCCCGTGGCGTTCCCGGGCAGCTGCATCAGCATCGCCAGCAGTGGCGACACCACGATCAGCGGCACGGAACTGGCCAGCCAGTGGGCGGCGGCCTTGGCCAGCACCAGCAGGCTGAGCGGCTGGGGACTGAGCGCGAGCTGCTCCAGACTGCCGTCCTCGTAGTCGGGACGAAACATGCTGTCCAGGGCCAGCAGGGTGGCCAGCAGGGCGGATACCCAGATGATCCCCGGACCGGCATCCTGCAGCAGCTGACGGTCGGGGGCCACGGACAGCGGAAACAGGCTGACCACGACGACGAAGAACAGAACCGGCTGCACCAGGTCGTTCCGCTCGCGCAGGGCAATGCGCAGGTCCCTGCGAAGCAGCGACCGGAATCCCGACCAGAGGGATTCGGCGGATGACGCCTGGTCGTGATCAGTCATGGGCGCCCGGCAGCCGGATTTCCCGCAACTCCCCGGTTTCAAGGAGTGGCTGATGGCTGGTGAAAATCACCAGTCCGCCACGGTCCAGATGATCCCTGAGGGCCGTCCGGAGGGTGCCGATCCCGGGATCATCCAGGGCCGTGGCAGGTTCGTCGAGGATCCACAGCGGCGCATCACTGAGCATCACCCGCGCCAGGGCCGTACGCTGTTGCTGGCCGGCGGACAGGGTTCGACTCGGCCGTTCGTGCCGCCGCTCGATGCCGACGGACGCAAGGGTTTCACCGATACGACCCCCATCGGGACGCCTGCCATGCAGCGCCCCCAGGACATCCAGATTTTCCCTGGGGGTCAGTTCTCCCTTCAGGGCCGGCCGGTGCCCCAGGTAACTGATCTGGGCCCGGTATTCGGCTGCGGACTTCCGGATGTCCGAACCGTTCCAGAAGACGCTGCCGGATTCAGCCAGCGCCAGGCCGCACAGGATGCGCAGGAGCGATGTCTTGCCGCTCCCGTTCGCACCCCTGACCTGCAATCCTACACC
Organism: Gammaproteobacteria bacterium; assembly: GCA_022827325.1. Classification (GTDB taxonomy): domain Bacteria; phylum Pseudomonadota; class Gammaproteobacteria; order Arenicellales; family Poriferihabitantaceae; genus VYFG01. The sequence goes on along the minus strand of JAJDTE010000070.1, from coordinate 1,488 downwards.
GGCCTCCACCGCCAGTGACAGGCCGCGAAAGAGGCTCTGGAACCCCCGCAGGCACTCAATCTCGGTGGCTTCCAGCCTGTTTTCGTCGGGAAACGGGGCGGGTCGGTTCAACATACCAGGGCATATCCGGGAGGACCGAGTGTAGGCAGTACACCGGCCACACTCAATACCCAGTATTTTCCATGTGGGGATAGAATTGCCGGTATGATCCTGCACATCGATATGGATGCGTTCTACGCCTCCGTGGAAGAAAGGGATGATCCCGGCCTCAAGGGGCATCCCGTGGTGGTGGGCGGGCGTCCGGAGGACAGGGGAGTGGTGGCCGCCGCCAACTATACCGCCAGGGAATTCGGCATCCACAGCGCGATGCCCATGGCACGGGCGGTCAGGCTTTGCCGTCATCTCGTCATCGTGCCCCCGAGGGGACAGGTCTATCGGGAGGTTTCCGGCCAGATTCAGGACATCTTCCGCCAGTTCACACCCCTGATCGAGCCGCTCTCGCTGGACGAGGCATTCCTCGATATCAGCGCGTCCCTGCGCCTGTTCGGGGATGCCGAGGAGATCGGCCGCCGGATCAAGCAGGATATCCGGAACGACCTGGGGCTGGTGGCTTCCGTGGGGGGCGCGCCCAACAAGTTCCTCGCCAAGCTCGCCAGCGACCAGGGCAAACCCGACGGGTTCCTCTTCATCCACGCCGGTCAAGTCCAGGATTTCCTCGACCCGTTGCCGGTGGAAAGCATCTGGGGCGTGGGAAAAGCCGCCCGGAGCCGTCTGCACGCCGCGGGAGTCCGCACGATCGGCGACCTTCGCCGGACATCCGGGGACTGGCTCGAAACCGTGTTCGGCAAATCCGGGGCCCGCCTGTGGCAGCTCTGCCACGGCATCGACGAAAGGGCGGTGGTCACGGACAGCGAGGCCAAGTCCATCTCCCACGAGACGACATTCAGCCGGGACATCGCCGACCTTGACGCGCTCGAGCCCATCGTCCTTTCCCTCACGGAAGGTGTCTGCTATCGCCTGCGGCGCGCCGGACTCGGGGCCAGGACGGTGAACCTGAAAGTGCGGTTCCACGATTTTTCCACGGTCACCCGCGCGCACAGCCTCCCCGGGCGTACAGACCATACCCTGGTCATCTGGCGGGAGCTCCGCCGGCTCCTCCGGGCACTCCTGGCCGACCGGCGGTTCGCGGTGCGCCTGGTGGGCGTGGGGGTGAGCAATTTCACCGACAGCGAGTCACCGGCGGAAGGGTCCCAGGCGGATCTGTTCGAAACCGCTGAAGCGGCCGGCGGCATCCGGCAGCCGGAAGACCGGCAGGAAAAGCTGGACCGGCTGACCGACGAGGCCCGACGGCGCTTCGGCCGGAACATACTGAGACGGGGCCGAGGTCTTTAAACGGCATCCTGCTGGCGCCTGATACGCCCAACCGGTCATGACTGCCCCGTCCTGAAGAACGGGTGGAAATATGTCTTACTGAATAAAATAATTTGA
>JAJDTE010000218.1:0-9067 GCA_022827325.1 Gammaproteobacteria bacterium | reverse complement strand
CCAGTGGCTGTTCTCCCAGCCCCCCGACCCCTACGAACCCGCCGTCAAGTGGGACGGCGAATGGCAGGTGACCTACGAGACCTTCCGCGACATGGGGCTCGCCTACTCGGTGGGGCTGCTGCTGATCTACCTCCTGGTGGTGGCCCAGTTCCGCAGCTACATCACGCCGCTGGTGATCATGGCGCCCATCCCGCTCACGGTGATCGGCGTCATGCCGGGGCATGCCCTCCTCGGCGCCCAGTTCACCACCACCTCCATGATCGGCATGATTGCCCTGGCGGGCATCATCGTGCGCAACTCCATCCTGCTGGTGGATTTCATCAACCAGGAGGTGGCGTCCGGGGCGCCGTTCGAGGACGCGGTCGTGCGCTCGGCCTCGGTGCGGGCCAAACCCATCGTGCTGACGGGGCTTGCCGCCATGGCGGGGGCATTCTTCATCCTGGACGACCCGATCTTCTCCGGCCTCGCGGTGGCGCTGATTTCCGGGATCCTGGTTTCCACCATGCTGACCCTGGTCATCATCCCGGTGGCCTATTACGCCGTCATGGGAAATCGGCCCGCCCGGGGCACTCCGGCGGGATGAGCATCCCGCACCCTGTCCGCACGACCGGCCCCGGCCGGTCGGGAGCCGTCAGCCGCCCTCCAGCAACAGCCGGATCCCGACATAGAACACCAGCACCATGGTGATCACCCGCACCAGCCTGTCGCCATAGCGGCCCACCCCGAGAATGCTGCCGACCTGCCCTCCCAGGAACACCGCCAGGGGAAGCCAGAGAAAGATGGTCAGTCCCGCCTGGGCGGTCTCGGGCCACTTGCCCAGGTGCCCGGCCAGCGCGGCCAGGGAATTGACCAGGATGAATGCGCTGGTGGTGGCGGCGACCACCCGGCTCTCCGCCCAGCCCACCAGGTGCATGATCGGCCCGAGATAGATGCCGCCGCCGATCCCGGTGACCCCGGCCAGCAGGCCAAGCACGGCGCCGATGGGCGTGGCGATCCGCCAGTCCACCCGGTTTTCCGGTTGCCGGCCCCGGTCCCGGTTCCCGGCAATCGGCTTCAGCATCATCAGGCCGCCCAGCACGAGGGCGGTGCCCAGTACGAGCCGGAACACCTGCTCGGAAACCGCCAGGCTACCGCCCACCAGGGCCATAGGCACGGAAGTCAGGGCAAAGGGCAGGATCAAGCCCGTCTTCAGGTTGCCGGCGCGGACATGATGGAACACGCCGCCGCTTACCACGATCAGGTTACAGATCAGGGCCACCAGGGGAATGATCCGGTGGTCGGCGCCGTTCAGGACCAGAAGCGCGCTGTAGGTGGATCCGCCGCCGAAACCGGCCATGGCGTACACCAGGGCGGTCAGGGCAAACAGCAGGAAAAGCAGGATCAGGTTCAAGGTCAGGACTCCATTTGACCGGACAACACGGCCCGGAACCCGCACTCCCATCGGCCGGCCACACGGCCCAAGGTCAGGTCAGTACTAAGGACACGGCTACAGAGGCATCCGGATGGACTTCGCGTCGAATGTATCCAATCCCGGCGGACGACTTCAAGCATCCAATGGCGGCAGACCGGAAGATGGCCGTCCCGGCCCGCCGTGGACCGGAGCATCCGGGAAGGCACCCGGACTGCGGGATTGCTGTAGAATCTGTCGCAATTCATGCCTTCGGCATGGCACTCGGGCACTACCATCGGCATCCACTTTGATTCCCGGGGATCGATCATGAGCACGGTTACCAGCTACCTGACCGGCAGTAAATTCGAGGCGGGGGAATGGGCCCTGCGGGTCGATCTCGCCGCCGCCTTTCGCCTGGCGGTCCATTTCGACTGGCACGAATCCGTGGCCAACCATTTCAGTGCCGCGGTCAGCGATGACGGCAAGACCTTCCTGCTGAATCCCCGCTGGAGGCACTTTTCCGCCATGCGGGCCAGCGATCTCCTGAAACTCGATGCCGATGACCCCGCGGTGATGTCCTCCGACGACGCGCCGGATCCGAGCGCCTGGTGCATTCACGGCGCCGTGCATGCCGCGGTTCCCCGCGCCAGGGTCCTGATTCACTGCCACCCGCCCTACGCCACCGCGCTTTGCGGGCTGAAGGACCCCGCTCTCAAGCCCATCGACCAGAATACCGCCCGCTTCTTCAACCGTACGGCCATCGACCTGTCGTTCGGTGGGATCGCCGACGAGGAGGAGGAAGGCCGCCGGATCGCCGAGGCGCTGGGAGAGCACGATGCCATGATCATGGGCAATCACGGCGTCCTCACGGTCGGTGAAACCGTGGCCGGGGCATTCGAGACCATGTACTACCTGGAACGCGCGGCGAAAACCATGGTGCTGACATACTCCACGGGACAGCCGCTGGCGGTCATGGATGACGCGCTTGCGGAAAAGACCGCCGCCGGTTGGGACAGCTACACCGGAGCGGCGGATGCGCACTTCGCCCACCTGAAGGAGGTGCTGGAAAGGAGCGACCCGACCTACCGCGAGTAGTCCCGGCCAGGCAGATTCCGTGAAGCGCGCCAGAGATGGAACGGCCTATACGCTGGATGGCACCCCGGGCGTACCGGCCGTCGCCCTGATCCACGGCCTGGGCCTCACCCATCACACCTGGCGGTGGCACGCGCCCGCATTGGGCAGACGCTACCGGGTCCTGCAATACGACCTCTACGGCCACGGGGCAAGCCCGCTCCCGGAAAAGCCGAGCCTTGCGCTGTTTGCGCGCCAGCTGGGGGACCTGCTGGACGAGCTGGAGATCGGGAGCGCCGCGCTGGTGGGGTTTTCCCTGGGCGGTATGATCAATCGCCGCTTCGCCCTGGACCACCCGGAGCGGGTACTGGCGCTGGTGATCCTGAACTCGCCCCACGAAAGAAGCCCGGAAGCGCAGCGGCGGGTAGAGGAGCGCGCCAGGGACAGCGCCGTAGGGGGCCCCGGGGCCAACCTGGACGCGACCATCGACCGCTGGTTCACCCGCGAATTCCAGTTGCGGAACCCGGCGGTGATCGATGACATCCGGGCCCAGGTGCTCGCCAACCACCCGGACAGCTACGCGCTCTGCCGCCAGGTGCTCGCCTGCGGCGTCGGGGAACTGGTCCGGCCCGCCGGCACCATCACCCGCCCCTGCCTGGTGATGACGGCGGAATGCGACAGCGGCAGCACGCCGGCCATGGCCGAAGCCATCGCCGCCGGGATCCCTGGGGCGGAGACGCGGATTGTTCCCGGCCTCCGGCACATGGCCCTGGTGGAATCGCCTGAGATGTTTACCGGTCCGGTGCTCGATTTCCTCGGCCGGGCGCTGTGAGCACGGTGCGGCGGTGCACGGCCGGGACCATGTCGGCCGCACAGGCGGCCGCCGTCCGCGGCGGTCACTTGCAACCGCGGTGAAATCGGTGAACACTCCCGGGGGCGCAGAGCCGCCGACCGAGAACGACCCGCCGGACAGAACGGCACGAAACAGGACAGAACGATGAAATTTCAGCTTGCCATCAATCTCGAACGAATGGACGACAGCCTGGACATGGGGGAAGTCGCACGGCACACCCTCGACATGGTCAGGATGGCCGACCGAGGGGGCTTCAACATCGTCTGGGCGGCGGAGCACCATGCGCTGGAGATGACGATCGCGCCGAACCCGTTCCAGATCCTGACCTGGTGGGCCCAGCACACCGAGCGCGTGCGCCTCGGCACTGCCGTGGCGGTGGCCCCCTACTGGCACCCGATCCGGCTGGCCGGGGAGGCGGCCTTCACCGATCTCGTCAGCGGCGGCCGGCTGGAGTTCGGCATCGGTTCCGGCGCCTACCAGCGGGAGTTTGACCGCATGCGGCCGGGACTCAAGCAGACCGATGGATGGCGCTACATGCATGAAATCCTGCCGGCGGTCAAGCAACTGTGGCAGGGCGACTACGAGCATGATGGCGAATTCTGGCAGTTCCCCCTGTCCACCTCGGTTCCCAAACCGCTGCAGAAACCGCATCCGCCCATCTGGGTGGCGGCCCGGGCACCGATCACCTTCGACTATGCGGTCAGGAACGGATGCAACATCTCGTCCTGGCCCCTGACCCGGGATTTCGCGGAAGCGGAGACCTACAAGGGGCGCCTGGACGAAGCCTTGGCCGCCAACCCCGGGAAGGCACGCCCGGTGTTCGCCATGATGCGCCATACAGCAGTCTACGACCGCCCGGAGGACTGGGAGGTTCCCGTGCGGGCGGCACAGCGCCAGCTCAGCCAGTTCGAGAACCTGTTCAAGAACCTGGGCGACGTGGAGAACGGCTTCCCCAGGCCGATTCCCTTCGCTGAGCTGGACAACCGCGACGAGTACAACCCGGAAATGCTGTGGGAGAACCTGATGTTCGGCACCCCGGACCAGGTCATCGAAAAGCTGCAGCGCTACGATGCCCTGGGGGTGGACGAGTTCATCTACTACGCGAGTATGGGTCTTGGCCTCAGGGAGCAGAAGCGTTCCCTGGAGCTCTTCTGCACAGAGGTGATCCCGGCGTTCAGCCGCTGACGGCCCGCGCCTTTATCAGTCTGGTCCCGTTCCGACCGGCTGCGGATGACCCTGCCGCTCTTGTCCTTGTGTCCGCCGGGCAAATATTGTCAACTCGTAAAATGCCTCCAGCCTGATGCAGTTCGATTTCCTGATTGTCGGCGCCGGGTCGGCGGGCTGCGTGCTCGCCAGCCGCCTGTCCGAGAACGGCCGTTTCAGCGTGCTCGTGCTGGAGGCGGGGGGCACCGACCACCGGTTCTGGATCCAGGCGCCCATCGGCTACGGCAAGACCTTCCACGACCCGTCGGTCAACTGGCGGTACACCACCGAGCCGGACGCGGGCCTGGGGGGCCGGCGAAGCTACTGGCCGCGGGGCAAGGTGCTCGGCGGGTCCAGTTCCATCAACGCCATGGTGTACATCCGCGGACAGCACGCCGACTACGATGACTGGCTCGCCATGGGAAACCCGGGCTGGGGCTGGGACGATGTGCTGCCCTATTTCCGGCGCGCTGAAACCAATGCCCGGGGGGGCGACCGGTGGCGCGGCGACTCCGGACCGCTGTACGTGGACGACGTCAGTGCCAGCTACCACCCCCTCAACCGGAGCTTCATCGACACGGCCGTGGCCTGCGGCCTGAAAGCCAATCCCGACTTCAACGGGGCGGACCAGGAGGGCGTGGGCCTGTACCAGATCACCGCCCGGGGCGGGCGGCGAATGTCCGCGGCCCGCGCGTACCTCCGCCCGGCGATGAAAAGGCCGAACGTCACCGTCCTCACCCGTGCCCATGTGACCCGGGTCCTGTTTGACGGGACGAGGGCCACCGGCGTCGAGTTCCTCCACCGCGGTAGAACCCGCAGCGCGACGGCCGGCCGGGAAGTCGTCCTGTGCGGCGGCGCGATCAACACGCCGCAACTGCTGCAGCTGTCCGGGATCGGGCCGGAAGCCCTCCTGAGGGAGCATGGCATCGTGCCCGTCCGGGTCAACGAGGCGGTGGGCCGGAACCTGCAGGACCACCTCACCATCACCCATTACTACCGCTCCAGGGTCCCCACGATCAACAACCGGCTGTCCCCATGGTGGGGCAAGCTCATGGAGGGCGCCCGGTACGTGTTCTTCCGCAGCGGCCAGTTGTCCATCGGGATCAACCAGGCGGGCGGCTTCTTCCGCAGCGACCCGGCGCGCCCGAGACCGAACCTGCAGCTCTACTTCTGCGCCCTGACCTACACCGAGGCTCCGCCGGGCATCCGCCCGATGATGCGGCCGGACCCGTTCGCCGCCTTCCAGTCCGGGGTCAGCCAGTGCCGCCCTGCCAGCCGGGGCCGGCTCGGCATCGTCTCCACGGATCCGCTGGCGTCCGTCCGGATCGAGCCGAACTATCTTTCCGCGCCGGAGGATCTTGAGGAAATGCTTGAAGGAGTCAGGTTCCTGAGGCATCTTGCCGGTACGTCCCCGCTCCGGGAAGTGATCGAACGCGAGTATCAGCCGGGTCCCGGGACAGACGGCGACGAGGAACTGCTGGCGGACATCCGGGCGCGGGCGGACACGGTGTTCCATCCCACCAGCACCTGCACCATGGGCCCGGACCCGTCCCGGTCTGTGGTCGACCACCGGCTGCGGGTTCACGCCCTGCACGGGCTTCGCGTCGCCGATGCGTCGGTGTTTCCCACGGTCACATCCGGCAACACGAATGCACCTGCCATCATGCTGGGGGAAAAGGCCGCGGATATCATTCTCGAGGACGCCGGGAATAGCTGACCGGAACCGGCCGCCGCGGGCCTCCCGCCGGGATATCCGCAAGGTTTCGCAGGACGGGATCAGTCCTCCCCCAGCACTTTCCCGATCGCGGCAACCGCCGTGTCGGCGTGTTCGGTCCGGAATACCAGGGGCGGACGAAGCTTCAGTACGTTGCCGTGACGGCCGGTGACACCCACCAGGATGCCCTCGCGCATCAGGCGGGAGGCCAGTCGGTCCATGGTTTCCCCGGACAGGGGCCTCCTGCTTGCCGGGTCCTCGACGAGGTCCAGTCCGAGGAAGAGCCCCCGTCCCTTCACGCTGCCGATCCGCGGGTTCGACTCGGCCAGGTTCTCGAGCCTTCCGCGGAGGTAGGCACCCGTGGCGGCGGCGTTTTCCGCCAATTTCTCTTTCTCCATCGCTTCCAACACCGCGAGACCCGCCGCCGCGGAAACCGGGTTGCCGCCGAAGGTGTTGAAATAGGTTCCGCCGGCGGCGAACCCGGCGGCGATCTCCGGCGTGGTGACGGTGACCCCGAGGGGATGCCCGTTGCCGGCCGGCTTCCCCATGGTCACGATGTCCGGCCGGATGCCGTAATGGTCCAGGCCCCACCACCGGCCCGTGCGGCAGTGGCCGGCCTGAACCTCGTCGGCGATCACCAGGCCGCCCGCCGCTTGGACCAGGTCGCAGATGGCGCACACGTATTCCACCGGGGGCGTGAGCGGGCCGGGGGCGTCCCAGATGGTGTCCAGCATCAGGGCGGCCGTGCCGAAGCCGGCGCTGCCGAGTTGCCGGACGGCGTGGTCCACCTCGTCCACATAACGTGCCGTGGCGCCCGGATCATCCTCCCGGTAGGGCCCCCGGTAGAAGTCCGGCGGCTCCACGACCGCCAGCCAATCGGGACGTTCTCCCGCTGGGTATCCTTCCGTGGACAGCTTTTTCACCAGGGCGGAACTGCCGTGGTAGGACGCCTGCGTGACGATGACACCCCGGCGGCCCGTGACCGCCCGGGCGATCTGCACCGCCAGGTCGTTGGCCTCGGTACCCGTGCACACGAACATGCAGGTGCCGAGGTCCCCCGGCAGCAGGGCGCCGAGGCGCTCCGCCAGCAGCACCACGTTCTCGTGCAGGTAGCGGGTATGGGTGTTCAGTAGCTGCATCTGCCGGTGAACCGCCGCAACCACGCCGGCATGGCAGTGGCCCAGGGAAGCCACGTTGTTGTAGCAGTCCAGGTAACGGTTGCCGCCGGCGTCCCAGAGCCAGACCCCCTCCCCCCGGACAATGTGCACCGGCTCGTCATAGAACAGGCGGTAGACAGGCCCCATGGAGGCCCGGCGCCGCGCGATCAGGGATTCGTTGGTCATGAGAGGGTCCGTGGGTGCCCGGAGTCATGCCCCGGTGGCATGGAAAGAATCAGGGAGCGGTTGTGTCGGTCGCTGGAGTTGATAATATCCCGCACTTGCCGATCACAGCATACCGCCGATGGCCACACCAGCACCGACCAACCGCATCGCATTCCAGGGAGAATACGGGGCCAACTCCGACATGGCCTGCAGGGACATGTATCCCGACATGGAGCCGTACCCCTGCCGCACGTTCGAGGACGCCTTCAACGCGGTGAGCGAAGGTGAGACTGACCTGGCCATGATCCCCATCGAGAATACCATTGCCGGCAGGGTGGCGGATATCCATCACATCCTCCCGGAGTCCCATCTCCACATCGTCGGGGAGTACTTCATGCCGATCCATTTCCAGCTGATGGCAAGATCCGGCACCCGGCTTGCCGACATCCGGTCCGTGCAGAGCCACATCCATGCGCTCGGCCAGTGCCGCCGGATCATACGCGAGCACGGATGGGAGTCGAAGGTGTCAAGCGACACGGCCGGCGCGGCGCGGGAGGTGGCGGAGCATGACGACCGCACAATGGCCGCGATCTCCCCGGCGCTGGCGGCGGACCTCTACGGGCTGGAGATCATCAGCCGGGACATCGAGGACGCCGAGGAAAACGTGACCCGCTTCGTCATCCTGTCGCGCGAGCCCTCCGGGATCAGCCCCTCCGCGGGAGCGGACCTGCCCGTCATCACGACCTTCGTGTTCAGCGTCAGGAACCTGCCGGCGGCGCTCTACAAGGCCATGGGCGGTTTCGCCACCAACGGCGTCAACATGACCAAGCTGGAAAGCTACCAACTCGAGGGCCGCTTCACCGCCACCCAGTTCTACGCCGATATCGAGGGGCATCCCGATGAGCCCCCGGTTGCCAGGGCGCTCGAGGAACTGCATTTCTTCTCCACCAAGGTCCGCATCCTCGGGGCCTATCCCTCCCATCCGTTCAGAGTGCAGCAGGAGCGCTAGGCTGGATAATTCACCGGCGATGCCAAGGTAAGGCGTAAGCCGGCACTGGAGCAACAACCAGGGTTCCAGCGTCCGTATTTCGGACGCACCTCCCCCACCCCTGTTGTTTGTCAACCTGCCGGAAGACTACCAGTACAACTCCCCGCGCAGCATGACGCTGTGGTCGGCCTCGCCGCTCGCCGGGCGGCTGTGCACGCCCTCGAGGCTCATCCTGACCGACGACCCGATGTCGAGGCGGCTGCCGATGCCAAGACGGTTTGCACCGTCCCCGGACAGCGACACGTCGGTATAGGGCGTCAGCACCCCATGGCCCGCCCACGTGGCCGTGCCGATGCCATAGGCGATCCTGGCATGCACCCGCGCCGCATCCGGATCCGCCGCCGCCCCCAGGGCCACACCGCTCTCCCACAGCCGCTCCACCCCGCTCACCGCCTGGCCCCACACCGGACGAACGCTGAGCGACAGCCCACGGCCCGCCGCGCCGGGATCCAGTTTCACCAGACCG